>NZ_DAMAUC010000004.1:112706-250270 GCF_032079385.1 Anaerocolumna sp.
GTGCCAAGATCATGAACACGCTTTAAGTTCATGATATAATAAAAACGGAATGAGGTATTTACATGCTTGCATGTAAATACCGATTGGAGTGCCAAGATCATGAACACGCTTTAAGTTCATGATATAATAAAAACGGAATGAGGCATTTGCATGCTTCTCCGCATATTTCAAGTGAAGTGTCAAGATTATGACATGTTTTTTGTTCATAGTATAATAGAATGGAATGAAAAGTATGCAAGTTTACTTGCATATTTCAAGTGGAAAGACAGGATTATGAACATGTTTATTGTTCATAATATAACAGAGTGAGAAAAGTGCAATACAACAAGCAAATGAGAAAGTCACAATGATTGAGAGTCCGAATCGAAGGAGTAGTAACATGGGAAAAGAAAACTTAACTTTATTAACTGATTTCTATGAATTAACAATGATGCAGGGTTATTTTAAAAACAATACCAATGATAGAGTAATTTTTGATGTTTTCTACCGAACCAATCCGTCAGACAGCGGTTATGCCATCTGCGCCGGTTTGGAGCAGGTTATTGAATATATAAAGAATCTTCATTTTGATGAGGAAGATATAACTTATTTAAGAAGTCTGAAGATATTTGATGAAGATTTTCTGAATTATTTGACTAAATTTCATTTTACGGGAGATATTTATGCAATTCCTGAAGGCACAGTTATTTTCCCTATGGAGCCTTTAGTTAAGGTTATTGCTCCTATTATGGAGGCGCAGTTAATTGAGACGGCGGTACTAAATATTATTAACCATCAGAGTCTGATTGCTACAAAAGCTTCCCGTGTATGTTATGCTGCACAAGGTGACGGGGTTATGGAATTTGGCCTTAGACGTGCCCAGGGACCGGATGCAGGTACATTAGGAGCAAGAGCAGCGGTGATTGGAGGCTGTATTGGTACCAGTAATGTATTATGTGCCAAATATTTTAATGTTCCGGCTCTTGGAACTCATGCTCACAGCTGGATTATGAGTTTTGAAGACGAATTAACAGCTTTCCGAATATATGCAGAGCTTTATCCAAGTAATGCAACACTTTTGGTAGATACTTATGATACTCTTCGTTCCGGCGTACCCAATGCAATTAAAGTATTCAAGGAATTAAAAGAGGCAGGTAGGATGCCAAAATTATATGGTATCCGTCTGGATAGCGGTGACTTGGCTTACCTTTCCAAACGGGCAAGAAAAATGCTGGATGAAGCGGGATTTACCGATGCTGCTATTGTAGCCTCCAGTGATTTGGATGAATATTTAATTGACTCATTAAAAACCCAAGGTGCGGCAATAAACTCCTGGGGTGTTGGTACAAATCTGATTACTTCAAAGGACTGTCCGGCTTTCGGCGGTGTCTATAAATTAGCTGCCATAGAAAAGGATGGTAGGTTTATTCCCAAGATTAAGCTATCTGAAAATCCATGGAAGATTACCAATCCGGGAGATAAAACCATATATCGTGTCTATGAAAAAGAAAGCGGAAAAGTAAAAGCGGATCTTATTGCATTAACATGTGAAAGTTACTCAGAAAATGAAACCTTGAGACTTTTTGATCCTGTAGCCACATGGAAGAAAACCAATCTTAAGGGTGGTTCTTATACATTAAGAGAACTTTTGGTTCCAATATTTATAAATGGAGAATGTGTATATACCTCTCCGTCAGTTATGGATATTAGAGCTTACTGCCAAAAAGAATTGGATACTTTATGGGATGAAACAAGGCGTTTGGTGAATCCTCACAATGTTTATGTGGATTTATCTATCGACCTTTATCAAATGAAGCATCAGTTGTTAAACAGCATTAATAATGAAAATGGACATAATTAAGAAGTGAAAATTATGTACTATTTTTTACATTTATGTAGATTTTTAGACTATGTGTGGTATAATATATTTAAAAATGGCCACATGTTGTTAGATGAATGATTGTTTGAGGTGCAACTATGAAGAGAAGAAAAAAAAGACTAATGAGAAGAGTAGTAATCGTGGGTGCTCCTGTTGCTATTATAATTACCTTATCTTATGCATCAATTGCGTTTCTGTCACAGGCCAGTGAAGCGACCTTTGCATATGAGCATTATTTTGATGATAAAGATTCTGATTCTAAATCAGAATATGATTATATAAACTCCCAAAATAAATCGGAGGATGACAACTTGGAGAAATCCAGAGAAGATGTGGTTTTTACCGTACCAGCTAAATTAGATACTACACCAGACAGTATTACAGCCCTTGTAAACAAGGAACTGTGTCTTCCGGCAGAGTATATTCCGGAAGATCTTGTAATACCTAATGTATATTTTAACTTTCAGTATTTTGATGAAAAAAAGCAAATGAGATCTGAGGCAGCAAAAGCATTGGAAGAGTTATTTGATGCTGCATCTAAAGAAAACATTATGCTTTGCGGTGTGTCCGGATATCGTTCTTACCAAAGACAATATGAGATATTTACCAATAATGTACGTACAAAAGGTATGGACCATACTTCCAAATATTCTGCTGTTCCAGGATATAGTGAACATCAGACCGGCTTATCCATAGATGTTTCATCAAAATCGGTAAACTACCGATTAGACAGTTCCTTTGGAGAAACTACGGAAGGAAAATGGTTGGCGGAAAATGCCCACCATTATGGTTACATAATACGTTTTCCGGAAGGAAAATCAAAAATTACGGGATATTCATATGAACCTTGGCACATACGATATGTAGGTAAAGATCTGGCAACATTTATTTATAAAAATGATTTAACTTTAGAAGAATATTATGGCTTCGAACCTTCTTTTGATTATTCTGATTCCATCAGCTATGATAATTTGGTGGACTATGGAATTGATTTAGATGATGTGAAGAAGAAACCTGTAGTAACTCCTGCAGTTCCTAAAAAAGAAGAGGAAAAAGAAGATACGGAAGCTGAAGACAAAGATAAAGAAAAGGACGATAAAGAAGAAGATTCCAAAACGGATAAGGATAAAAACAAGACCGATAAAGATAAGACGGATAAAGATAAAAACAATGGAAATAATACCGGCAAAGATGATATAAAAGACGGTTCCAAAGAAGATTCCAATAAGGATAAAGATAATACTGGCAAGGAAGAGGAAAGTGAAGATCCGAATTCCGGTCAGGAACCGGAAGAGGGAGAAAGCACAACTCCGTCTCCAACTCCTTCACCCGATCCCAATGGCGATCCAGAAGGAGGAACTGAGATTCCGGCAGATCCCAATGGAAATGAAATACTGGAACCAACGGTAACACCATTACCATAAGAATATGTTTTAATTGTTTAAAAATGTCATTGACAATTAGAAATTTCTATACTATCATAAACACAATACAAATTAAAAATCACAAAAACAGTGATGGAGACAGTAAGAATTTTTTAGCGAAAGGCAAAGCGAGTTAGAGAAGGTGAAAGTCTAACACAAGTAGCAGATTCTGAAAATCACTCCTAAGTTGTAAGCTGAAAATCCTGGGATAAGTAAGCTGCGCCGGTGTCCACCGTTATATGGAAGCATATTAAAACTTGATGTGGTCAAAACTGACAGCAGGCTCTTATATAAGGTATATTGGAGTCAGGTTAAACCACAAAGTACGTATGTAAATAGGTGGTACAATGAAGCAAACATGCTCTCATCCTGTTTATGGATGGGAGCTTTTTTAGTAGCAGTAACAGTGTTGCAGCTGCTGTGTTAAGCGATATTAGCTGCTAAAGTATTAGCGGATTGTATTATAAAAGGAGGTAATTCAATGTACAATAAAGTATCAACCAATTTAAACTTTGTTGAACGTGAGAAAGATGTTTTAAAGTTTTGGAAAGATAATGATATTTTCAAAAAAACAGTAGAAGAAAGAAAAAAAGGTAAGACTTATACCTTTTATGACGGACCGCCAACTGCCAATGGTAAGCCCCATATCGGTCATGTTTTAACAAGAGTCGTTAAGGACATTATCCCCAGATATAGAACTATGAAAGGCTATAATGTACTACGTAAAGCAGGCTGGGATACACATGGACTTCCGGTTGAACTGGAAGTGGAGAAGAAATTGGGTCTGGACGGAAAAGAGCAGATTGAAGCATATGGCCTGGCTCCATTTATTCATGAGTGTAAGGAAAGTGTATGGAAATACAAAGGTATGTGGGAAGACTTCTCCGGTACAGTAGGTTACTGGGCGGATATGGAGGATCCATATGTAACTTATGAAAATGACTTTATTGAATCCGAGTGGTGGGCTTTAAAGCAAATTTGGGAAAAGGGATTATTATATAAAGGCTTTAAGATTGTACCTTACTGCCCAAGATGTGGAACACCTTTATCCAGTCACGAAGTAGCACAAGGCTATAAAGATGTAAAAGAAAAATCAGCAATTGCTAAATTTAAAGTAAAAGGAGCAGACGACGAGTATATTCTAGCTTGGACAACTACTCCCTGGACACTTCCTTCTAACGTAGCACTTTGCGTAAACCCCAATGAAACTTACGTAAAAGCAGAGGTAAACTTAAACAGCAAGGGCAATATTATTAAAGCAGATAGTAAAGATGAAGATAAAGTATCTGTAAAGACTGAAAAGTATATCCTGGCAGAAGCCCTTCTATCCGTAATTGAAGGCGAGTATACCATAATTGAAACTTATGTAGGAACAGACTTGGAATACAAAGAATATGAGCCATTATTTGATTATGTTACACCGGATAAAAAAGCTTACTATGTAACTTGCGATACTTATGTAACTTTAACAGATGGTACTGGTGTAGTTCATATTGCACCTGCTTTCGGTCAAGACGATGCCAATGTTGGTAACAGATATGATCTGCCATTTGTACAACTGGTGGATGCAAAAGGCGAATTCAAACCGGAAGTAACTGATTTTGCAGGAATGTTCTGCAAAAAAGCCGATGAAGGCATCATGAAAAAGTTAAAAGAAAAAGGTTTGTTATTTAAGGTTTTAAAATTTGAGCATAGTTATCCACACTGCTGGAGATGCGATACTCCGTTAATCTATTATGCAAGAGATTCCTGGTTCATTAAGATGACAGCAGTCAAAGATGACCTAATTGCTAATAATAATACGATTAACTGGATGCCGGATACTATCGGAAAAGGACGTTTCGGTGACTGGATTAAGAATGTACAGGACTGGGGTATCAGCCGTGACCGTTACTGGGGTACGCCTTTAAATATTTGGGAATGTGAAGACGGACACAGACATGCAATCGGAAGCATAGCTGAATTAAAAGCCATGTCCGATAACTGTCCTGAGGATATTGAACTACACAGACCGTTTATTGATGAAGTTACCATCAAATGCCCGGAGTGCGGTAAGGAAATGCAAAGAGTAAAACCGGTTATTGACTGTTGGTTTGACTCCGGTTCCATGCCGTTTGCACAGTGGCATTATCCGTTTGAAAATAAAGAATTATTTGATGCTAATTTCCCAGCAGACTTTATTAGTGAAGCAGTTGACCAGACAAGAGGATGGTTCTACTCCTTATTGGCAATTTCCACACTGATTTTTAATAAGTCTTCCTTTAAGAATGTAATCGTTCTTGGTCACGTTCAGGATGAGAATGGACAGAAGATGTCTAAGTCCAAAGGGAATGCGGTAGATCCATTTGATGCATTGTCAGAGTACGGTGCTGACGCCATTCGCTGGTATTTCTCTATTAACAGTGCCTTGTGGCTTCCTAACCGTTTCTTCGGGGGTGCTGTAACAGAAGGCCAGAGGAAATTCATGGGAACCTTCTGGAACACTTATGCATTCTATGTGCTATATGCTAACATAGATGAATTTGATCCTACTAAATATACCTTAGATTACGATAAACTGCCCGTTATGGATAAATGGCTGCTATCTAAGTTAAATACCGTAGTTAAGACAGTGGATGAATATCTTGAAAATTATAAAATTACAGAGGGTGCCAGAGTACTTGACGATTTCGCTGATGAATTAAGTAACTGGTACGTAAGACGAAGCAGGGAGCGCTTCTGGGCAAAGGGAATGGAACAAGATAAGATCAATGCCTATATGACACTTTATACTGCTCTTGTTACATTGGCAAAAGTGTCTGCACCTTATATTCCGTTTATGACAGAGGATATTTATCGTAATTTAGTTTTAAACGTGGATAAAACTGCACCGGAAAGTATTCATTTATGTTTATATCCAACCTACAACGAAGCGCATATTGATAAAGAACTTGAAAAGAATATGGAAGAACTTCTTGAAATCGTTGTACTTGGACGTTCCTGCAGAAATACAGCCAATATTAAGAACAGACAGCCAATTGGAAATATGTATGTAAAATCTGATTTTATTTACACTGATGAAGCAGGAAACAGCGTAAAAGGATTACCTGCATTTTTTACTGAAATCATTGAAGATGAATTAAATGTAAAGAAGGTAACCTTTACTGATGATGTTAGAAACTTCACTTCCTACAGTTTTAAACCTCAGTTAAAAACTTTAGGGCCTAAGTTTGGTAAACATATCGGACAAATAAAACAAATCCTTGCTGAAGTAGATGGCAACAAAGCTATGGACGAAATTAATGCTACCGGAGGACTAAAAGTAGTATTAGAAGGAAATGAAGCGTTCCTGGAAAAAGATGATTTACTAATTGAAACTGCTCAGATGGAAGGCTTTATATCCGATTCTTATAATGGCGTTACTGTAGTTTTAGATACCCAGCTAAGTCCGGAACTTATTGAAGAAGGTTTTGTAAGAGAAATCATCAGTAAGATCCAGACTATGAGAAAAGATGCCGGTTTTGAAGTTATGGACCACATCGTAGTATCTCAGGCAGGAAATGATAAAATCAAGACCATTATGGAGAAAAATGCAGAAGAGATTAAATCGGAAGTAATGGCGGATGATATTGTTTTAGATAATGCAAAGGGATATACAAAAGAATGGAACTTAAACGGTGAGGATGTAACCCTTGGAGTAGAAAAAGTACAATAACTTTACATTATAGATCTTTAGATTTATCTTTATTCATTCTGAGTTTAAACATAAATTCAACAGAGTAGATAAATTCAGCTTTGTTGAATTTGTGCTCAGATGATAAAGGGTGAAACAATATCATAGATAAAGGATGACGCAATATCACAGCTTGACAAAGTATTACGCAATGATATAATAATATACAATAAATGGATATGACGTGGCTGCTTTTAATTTGCCATGTTTTATTTGGAAATTTGTTTTATTAAAAGGGGGAAGAGAAATTGCCAATTCCAAATAATAATGACTTCATACCTAGAGATTCAGCAAAGAGTAAGATATATCAGGTTATTTGCGATTGGATTGTTCATGGGGAGTTAAAACCGGGTGAAAAATTAAATGTCAGTGAATTGGCGGACCATTTTTCCGTAAGCCGGACGCCGGTTAGAGAGGCGTTGCTTATGCTGGAAACCCAGAAGTTAATAGAAGTTACTCCTGGAAAAGCCACTATTGTAACGGAGATTGATAAAAGCGATCTTGAAAAATGCTATTTACCGTTAGCAGAGATACAGGGTCTGGCAACAGAACTGGCATGCATAAAGATGACGGATGATAATTTCCGGAATCTGGAAGATATTTATACAGATTTTCTTAAAGCAAATGAGAATATGGATGTGGAAGCTGCCATATCATGTGATTCTGCATTTCATAAATTGATTTTGCATATTGCCGATAACGAATATATAACGGAATTCTCTCAAATGCTAATTATACATACGGAACGTATAAAATATCATTATTTTCAATTTGATACCATGAGAAAAACATCTGTAAAACAGCACCGTGAAATATTGGATGCAATTCGAGAAAGGGATTCTTTAAAAGCCTCTTCACTGATGAAATACCATTGGCGTTACGTTATGGAAAGAAGCTTGGAGAAAGTGGATGAAAGTAAAATATAAATTGCATTGTGAATAATAAACAAAAAAATATTGTTATAGAAGACTTTGTCGTTAATATTGACACAAGTCTTTTTTTTTGCTATAATCGCAATATGCAATACGCGATATATCGCATATCGCAAACGGAAAATAATTGACTAGAAAGGAGAAAATTAACACTAAGAGTATTTATCGGTATTCATTACCAGTAAACGTGAACAGAATATAAATATTACATCAGGAGGATATTTTTGTGTTGACAGAAAAAAGGAAAGAAGAAGTTGTTGAATTATGCCGCACACTTGTTAGGGAGAGAAGTTATTCAGGGGAAGAAGAAAATGTTTCTAAAAGATTACAGGAAGGATTTAAAAAATTTAAGTTTGACGAAATTATAGTAGATGATTACGGAAATACCATTGGGCATATTAAAGGGAAACGTCCGGGAAAAGCACTTTTATTTGACGGTCATATGGATACGGTACCGGTTAATAACAGGGAAGACTGGAAACATGATCCTTTTGCAGGAGAAATTGAGGATGGTAAAATATATGGAAGAGGTACTTCCGATATGAAAGGTGCATTGGCTGCCATGGCTTGTGCAGCCAGTTTTTTCGCAGAAGATACAGAGAAAGATTTTGCAGGTGATATCTATGTTGCAGGTGTAGTTCATGAAGAATGTTTTGAGGGTGTAGCAGCCAGGAAGATAAGTGAACTTACAAAGCCGGATTACGTAGTAATCGGCGAGGCCAGTGAATTAAATTTAAAAGTTGGACAACGGGGCCGGGCTGAAATAGTCATTGAAACTTTTGGAAAACCCGCACATTCAGCAAATCCTGAGAAAGGAATAAATGCAGTATATAAGATGGCAAACATAATATCCGCTGTTCAAGAACTTAAACCAAATTATCAAGAGAAGTTAGGATATGGTATTTTAGAATTGACAGATATTAAATCCAGTCCATACCCGGGAGCATCTGTAGTTCCGGAATATTGCAGAGCAACTTTTGACAGAAGGCTATTGGTAGGAGAAACGAAAGAAAGTGTACTTGTGCCAATACAGATGTTGCTGGAGGAATTAATGGCAGGAGATTCACAGCTGGATGCAAAAGTTTCTTATGCTGTAGGAAGCGAACGATGCTATACCGGGAATGATATAAAAGGTGAACGTTTCTTCCCGGGATGGTTATTTGATGAAAATGAAGAATATATACAGGATTGTTATTCGGAGCTGATTAAGAATGGTTATAATCCTAAGATAACTCAATATAATTTCTGCACTAATGCAAGTCATTACGCGGGAGAAGCGGGAATTCTGACCATAGGTATGGGGCCGTCACCGGAGAACCTTGCACATACCCTGGATGAGTATATTGAAATAAATCAATTAGTGGGGGCTGCTGATTGCTATTATGTTATTCTAAAGGCGTTAATGAAATAATGTTTTGTACCATTAATATACAGTTAGATTTTTACCAAGTATCTTAACTTATAAAAAGGAGATGGAATTTATGGGAACGTTTAGTGAGTTTTTGGGCTGGCTTAGTAGTATGCTTTGGGGTGCTCCTGTTTTAATACTTGTATTTTCAGTAGGATTATTGTATGCAATTAAAACTAAATTTCTTCAGATAAGATATTTTAAACATATAATGAAAAATACCCTTGGAGAGATATTTACAAAAAAGGGTGTGGGTGAGCACGGTACATTAACGCCTTTTCAAGCAGTTAGTACTGCACTTTCCGGATGTGTAGGAACTGCTAATATATCAGGTGTTGCAACTGCAATCTTTGTAGGAGGACCGGGAGCAGTATTTTGGATGTGGGTTATTTCCATTTTTGGAATGCTTACAAAATGCGTAGAAGTTACCCTTGCCCAATACTATCGTGTACAAGGGGAAGATGGTGTATATTATGGCGGACCTATGTATTACATAGAAAAAGGACTGGGGAAAAAGTGGAAGCCTTTAGCTGTATTATTTTCTCTTACCATAGTATTTGGTGGCCTTGGAACCGCAGCTTTTGTTCAGCCTTATGCAATGTCTAGTGCCATTAACAGTGCGTTTCATGTTCCAACATGGGTGACAGTAACTTTAGCTGCTGTCATATGCGGAATTGTACTAATTGGCGGCGTACAGGGTATTGGTAAGTTTTGCGAGAAATTAACACCGCTCATGTGTGTCCTGTATGTTGTTGCAGGAATCGGTGTGCTGTTATTCAATTTTAGAAATATTCCCGCAGCCTTTGGCATGATATTTACTTACGCCTTTAAGCCCTTTGCAGCTGTTGGCGGACTTGCCGGCAGTACAATGGCCTTAGCTGTAAGACAAGGGGCTGCACGTGGAACCTTCTCTAATGAGGCAGGTCTTGGATCTTCAGCGATAACCCATGCAACGGCTAAAACACCTCATCCTTTTAAAGAAGGTATGTATGGTTCATTGGAAGTATTTATTGACACCCTGGTTGTCTGTACCATTACAGCTTTGATCATATTATCAAGTAACGTGGAAATATGGCAAAGTGGCTTAAAAGATGTTCAATTAACGCAGGCAGCCTTTTCTAATGTTTATGGTTCCTTTGGAAGTGCGATAGTTACAATATGCCTTATGCTTTTTGCTTTTTCAACAATGGTAGGATGGGAGATGAATTACGAATCAGCCTTCTTTTATATATTTCCAAAGAAAACAAAAGCTGTTAAATTCCTATTAAGAATCATTTGGATCATTCCGGGATTCTTTACACTTGGAAAAACACCGGAGTTAATTTGGACCATTGTAGATGTTGTATCGGGTTTATGGTGTATTCCCAATGCAATAGCCTTATTGCTTTTAAGTGGTGTGTTTATGACTATATTTAAAGACTATAAGGCGAAATATATTGATAAGACAAAAGGAATAGATGAATCCATAGAAATATAATTAGATATGCTTAAGGCGTAGAAGATATTTCTTATGATTGAAGATTTTCAAATAAAACAATAAACCAAACTAGAATGTTTAATCAATTATGTCTTTTCAAGAAGTAGGAATTTAAAATTTAATTTATAATGAGGGGGGATTACAAACTCCCTCATTATAAACTTGATTTTAACATTTGTATCTTAAGAGATCCTATGGTTAGAAAATACCTTACACTTTAATCGTATATTCCATGGGTGTGTATCTAATACCATTTTTTATTTGTTCCACATCTAAACCCTGAAATCCCATTTTATAATAAAAAGGGATTCCGTAACGAGATGAATTTACTGTAATTTTATTAACGTCTTTATTCTTAAGCTCTTTTACTAAATTCTCAAATAGGGAGGTTGCAACACCTTTTCTATGATAATACTTATGTACAAATAGAAGTGATATATGATTCCGTATGCTTACGGACAGGACCCCCATTAGTCTTTTCTCATGAAATGCACCAAACATAATCTGATCCCCTGAATGGATACGATACTTAAACTCTTCACTATGAATGATTGAACTTTCAAAAGTTTTAATTCCTTCATCCGGATATTCAGGTGCTTCAAATTCTAAAAATACTTCCCACACCAGTGATAAAGCCTTATCAACTTCAGTCATCTCCAGTCTTCTAATAGGATAGTTCATTTCAATCCCCCTTCCCTAAATAAGATAACCCAATAACTTTCAATGGAAAGTGCACAGGAAGCTTCCCAAGGCTTGTATTCAATTTTAATCTAAGATATCACGATTAATATTTTATAGGGTTATATCAATTATATTTTAATGTTACTAATTAGAATACCATATAATTACAGAATAGAAAAGTAGAAATAAAATGAATTTCATATAATAATGAATATTAAAAATTTTAGAATCATAGGGTTGTAACTACTAAGGAGTCCTAAAAGAATAGATTTTTATAATATGCAAATAAGTTCTAAACTTGGATTGATAAATTAGTTGCTCTTGTAATATATAGAATAAATGGTATATAATGTTATTACTTGTGTAAGAAATTGTTTTTATGTATCGAACTTTGGAGGAATAAAATGATAGAGTCAAATAAAAAACAATTTAAGGAAGAGTTTAAAGGAAATATAATTGAATATGTTAAACTTTTTTATCGTAAAAATATAGACGAAGCAACGAATCAGCAATTATTTTATGCAGTAGCATTTTCTCTTAAGAATACCATTGTAGAGCAATGGATGGTTACTCATAAGGCATATGAAGAAAAAGATGTTAAAATGGTGTATTATCTCTCTATGGAGTTTTTGATGGGGAGAGCGCTGGGCAATAATATTATTAATTTAAAGGCGGAAAAAGCAGTAAGAGAAGCCCTTGAGGAATTAGGAATTAATTTGGAGGCTATAGAAGAGGAAGAAACAGATCCAGCCTTAGGTAATGGCGGGCTTGGAAGACTGGCGGCCTGCTTTTTAGATTCCCTGTCTACCTTGGGTTATCCTGCCTATGGATGCGGAATCCGCTATAAATATGGTATGTTTAAGCAAAAAATTGAGGATGGATACCAGGTAGAGGTTCCAGATTATTGGCTAAAGGAAGGTTATCCTTTTGAAATAAAGCGTCCTGAGTATGCAGAAGAAGTAAAGTTTGGCGGATATGTAAGGATGATTCGGGATGAACAGGGTAGAGATCGATTTATTCAGGAAAATTATCAATCCGTAAGAGCCGTTCCCTACGACATTCCAATTGTAGGTTATGGTAATAGTATAGTGAATACCTTGAGGATATGGGATGCGGAAGCCATTAATACCTTTAATCTAGACTCCTTTGATAAAGGAGATTATCAAAAGGCGGTGGAACAAGAAAACCTGGCCAGAACCATTTGTGAAGTTTTATATCCCAATGATAATCACTATGCAGGGAAAGAATTAAGATTAAAGCAGCAGTATTTCTTTGTTTCGGCAAGTATCCAGCGGGCAGTATCCAAATATATGGAAAGGCATGATGATATTAAAAAGCTTCCCGAGAAAGTATGTTTTCAGTTAAATGACACTCATCCCACCGTAACTGTGGCTGAGCTTATGCGTATTCTTCTAGATGAATACTGCTTGTCCTGGGAAGAAGCCTGGGAGGTTACGGGTAAGACTTGTGCTTATACCAATCATACCATAATGTCTGAGGCTTTGGAAAAATGGCCAATTGATTTATTCTCAAGGCTGCTTCCAAGAATTTATCAAATTATTGATGAAATTAACCGGCGCTTTGTTATGGATATAAAGAAAAGGTATCCGGGAGATGAGAGCAAAATTGAAAAAATGGCTATATTATATCAGGGCCAGATAAGGATGGCCAATCTTGCAATTGTAGCAAGTTTTTCAGTGAACGGAGTGGCAAGGCTTCATACGGAGATTCTAAAAAAACAGGAATTAAAGGATTTTTATGAAATGTTCCCAGAGCGTTTTAATAATAAAACTAATGGGATTACTCAAAGAAGGTTTCTCCTTCATGGGAATCCTCTATTGGCAGAATGGATTACGAGAAAAATCGGAGACCAGTGGATTTTGAATCTTTCCCATATAGAAAAGTTAACTGCTTTTACAGAGGATGAAACAAGTTTAAAAGAGTTTATGGACATTAAGCATTGCAATAAAGAAAGATTGGCAAGGTATATAAAAGAACATAATGGAATAGATATCGATATCAATTCAATTTTTGATATTCAGGTGAAAAGGCTTCATGAATATAAGCGGCAGCTGCTTAATATATTGCATGTGATGTATCTCTATAACCAACTTAAGAAGAATCCTGGGATGGAGTTTTATCCAAGAACTTTTATATTTGGAGCAAAGGCATCGGCGGGATATGAACGAGCTAAATCAATTATTAAACTGATTAACAGTGTGGGAGCTGTTATTAATGAGGATGCTTCTATTGGAAACAAGATAAAGGTGGTATTCATAGAAAACTATCGTGTATCCAATGCAGAGCTGTTATTTGCGGCAGCAGATGTATCTGAACAGATTTCTACCGCCAGCAAAGAGGCCTCTGGAACCGGCAATATGAAGTTTATGTTAAATGGTGCAATCACCATAGGAACTATGGACGGAGCAAATGTAGAAATTGTAGAAGAAGCAGGAGGGGAAAATGCATTTATATTTGGTCTAAGTTCGGATGAAGTAATTAATTATGAAAATAATGGAGGATATAATCCTCAGGATATTTATTATAGTGATTTGGATATAAAAGAAGTGTTAGACCAATTGATAAATGGTTTTTATGCTCCTGAAAAACCAAATTTATTTAAGAATATATATGATTCTCTATTATATTCTAATGGATATGAAAAAGCAGATCCGTATTTTATATTAAAAGATTTTAGAGCATATGAAGTGGCCCAGAAGAAAGTATCGGAAGCTTATCAGGATAAACAAAGATGGGCGAAATCAGCTCTTTTAAATACTGCCAAGTGTGGAAAGTTCTCTTCGGACCGTACCATAGAAGAGTATGTAAGAGATATATGGCACCTGAAAAAGGTAGGTATAAATGAGCAAAGAGGGGTCTGAAAATGCTATTTCAAATTCTAATAAGATACTGTTAAAAATAAAATTATTTTCAAAAAAATAAATATTTATGAATTAGCATTTGGACCAGTATTTCAGCCTATTTGAGAGGGTTGAAAAAAAATTAGTAAAATAATTAGAAAGTTGTCAAAGGAAGATTGACAACAATGAATAAAAGTATCATTTCTGGTGAAAATATACCTAGAGGTGATAACAATGAAAAAACACAACTTAGCTGAATTTTTTAAAAGCAAAAGTTTTTATGCGTTATTATGTGTTGGTGCATTAGCAATCGTAACAATTGCAATGGTGGGACTGAATCGAACATCTGAGAAAAACAAAAATCAAAACTTGGTGGATTTAAATGAACCAATTATTTCAGATGTGGCTGATGGAGAAAATAATAGTAACCAAGATGCAAATCAACCAAACAATAATAACACAAATCCATCCGAAGTTGCTAATAATACAGGTAATGGACAGATGGAAGTAGCAGAAGGAGATTCTGAAACACCCCTTACAGATGGCAGCCTTCTGGAATTTGATGTATATGAAGAACCCCAAAAAACTGCTTCAGATGAAACAGCAGCAACAAAAGAGAATACAGAAAGTTCTGCTACACAATCAAATACTGCTGAAACCGAAAAACCAGAAGAAGTAAAAGCGGTTATGCAGCCGGCTACATTAAACTTTAAAGCTGATAATGGTTTATTATGGCCTGTTACAGGTAATGTTATTATGAATTATAGCATGGATAGGGTAATTTATTTTGAAACTTTGGCACAGTTTAAAACGAACCCTGCCATAATTATTGATGCTGAAGTTGGTACAGAGGTACTTAGTGCTGCCAAAGGTAAAATAACCTCTATTACTAACGAAGATGAAACTGGTTTAACAGTGACTGCATCTATCGGAAATGGTTACAGTTTAGTATATGGGCAGTTAGAAGATGTTACAGTGAATGTAGGAGATATTATTGAAGAAGGTAAAGTATTAGGAAAAGTTGCAGAACCTTCCATATATTACTCTGTAGAAGGCAGTAATTTATATTTCCAAGTATTAAAAGACGATGAGACTATGAATCCAATGGCATTACTTAGATAATTCGAAAGATTCACTAAAAAAGTCTGTTATTATTATTCTAGTGCTTTAAATGCATTATCTAGATAGTTTTCACGGACTTTTTTTGTTGCCAAAAAAGTTCTCTGTAACCATTTGGGATATTTGGAATATGATGATAGTAATTAATATATGGAATAAGAGTAGTACATATCTAAAAAATTCGCAGCCGAATCTCTTATACCATATATATTTTCTTTGGCAATATACAAGTTTTATTCGGGTGCTTGACATAGATATGATCAAAAAATGGGCAAATAAGATGTAAGTCTTATTCGCCCGTTTTTTGCTTAAGGATTACAAATATATTGGTAAAGTTGAAAAGATTTCAACTTTTAAAAAGCATGGATATATAGATGCCTAGTTTACACTTCTCTTTACATAACTTGTGTGTAATATCTCATGGGCCTTATGGCTGCCCGGTTCACCAAAGTAGGTATCGTATAATTCTTTGATAGCCGGATTATCATGGGATTTTCTAAGTGGCATGTTAGAATCCAAATCATATAACACTTTGGCACGAAGGGATCTAACATCTGTAAAGTTTCTGACATTTGCAGGAACCTGAGGCATACCGCCGCCGTTTACACAACCGCCCGGACAGCCCATGATTTCAATAAAGTGATAATCTGCTTCTCCATTTTTCACTTTGGTCAATAATTCTTTGGCATTCTTGAGTCCAGAGGCTACAGCAACTTTCACATCCATTCCTGCCACGTGGTAAGTAGCTTCTTTTATACCTTTTGTTCCTCTGACTTCAGTAAAATCTACTTGTGCCAACTCCTCACCGGTTAAGGTTTCTACCGCAGTTCTTAGCGCTGCCTCCATAACACCGCCGGTTGCACCGAATATAACTGCAGCACCGGTTGAAATGCCAAGAGGAGAATCAAATTCTTCATCTGGCAGTGAATTAAAGTCAAGACCCACACGTTCAATCATTCTGCCTAATTCCCGAACAGTTAAAGATACATCTACATCAGGAACACCTGCTGCATCCTGATCAAGGCGTCCGATTTCAAACTTTTTAGCAGTACATGGCATAATTGCCACCATGAAGATATCTTTTGGATTAATACCCATTTTCTCTGCATAATAGGTTTTAGTAGTAGCACCAAACATTTGCATAGGTGATTTACAAGTGGATAAATTATCTGTCATATCAGGGAAATAATGCTCACAATACTTAATCCACCCAGGAGAACAGGAGGTAACCATTGGAAGGGTTCCGCCATTTTGAACTCTCTCAATAAATTCATGAGCTTCTTCCATAATAGTAAGGTCAGCTGCAAGGTCCGTATCGAATACTTTATCAAATCCCAGACGGCGTAGGGCAGCTACCATTTTTCCTTCTACGTTGGTTCCAATAGGAAGGCCGAATGCTTCTCCAAGTCCGGCTCTTACAGAAGGAGCGGTTTGAACGATTACATATTTCTTTGGATCAGCAATAGCCTGAAATACTTCTTCTGTATTATCTTTTTCAGAGATTGCACCGGTAGGACAGACTGCAATACATTGTCCGCAGGAAACACAACTGGTTTCTCCAAGACCCATATCAAAGGCAGAAGAAATAACTGTTTTGAATCCACGCTCATTAGGGCCGATTACACCAACAGCCTGAGTTTTCTCACATACTGCGGAGCAACGTCTGCACAGAATACATTTGTTGTTATCGCGATACATATGTGCAGCAGATTCATCTAATTCATAGAGGGTTCTTTCGCCGTCATATAATCCTTCATCCTCAACCTTAAGATCTTTACATAGTTTTTGTAATTCACAATTTCCGCTTCTAACGCAGGAAAGACATTTTCTATCATGATTGGATAAGATTAATTCCAAAGTTCTTTTTCTGGAGCTTAATACTTTTGGAGTATTCGTCCATACTTCCATACCCTCATTAACTGGGTATACACAAGATGCTACAAGACTTCTTGCGCCTTTTACTTCTACAACACAGATACGGCATGCACCGATTTCGTTAATCTCCTTTAAGAAACAAAGGGTAGGAATATCTATATGAGCATATCTGGCTGCTTCCAATATGGTGGAACCTTTTGGTGCAGCTATGTCCATGCCGTTTATTTTAATATTTACCGTCTCCATATATACCTCTTTTCTATTTGATAATCTTAATAATGCAACGAAATATTATTATTGAGAAATCAAAAATCATGTCACTAACTTATAAGGATATTTTTAATAGTTGGTGGCTTAAGAGAATTCTCTCAATACAAACACCGCGTAAATCCTAAATTCAAGTTACTTCTTGGAAATAGCACCAAAACGGCATTTTTCCACACATGCACCGCATTTCACGCATTTATCCTGATGAATCATATGTGCTTCTTTTACTGTTCCTTCAATTGCACCATTCGGACAGACTCTGGCACATAAAGTACAGCCTTTACATTTATCTGCATCAATGACATAAGATAATAATGCTTTACAGACTCCGGCAGGACATTTTTTATCTACCACGTGAGCTACGTACTCATCTCTGAAGTAACGAAGAGTGGATAATACAGGGTTTGGAGCTGTTTGGCCTAAACCGCAAAGAGAGTTCTCTTTTATATGATAACAAAGTTCTTCCAGTTTATCCAAATCTTCTAAAGTTCCCTGACCTTTTGTTATTTTATCAAGAATTTCATATAAACGTTTGGTTCCGATTCGGCATGGAGTACATTTACCACAGGATTCATCTACGGTAAACTCTAAGAAAAACTTAGCAATATCAACCATACAGTTGTCTTCATCCATTACAATAAGTCCGCCGGATCCCATCATGGAACCAATGCTGATTAAGTTATCGTAATCAATAGGAATGTCAAAGTGTTCTGTAGGGATACATCCGCCGGAGGGTCCGCCGGTCTGAGCTGCTTTGAATTTCTTGCCGTTTGGTATTCCGCCGCCGATATCTTCAATTACTTCACGAAGAGTGGTACCCATAGGGATTTCAACAAGACCTGTATTTTTAATTTTTCCGCCAAGTGCAAATACTTTGGTTCCTTTGGATTTCTCAGTACCCATAGAAGAGAACCATTCGGGTCCATGTAAAATAATTGGTGGAATATTTGCATAAGTTTCTACGTTATTTAAGATAGTTGGTTTTCCAAAGAGACCTTTTTGAGCAGGGAATGGAGGACGAGGACGAGGCTCACCCCGATTACCTTCAATAGAAGTCATAAGGGCCGTTTCTTCACCGCAAACGAAAGCACCGGCACCAAGTCTTAATCCAATATCAAAATTAAAACCGCTTCCAAAGATGTCGTTTCCTAAAAGCCCATATTCTCTTGCTTGATTAATAGCTATTTTCAGACGCTCTACTGCAATTGGATATTCAGCACGTACGTAAATATATCCTTGAGAAGCACCGATAGCATAACCAGCAATAGCCATTGCTTCCAGTACTACATGAGGATCGCCTTCTAGTACGGAACGGTCCATGAATGCACCGGGATCCCCTTCATCGGCATTACAGCATACATATTTTTGATCTGCATCGTTTCCTTTTGCAAGTTTCCACTTTAAGCCGGTAGGAAAACCGCCGCCTCCACGACCGCGAAGTCCGCTATCTAGAAGACTCTGAATTACCTGATCAGGAGTATATTCGGTTAATACCTTACCTAAGGCTTCATAACCACCGGTTCCAATGTACTCTTCGATACATTCCGGGTTAATAATACCGCAATTTCGAAGTGCAATTCTATGTTGTTTTTTATAAAAATCAGTTTCATTTAAAGATTTAATGCCATCATCTGTGATTGTTTCATCATATACCAGGCGGGATACTACTCTACCCTTTAGCAGGTGTTCAGAAACAATCTCAGGAATATCTTCTTCCTTTACCATGGAGTAAAAAGTTGCTTCCGGATATACTAACATGATGGGACCTAATGCACATAGACCATGGCAGCCGGTTTGAACAACACAAACTTCTTTTTCCAGTCCTTGTTTTTCAATTTCTGTTTGCAGAGCTTCCATAATCTTTACACTTCCGGAGGAAGTACAGCCGGTACCACCACAAACTAAAACGTGTGAACGATACATAAATTACAGCCTCCCTTCGGAACTTATGGTGTATTTGCTTACTACCTGACCACGGATTAAGTGTTGCTCAACAACCTCCAGTGCTTTTTCAGGAGTCATTTTTACATAAGTTACTTTATCTTTTCCAGGTTCCATTACTTCCACAATTGGTTCATATTGACATAAACCGATACAACCGGTTTGGGTGACAGCAATATTTGATAAATGCTTTGATTGAACAGCATCAGATAGTGCAGTTAATACCGGTCTGGCACCGCTTGCTATACCGCAGGTAGCCATGCCCACAACCACTCTGGTTTTCTCAGTATCTTCTGATCTTAAACCAATTTGGCCTTGCATCTTCTCTCTGATGGCTTTTAACTCTTCCAGAGTTTTCATATATCTTCTTCCTCCTTTTAAATTAAGATTTAAAATTCGACCGAACTGTTAAATCTTTGACAATCCCGAGTAAAATAATAGGAATTATATAATATTCAATTTTGATTAATGATCAATCCTTATATCTTAACAATTCATATACATACCATGTCTTTCTAAATGTATTGTCCCTGGTCAACCTCATCTTTATGATCCTGAAGATACTCTTTGATAAAATTAGATACCTCCGGTTCCTGAAAAGAAATATCCCCTAGTACTTCCCGAAAATCTTCTGTATCCAGAGTAAAACAACGCTCATCAACGCTGTAAGAGTAACTAAAATGAATGTTATCATTACAGGTAATCAGTGAAAGCATTGTACTGGTTATATCGCCAAGGGGCATCCTGTCAATATGTGATAACACAAAGATAGCGGTAACTTCCGTACCTTTTCCCGTTTCAGACACAATAGTAAAGGTTCCGCCGGTCATTTCTGCTCCATTTTTAAAAAATGGCACACCAAGACCGATTGATCTTGTGGTCCTTGTAGTGTAAAAAGGATCATCCACTTTTGCCAATTGACTGTCCGTCATCCCATAACCGTTATCCGATATCACAATCTTTAAAGAATCCTCTTTATGATTTGCCTTGATATCTATTCTTATATGAGATGCACCTGCCCGAATGGAATTTTGGGCAACGTCTAATACATTAAGAGAAATTTCCGTCATCATAATATGGTATGTAGCTCCTATTCATATTTTGCTAAAATACCTTTTATATCATCAACAGTTAATCTTCCGTACACATCATCATTTACAGTAAGTACAGGAGCCAAACCGCAAGCACCGATACAACGGCATGCTTCTAAAGAGAATTTACCGTCAGGTGTACATTCGCCGCCTTCGATATGCAATAATTCCATCAATTTAGAATAGATATCTCCTGAACCCTTTACATAACAAGCAGTTCCCAGACAGACAGATATTTTATATTTGCCCTTTGGATTTAATGAAAATTGAGAGTAAAACGTAACAATACCATAAATTTTTTCTAATGGTATATCAAGTTCATTGGAAATCATGGTTTGAACTTCAATTGGAAGATAACCATATATATTTTGTGCTGCCTGTAATATTGGCATTAATGCACCTTCGTCATTCTCATGTTTTTTAATGACTTTGAGAAGTTCCGCTTCTTGCTCTTTCGTTCCTGCAAAAGGGACAGTTTTTTTCTTGGAACCCATCTTTTAACCTCCTTCAATTCACTACTAAGTTTGTAATGTAAATTCTAGCCGAACTAAGTATAGCATGATATTGATAAAAAATCCACAATATTTTAGAAAATCCACAAAAATTAATACATATATAAGAGATAATATCGAAATTTGAAAACAAGGAATACCAGTTGAAAATTAAAAATAGCAATGTTATACTAAATTTAAATAGAAAGGGTATTAAATTTGTAACCATTGTATATAAGGAGGAAACCTATCCCATGACCGTAAATGATGTAAAATCTATATTAGGGGCACGTATTATTTCCGGTGAAGAACATTTAGAGAAAGAAGTTCACACCGCCTGCGGGTCTGATATGATGAGTGATGTTCTGGCATTTAATAAAGACCAGTCGGTACTATTAACGGGTCTGTGCAATATGCAGGCCATCCGTACTGCAGAGATGATGGATATCGTATGTATTGTATTTGTTCGGGGAAAAGTGCCCGATGAAGGTATGATTGCATTAGCCCGTGAAAGGGGAATTGCCTTATTATCTACCGGTCATAGGATGTTTTCTGCTTGTGGCCTTCTGTATGAAAAAGGCTTACGTGGAGGTGCAACATACCGTTGAGTGATAAAATAGTCTTAACCTATCAAGTTTCTGCTGATGATTTTACAAGAGCAGGAGAAGCTTCCAGTGATGTAAAAAGTAAATTAAAGAAAATGGGCGTTAAGCCCGAAATTGTACGCAAGGTTGCAATTGCCATGTACGAAGGAGAAATTAATATGGTGATTCATGCAAATGGCGGAAGTATTGATGTTATCATATCTCCAACAGAAATCTGCATGGTTTTGGAAGATAAAGGACCTGGAATTGAAGATATAGATAAAGCGATGCAGGCAGGCTATTCTACAGCTCCGGATAATATTCGTTCCCTTGGATTTGGAGCCGGTATGGGATTGCCAAATATGAAGAAATATTCTGATGACATGCAGATAGACTCCGAAATGGGGGTAGGTACCAAAGTCACTATGAAGGTATTTCTGTAGAAAGAGTATTCTACGTTGCAGAGAAAGTAATGGAACAAAGGTGAAATAAAAAATTAAGTAGTGTATAAGTAAGAGGGGAAAAGCCATGGATAAGTTTTTTAATGCGGTTCGATTGGACGAGGAATTATGTAAAGGTTGTATAAACTGTATAAAAAGGTGTCCAACCGGCGCTATTAGAGTAAGAAACGGAAAAGCCGTAATTACTAAGAAGTTCTGCATTGATTGCGGTGAATGCATAAGAATTTGCCCTCACCATGCAAAACTGCCTTTTTATGATCCCATCAGTATCTTGGATCAATTTGAATATACGGTGGCATTACCGGCACCTTCCTTGTATGGCCAATTTAATAACCTGGATGATATTAATATAGTACTTACCGCGCTTAAGCGTATGGGCTTTGATGATGTGTATGAGGTCAGCGGTGCTGCCGAATTGGTGTCTGAAATGTCCAGGAAATATGTGGAGGAGAATGAAGACAAATGGCCCATTATCAGCACGGCCTGTCCTTCCGTGGTAAGACTTATTAGAGTACGTTTTCCAAATCTTATAGATCATTTATTGCCTATACTTGCTCCGGTGGATCTGGCGGCTTCTCTGGCAAGGGAAAAGGCTATGAAAGAAACGGGACTTTCTTCTGAAAAAATAGGTATTATATTTATTTCTCCTTGTCCGGCAAAGGTTAGTGCAGTAAGAACTCCTCTCGGAATTGACAAAAGTGAAGTAGACGGAGTGCTGGCTATAAAAGATGTTTATCCAAGGCTGCTTTCCTTAATGAAAGAGGTAGAAGTCACAGGAGAGATAGAAGAACTCTCTATATCTGGTAAGATTGGAATCAGTTGGGGAGGAACCGGAGGAGAAGCAGGTGGTCTATTGACAGATAACTATCTTGCAGCAGATGGAATCGAGAATGTAATAAGAGTATTGGAGGACTTAGAAGACCAAAAGATTGGCACGCTGGAATTCATAGAACTAAATGCCTGTAACGGTGGTTGTGTGGGCGGTGTTTTAACTGTGGAAAACCCATTTGTAGCAAGGGTAAAATTGAAACGGTTAAGAAAATATCTTCCTGTTGCCCGGAATCATATGAATGATACCAATATCGGAGCTGTGGGCTCTAAGAAAGCCATATCTTCAGAGAACCCAGGTGCAGGTAAAACCATTAAAGAGGAAACCAATAAAGGCATGGCAGATTCAAATGGTATCAACAGAACAGGATTGGACAAAACCAATGTTTACTGGACTCACAAAGTGAAATATGAACCGGTATTTAAATTGGGAATGGATATGAAAGAAAGTATAGCCATGATTTCTAAAGTAGAGGAATTATGTAAAGTGTTCCCGGGACTTGATTGTGGTTCTTGTGGAGCACCCACTTGTAAAGCACTGGCAGAAGATGTTGTAAGAGGCGTTGCCAGTGAAAAAGACTGCATACACATTCTGCGTCAGTATATTCATAAGATATCGGATGAAATCTCAATGTTGGATAAACAAAACAAAGCGATTACGTATTCCAATAAAGAGGATGCAGAAAAGGAATAGGCTGAAGGAATTTCATTCTTTCAGCTTGTGAAAGGAGCATGGTTATTAAGATGACAGTACAAGAATTAATAGATAAGGAAGTATTTAAAGTAATTCAAGTTGGTGGTAATTTAGAACAATGTATATCCGAACCATTTTGCTGTGATCTGCTGAGTATTGCGATGAGTAAAGCACCTGCTGACAGTGCATGGGTAACAGTTATGGGAAATATTAATACATTAGCAGTGGCAAAATTAGCAGATGTAGCTTGCATTATATTAGCTGAGGGGGCAGAACTGGACCAGAACGGGCGGGAAAAGGCAAAGACACAAAAGATTACGGTACTTAGCACAGATAAACCCATCTTTGAAGCTGCTTTAACCGTGTATCAATTACTCCATGATTAAGCTGGCTTATGACTTCCATCTGCATTCCTGCTTATCTCCTTGTGGCGATAATGACATGACCCCCGCTAACATTATTGCCATGGCTGCACTAAAGAACTTAGATGTGGTGGCTTTGACAGACCATAATTCCAGCAAGAACTGTCCGGCTTTTCTTGCCATGGCAAAGCAGTATGGTATAATAGCAATTCCGGGAATGGAATTATGTACTCAGGAAGAAGTGCATGTGCTCTGCTTATTCTCCAGACTGGAGGATGCCATGAACTTTGACGGTTATGTTTATGAACATCTGATTCCCGTTCCCAATAATCAGTCCATATTCGGGAGTCAGCAAATCTATGATGAAGAAGATCAGGTAGTTGGTGAAGAGCCTTATCTTTTAATTAATGCTACTGATATATCTTTTGAAAAGGTATATGATTTAGTAAAAGATTATAATGGAATTATGATTCCCGCACATATTGACCGGATGGCCAACAGTTTATTGTATAATCTGGGATTTATCCCTCCGGAATCTAAATTCTCCTGTGTGGAATTATATGATAAGGATAAGATAGAATTTCTAAGAAAAGAAAATCCATACCTTGATAATTGCAACGTCATTACCAATTCAGACGCTCACTATTTAGGACATATTAACGAAGGAGTAAACTTCATCCATAGTGAAAGCAGGGATATAAAAGATATATTAAGGGCACTGGAAGGATAATAATTACGCTTTATTAATGGGGATAATATTTAATGCTAGGAAAATAATTTAAAAACGATAACCTGTGCCTTAAGACAAAGGTTATCGTTTAACTTACTGCTTAATTAACAGACCATAATAGATTAATGTATTGCTTTAATTAATTTTAGTGTTTGTGCATAGAGAATTCATATTCCTCATACTCTCTCAGGTTTTCATGAATATCGCGGTTATCTGCCTGTGCAAATAATTTTTCGCGGTTTACATTAGCGGCTCTGCCGGTTAAAATACTTCCCGGTCCGTTGGAACATCCTCCTTCACATGCCATCCCTTCCATGAAATCTTCCGGAAGTTTTCCGGCTCTCAATAGCATTAAAGCTTTCTTGCATTCTGTGGCACCATTACATACTTTAACAGTAATGCCGGTATTTCCATTGGATTCCTTCAGAGATTGTACAACAGAGGCAGTAACTCCGCCAGATATACAGAATTTCTTTCCGTATATACTTCCTTGCTGTATATTTCCGTTAAAGGATTTTGGCTCAATTTCTTTTGCTCTGAACATAGCTACCAGTTCATCTAAGGTTAAGGCATAGTCCGCCGCATTTAAGGATATGGAATCAAGCACTTCTTCCTTTTTGGCAATACATGGCCCGATAAATACACAGATTGCTTCCGGATCCATGGCCTTAATTAACTTTGCTGTTGCAGCCATTGGAGATAGAGTGGTTGATATACTATCTGTTAAGGTGGGAAAATGTCTGCGAATCATTTTAACAAAGGCCGGACAGCAGGAAGTTGTTTTCTTCTTGCCTTCATTATAGGCATCGGACCATTCTTCTGCTTCTGTAGAAGCGGTGTAGTCGGCTCCTAAGGCAACTTCATACATTTCAGTAAAACCTAATTCTCTAATGGCAGCTGCCATACTTCCTACAGATACATGGCTTCCGAACTGACCTTCCCAGGCGGGAGCTAACATGGCATAAACATGTTTATCCTTTTGCCCCAGCAGGTTAATGACATCAACTATAAAGGAACGGTCAGAAATAGCACCAAATGGACAATTTACAATACAAGCTCCGCAGTTAATACATTTTTCTTCATCAATTACTACAATGTTATTCTCATCCATAGTAATGGCATCTACAGGACAGCTTCTCTTGCAAGGACGCATAAGGTCCGCAATTGCATTATATGGACAGGCTTGAGAACATTTGCCGCATTCTTTACAAAGACTCGGGTCTATGTAGGCTCTATCTTTTGACATGGATACTGCCCCGAAGTTACATGCGCCCTGACATTTTTTACTCATGCATTTCTGACAGTTATCTGTTACTACAAATCTTGCAATTGGACAGCCTTCACAGGCAGAAGGAATTACTTGCACAATATTTTTCTTGTTGGATCCGGCAGATGGAGATTTTCCTTCCGCTAAACGTACTCTCTGTCTGATTATTTCTCTTTCTTTATAAATACAACAACGAAAATTCGCTTGTGGGCCTGGTATCATATCATATGGAAGTGATTCTTTTTTTTCTGCTAATTCATCATGAAAAGCAAGCTTTGCAACTTCATATAATACTTCGTGTTTTATGGTACCAATGTTTGAATTTTCTCCTAACATAAAATATCTCCTTATCTTGTACAGTGGGGCAGGAAGTCAGATTACTTATTAACCTATAATAAAAGGATACATATTAATAAATATATTTTAAATTAATAGAACTTTATATGTACTTCTTTACCCATTTTTAATGCTGCTTCTTTAATTTGTTCTACTAAGTTCATCCGTATACTTAGATTGAAAGGAAGTCCCGGATTCTGATGTGCTTCATTCACGGCTTTTCCTACAAACAAGTTTAAAATAGAACAATCCTCTATGATCTGTTTTGCAATCATAGAGCCTCCATTTTCTTTATCTAATTCATCGAAAAATACCTCATTGATTTCACCTTCTACATAATACTTCATTAATGCCAAAGCTCTGGATAAGGTAAGAACGCCTTCTGTAACTAATTCTATACCCTCCATTTTTGCAACGGGGGGAAGGGAGGGGTCAGTATATGTTAATGAGGTTTTGATTTTTCTATTTAGAATTCTGGCTGCTATATTAGCGCTGGTACCTCCGCAAATAATTCTCTTTGCAGGAGCTTCCATAAAATCGTGGACTAATCGGGCGTCATCTTTTTTATTAGCCGGAGGACCGGTAAATAAATTGATTACCTTTGTTTCTATGACTCTTGCCACAGCCACAGTTGTGTCATCTCCGGGTATATCATTGTACAAATCTTGACAGGCTTTTATCAGCGTGGTTGCAAGTCTGGAGGCAGACAAGGTTGATTTCACGGTTTTCAGGGCATATTCAGCCATATTATCCCATGTCCATCCGAAGTTTAATACCTGCCCCACACCGGCATGGATAACACCATCGCTTAATAGGATAAAGCAGTCATTCAATTGCACTTTAAAACGATATTCCCGGACTGTTTTATGGGCAATGGTTCTTTCAGTGTATGGTATCTTTAATAGTTTCCCATCTCTGATAAATACACAGCTGGGGTTGTCGAACTCTACCAGGTATCCTTCTCCACCGTGGAAGATTTGTAATATACTAAAAGTGGAATAAGCAATTTGTCTCTCTTGACAGACGGGTAATGTTTTTACTATGGTTTCTACACATTCATCAATGGAAGCGCCATTTAGAAACATGGTACCTAATATTTTGGATGTCAATGTAGCCAGTATATTTGCTTTTACGCCGCTGCCCATTCCATCAGAAAGAATCAATATATGGGAATCAGCCGTTTCTAATAATTCAACTTTATCACCGCATAATTCTTCATGATGCTTATTTAGACTTTTATAAGAAGTGTCAATACTTACATTCATGATTTATACCTTTTTGCATATGGCAAGCTGCTTATATACACCTTTCGACTTTATTTCAGTTTTCAACGGTTGCATTATATCATATTTTATGCAGTAAGACAAAACTAATTTAGAATTTATATATAATATAAATGAATCTTTTTTCATGACGAAATTTACTCCTTTAAATATGGAAATAATCTTTCATAAGTGGGTCAATTAAAAAAGTAAACTCCACATCACTTGCCACAGGGTAGTGGAATTTACTTTTTTAATTGACCAGTAGAAATAAATTATCCGCATATAATAAATCTGATTAACGTTTCTTTGAAAGTTCTTCCATACCGTCATTTAAGATGGTATCTCTAAGTTTGGTTAGGGTAACTTTGGTTTCTGCCGTAGTTTCTCCTAATAAGCCAGCAATTTGCTGAGCAACCAGCATTTGTTTATTAATAACCTTCTGAGCCATTTCGATGGTATCCATTTTTACCTTAAAAGTCTGCTGTTTTTGTTCTTCTTCCTTAGTAATATCCTGTAAGATACCAAGAACAGCATTTTGTTCACTAACATAAACAATGGTTTGAAGAGTGGTAATACCAAGTTCCGGATATTCCAGCTTCTTACCAATAATAGGCTCGTGGGTAGTAAGTACCTTTTCAAAATCCGTATGATCAATTAATTCATAAAGATATTTTTCAACGGCTTTTGCTCTGGACATATGAAAATAACTTTCTGCTGTGCCGCTAAATTCAATAATTTTCATATCGGAATCTACTAATATAATAATATTTGGCGTGGTTTCCAAAACAATATTGGCCATAGACTGGGCTTTCTCATGCATATAGGGAATACACATAGTCAGTTCTGCTTTTCCCTGATGTACGGCTATGGCTTTTTCACGACAGCTGGAATAACCGCAGGCACCGCAATTTAATTCATCTTCTGGTTTTATCTTGCCTATTTTTTGCAAGATTTGAGTGATCTCTTCCTCAGTAGGCATAGGGTCGTTATGAGAATGGTCGGAAAAGGGTTTAAAGAAAGAGATGTCGCGTCCCCTTTCAAAGAACTTTTTGTTATCTATGGGAAGCTTTGGAATAGTTTCTTCCATATCCAGCTTTACTTTAAACCGTGACAGGCTTTCTTTATTCAGGGCAGAACCCTTAATGCAGCCTCCGGTACATATATTTGCTTCAATAAAACTACCGCTTATTTCCCCTTTTTCCATGCTGTCTAGCAATTCCATACAGTTTTTAATTCCGTGAACATAAAATTTACGGTATTTGCTTGGGACTGCGGAAGCAACAACAGAAGAAATAATACCACTGCTAACAGGATATAATCGATTTACCATAGGATCCGGATTCTCGGGAGGAGTATCTTCCAAATCTGAAATATCAATCTGCTCTTCCTTTAACCATTGTTCCAATTCAATAAAATTAAGAACTGCATCAATATATCCTAAGGTTCTTGGGTCACCTTCGGCTTCTCGTTTCTTTGCAATACAGGGGCCTAAGAATACGATTTTTACATCTTTCCCATATTTCTTACGAAGAATTTTACCATGAGCAATCATAGGTGATACAACAGGTGCCATATATTTAGTAAGGGTAGGATAATAAAATTCAATTAAATCATTTACACTAGGACAACAGGTAGTTATTATATTATCCATAGTACCGGCTGCCAACAATTTCTCATACTCTTTTGTTACAAATGCAGCACCATCTGCGGTTTCAAATATCTTCCAGAAGCCCAGCTTTAATAGTGCAGTAATTACCTGCCCGGGAGTTTTGTATTTTAACACACCAAGGTAAGAGGGAGCGATGGAGATAATCGTTGGTATATTATCTCTTAGGTACCCTTTTACTTTATTTAAGTCACTGTTAAAGGTTTTGGCATTTTGGGGACAGGCTTCCAGACATAGACCGCATAGAATACATTTATCATCCATAATTTGTGCTTGAGAATCGGTAACGGTAATAGCTTTTACTTCACAGGTTCTGACGCATTTATAGCAGTTCTTGCACTTTGCTTCTTTAAAGCTGATTACATTCATCGCTTAGCCTCCTAAGGACTTCCTCCTTAAAAAATTGTTCCGCATTCTTTGGTTCTAAAGAAAATACATCTTCGTTAATTTTAACACAAACACCTTTCAGGCAATTTTCCATACAAAAAGAACCGTTTAACTCTATCTTATCCTTTAAATTATGTAGTGAAATAAGGTTCTCAAGTGTTTTTACAATCTCTCTTGATCCCTTTAAATGACAGGAGCTGCCAATACATACTGTAATTATCATATAGAAATCCTCCCAGAACATTGTTATTTGATTAACAAATTATGATTTTATTTTATCATGTTCTGATAGTAGTGTCAAAGATATTAGGGATAAAAATATGGTAAATAATAAGGCTGCAAAAAATGCTTTCAATCTATTCTTATTTTATTCTCTGTAAGATTGATAAGGCTGAATTAAGAAAATCAGGTAATTCAAATTCCCTGGCGTTTTTATTTTAAGCTTAGAGTAAAAAAATGATTTTTAAAGTTGTTAATATTGTAAAATCTTGAATAGAAAACATAGTTGGTATTATAATGAATAGTAATAAAAGGAGCCAGATTAACGAAAGAATATTCAGAACTTTTAGTTGTAATCAGAAAATCATATGATATAATAATAAAAAAGGAATGAGGAATTTTGTAACTACGCTTGCAAATTCCAAGTGGAGCGCGAAGTTCAAGAAAAAGCTTTACGTTCATGATATAATAAGAAAAGAAATTACAGGAAATATCAAGACAAAGGAGTCAAACACATGGATCTAATCACAATTCGAGAACTGTATAGAAATAAAGAGCAGTATATTGGAAAAAAGATAACTGTTGGAGGATGGGTTAGAAGTAATAGAGATTCTAAGACTTTCGGCTTTATCGTATTAAATGATGGAACATTTTTTGAAACATTACAGATTGTATATGGTGACAAGTTATCCAACTTCGCTGAGATTGCAAAAATAAATGTTGGTTCTGCTCTTATTATTGAAGGAGAGTTAGTTGCAACACCGGAAGCAAAACAACCCTTTGAAATTCAGGCAACAGATATTCAGGTTGAGGGAAATTCCCCATCAGAATATCCATTACAGAAGAAAAGACATAGCTTAGAGTATTTAAGAAGTATTTCTCATCTAAGACCTAGAACAAACACGTTCCAGGCGGTATTTCGTGTCCGTTCTTTGATTGCTTATGCCATTCATAAGTTTTTCCAGGAAAGAGACTTCGTATATGTACACACTCCAATTATTACAGGAAGTGATGCGGAGGGAGCGGGAGAGATGTTCCAGGTTACTACTATGGACCTTAACAATGTTCCTCTGACGGAAGACGGGAAAGTGGATTATAAAGAAGATTTCTTTGAAAAACCAACCAACTTAACAGTAAGCGGCCAGCTAAATGGTGAAACATATGCCATGGCTTTCCGTAGCATCTACACTTTTGGACCTACTTTCCGTGCGGAAAATTCTAATACCACCCGTCATGCAGCTGAATTCTGGATGATTGAGCCGGAGATTGCATTTGCTGATTTAAAGGATGACATGGTTCTAGCGGAAAACATGATTAAATATATTATTCGTTATGTTATAGAGAATGCACCGGAAGAAATGAATTTCTTTAATTCTTTTATTGATAAAGGCTTATTAGAAAGACTGGAGCATGTAGCAAGTTCTGATTTTGGACATGTTACTTATACAGAGGCCATTGATATATTAGTGAAGAATAATGATAAATTCGATTATAAAGTAAGCTGGGGCTGTGATTTACAAACAGAACATGAAAGATATTTAACAGAGGAAGTATTTAAGAAACCAGTGTTTGTAACGGATTATCCAAAGGAAATCAAAGCTTTCTATATGAAATTAAATGAAGATAATAAGACGGTAGCTGCTATGGACTTATTAGTTCCGGGAATCGGTGAAATTATCGGCGGAAGCCAAAGAGAAGATGATTATGATAAACTGGTTCAGAGAATGGAAGAGCTTAAATTAGATAAAGAAGATTATGACTTCTATCTTGATTTAAGAAAGTACGGCAGTACCAGACATGCAGGCTTTGGACTTGGTTTCGAGCGCTGCGTTATGTATTTAACCGGTATGGGTAATATCAGAGATGTAATACCATTCCCACGTACGGTTAATAACTGTGAGCTGTAGTAGATGAATAGAATTTTGTAAAATAGATAAGTAGTAAATAAAAAAGTAGGCAAGTTACTTAGTTCACTTGCCTGCTTTTTGTATATTGTTATATTACATTCTTAAGTCGATAACTTTGGTGAAGTTAGAATAATTAAATAAGTTATAAGGATTCTCCGCAGCTCTTACAAAACTTAGCATCCTCATCATTAAGAGCACCGCAGCTTCTGCATTTTACTTTAATGATTTCTTTTCCTTCTGTCGGTTTAGTTATATTGTTCACAGCATCAATGTTGCCAATTACATCATTTAACATTTGACCTTTTGCCTCATTAAAGGGTTTTAAATCCTCTCTGGCTTTATCTGGATCCAGAATCACACCGGAACCGGCAGCGCCTCTCGCTCCAATAGATGAGACGATACCTCCAATAATCATAAGGACAAAACCGAATATAGCGCTGGAAAAAGAAGGTTCTGTACTTGTCGGAGAAAAGGGATCATTAGTAAAGCTTGCAACTTGAAAAAACACAGAGATAAATAGTATAAAGCCTAATACAATTAACCCCATTCCAATATAATAAGTTACTTTACGTTCATTAGATAACTTTGCCATAATAAACCTCGATTCTGGCGCCTTTGCGCCTTTTAATCACAGGCTGAAAATTCCTTGCTTTCCACCTGAAAGATATAAAGCCATTTGCGGCTTTTAAGTATTAAATGAATAGTTGGAAAAATTTATATTTATAAAAAGAGTTTAACATTTCTTTCAAATGATATCAAGTAAGATAAAAGCAGTAAATATTAAGATTATATTAAGATAAAAAAGGCCGCCATAGTTATGGAAGCCCTAATATAAATCGACCTTATTTCATTTATTATAAAATATATTATAGTTTTTACTGTCACAAAGAATGAATTCCCATTCTAATAGCACATCTTAGAAATGTCTTTAGAAATGAGATTAATTCAAAAGAGATTCACGAAATTATTTTGGGACAGATTTTATTATGGTTCTATCTTCTATTATAATGAAAGATAATATGTTTATATTTATCTAAAGCAAACAATAAAATCATGCCTAATATACCGCAGGCAATAATTTCGCCGATTCCTACAGTGAGCATTAAAAATGGGGTTGCTTCAGGTGCGCCATAAGCGTAACGCAAAACCCATGGTATAATTAACGCATTGGCAATAATGGGAGGAAGGGGAACTAAGAACTTATGCCTTCTTAACAAATAGGAACCAATTGTGCCAAGTAAGGTCGCAAGAGTACCAAAAATAACATCTAAAATATCTGCACTAACCAAAAGGTTAGATAACAGACAGCCAATGGTAACTCCCGGAATGGCAGCAGGTGTAAAGAAAGGAAGTATGGTTAATGCTTCTGCAATTCTTGCCTGAATGGCAGAAAAGCTAATTGGTGCAAATGCAAAAACCAATACAACATAAATAGCTGCAATAATAGCCGCTTCTGTCATAAACAAAATTTTCTTGTTTCTCATATGAAATTCTCCTTTAGTTTTGTTTTACGTGTGGAAGGTCTCGAACACACGAAGTGATAAGTTAGAAACCCTGTATTTGTGAGGGTTTCAGCAATGTATACTATACAACATTGGGAAGGAAAATGCAACCTATACAACAATTTTATTTTCAAAACCGCCTATATAGTGAAAAAATTATATATAAATTTTTTATTCCACTTTGATACATAAATGGTTACTCATGCAGATATAGAATTTTAGTATGAGTTAATATTAGTTATTACGAAAAGAGAACTTAGCAGTGTATACGTTAATAGATATGTCATAGACTGTTAAGTTTATTTATAAATTTATTATTTTAAAGAATATATAAAAATTTTTACTCTATCAGAAAAAGTTTGTTAAGAAAAATATGTGTGATATACTATAATATAGAAATGGATTGGAGGTGTACTGTTATGATATCGGCTCAAAAGGATATTAATAAATCAAATCCAAATGAAATAAAATTGGAATTGTATGCCTTGCTTGGAGAAGGATACAAAGCCATGAAAGAAGGACGAGAAATTAGTATCGAGTTTTTAAAAGGTAGAATCAACCAAAGGAGAAAAGAGCATGAGTAAAGTTATGTTTACTCAGCCGGCAGAATAGGGGGAGGACTAGGAAAAGTCCTTTTTCTGACTTAACTCGATATTTTATTGATAAAACCAGATAAAAAGAGAGAAAAGTCAAATTCTTAAAAAAGACTTCATCCATGGGAAGGATAAAGGCTGATAAAACTAGATAAAAGAACACTTCTAAATGTTTTATTTTATGTGTGGAAAGTCTCGAACACACGGTTTATAATAATAATGAGAACACCGGATTATATAAAAAAATCATTGCATTAGAATACACCTTATGCAATGATTTTTTCCCGAATTCCTGATATATTTGTAACGAGGAGGTGAGGTTATAGACTGGCAGAAATGTATGAACCAAGCACTTGATTATATTGAAGATAATCTATCGAGTGATATTGATTATTATGTAGTAGCAAAGATAGTACATTGCTCGGAGTGTGAATTCCGCCGAATTTTTTCTATCTTAGCTCAAATTCCATTGTCTGAGTATATTCGTCGCAGGCGATTAACTTTGGCGGCAGGAGATATTAAAAATGGTGAAAAAATAATTGATGTAGCAATACGTTATGGGTATGATTCTCAAGCTGCATTTTCAAGAGCATTCAGTCGATTTCACGGTGTAGCGCCATCTTTGGTACGAGATAAGGGGGAAGAGCTAAAAACATTTCCACGCCTGACCTTCAAATTAATATTAATGGAGGAAAACATTATGAAAAAGAATCCTAATCACAGAACCAATATTATAGGTGCTGGCGAAGTTGGATATGCCATTTCGGTTGATATGGACAAGGACAACATTCATAAAACGAACAGTTCTTTTTGGAATACAAAAGGAAATGAGGTTATAGGTACAACTGCACTGCCTATGTATGGGGCATTTGTTTCAGAGGAAAAATGTCATCTTTTTGGTGATGTATCAGGTAAAAAGCTGTTGGAAATAGGATGCGGAACAGGGCATTCTCTAAAATATCATGGGGACCGAAAAGCTTCTGAACTATGGGGGATAGATATTTCCGAAAAACAAATAGAAAAGGCAAAGGAATATTTATCATTGTATGGTTTTTCAGCAAAATTGATCTGCTCACCGATGGAAGAAGACTGTGGAATACCTGTAGATTATTTTGACTATGTTTATTCGGTTTACGGTGTAGGCTGGGCTACCAATCTTGAAAGTACCTTTTGCAGGATTTCTTCTTACCTGAAAAAAGACGGTGTATTTATTTTCAGTTGGTCTCATCCAATACATAAATGCGTTGCTATCGAAAATGATGCACTTTTCTTTAAAAAAAGTTATTTTGATGAATCCTGGTATTCCGTAGCTCTTGATGGAGGCGCAATATCTTTATCGGATCGCAAGCTATCAACTTATATCAATGCATTAACAAAAGCAGGATTTGCCATTGAGGAAATGATTGAAGAATCTGACGATGAGATTATTCAATTACATAAGGAAAGTGACTTTGCTAAAAAAGCCAAAATGCTACCTGTGACATTTGTAATCAAAGCAAGGAAATTATAGTGTTACGTTAATTAAAATTTGTTTTTCATTTAGTTATATACTTTGCATAAGAAATGGTTATCCTAAACTTTCTCAGGGTTTGCAGGATAATCATTTTTTGTTGTTCTGACCCAATTGAGAAATAATAGATGAAATGAAAGCAAAGACTTGTGACACCCAAATAAAATATTTCTCTTGACAACACTGTACATATACTGTATATATTAATATGTACAGTATATGTACAGTGTTATATTATATGATTTTGAATGGGGAATAGGTATGGAACATGGCATCAGTATTGAGCATATGACAAAAACGCTCGGAGAGTTTAAATTGGAGGACATTCATTTTTCTATGAAGCAGGGCTATGTATTGGGACTGATTGGAAGAAATGGAGCTGGCAAATCAACACTTTTGAATACTATCATGGGAATTTGGACACCGGAGCAGGGAAGAATACATATTGGGGACTATGACAGAATAAGTGATGTAGTCAAGGCTAAGGATGAAATTGCATTTGTAACGGACGAATGTATCCTTCCGGTCAGTATGTCTCCCTATAGTATAGGGAAACTATTTCGAAGAGCTTATGCAGGATTTCATTATAATCATTATAAAAAGCTTTGCAGACGCTTCGGGCTTCCGATGCATAAATCCATTTTCAGGATGTCTAAGGGTATGGTAATAAAACTACAGATTGCCTTAGCCTTTAGCCGGGAGGCGAAACTATATATATTTGATGAGCCTTCTGCAGGTCTGGATCCGGTCTTTCGGAAAGAGTTTATTGATATTATCTTTGATTTGATCCAGGACGGAACGAAAACTGTCATATTTTCCACTCATTTGACTGATGAACTGGATCGGATCGCAGATTATATCCTGTTTTTGGAGAAGGGAAAGCAGCTGTTTTTTGAGGAGAAGGAGGAACTCATAAACCATTATCGGGTGCTACGTGGTTCGAAGGAAAGACTGGAGGAATATGAAGAACAGATTATTGGCAAACGGATTACTGAAACATGTTGTGAAGCACTAATAAAAATTGATATGGCAAAAGATCCTGTGGGAGCTAAAGCAAATGAAAGTCCTGAGAATACCGACGGACAGCTACAGGTAGTAACACCAACCATTGAAGATATTATGTATTATTTTTTAAAAGGGACGGTGATATAAGAATGTTTCGATTTGCATTAAGAATGATGATAGTTGATTTACACGAGGCTTTTAAAGGGTTTTGGATATATGTCTATCTTGGCATTCTAAGCTTAGTTATAGGTCTTCCCTTTTATGACAGCAATCCCTTTACTCAATTATATGTATCCTTTGCCACATTATCCGTTCTGACACCGCAGTTGCCCAAAATCCTATATGTACTACCCTTGGAAAACAAGGTGATACGGAGATACATCCATTTGCGCAGTATCATAACGGCATTTCTTCTATCGTCAATTGGAGGTATCTTTACGTTGATTTCATTCAAATATCCTGTGCCACATTTGGAGCAAGGTTGGCTGTGGCTAACCTTTTATGTCCAAGTCTGTCTGCTGCTTGGTATGATAATTACAAAAGCAGGAAAGAAAATTTCTATCCTGCTGTATTCTTTGATGGGCATATTATTATTAGGAAATTTTATTAATATTTGTTTTTTGTCGAACTTTAAGATACAGTTACTAATTAGTATCGGATTTATATTTGCATCCGAAATGCTTCTCTTCTTTGCGCTTAAAACTTATAAACTTGGTAATTATACCGAACCGCGTTATGGATATCTTAATTTATTTAAGCGAAATACAAGATAAGGAGGTTGGATCGTATGAATATTATGATTTCCAATACAAGTAATCTGGCCATATACGAACAGATTGTGGAACAGATCAAGGATGCAATCATCAAGCAGGAGATAAAGCCTGACGAACCTCTTCCGTCGATTAGAAGTCTTGCCAGAGACCTGCAGATCAGCGTCATTACCACCAGCCGGTCTTATGAAGAGCTGGAAGCAGAAGGCCTCATCTATGCCCTGCCTGGGAAAGGCTTCTATGTAAAACCGTATAAGAGGGAGCTTATTAAAGAAAAAAAACTGCAGTTACTGGAGGGGCAGATGTCGGAATTAATTCGTCAATGTAAAAGTGCTAATCTTTCAAAGGAAGATATGATTACCATGATCCATCTTCTTTATGATAATTAATAGAAGGGGGAGCTTATTATGAAGTTACAAAAACATCCGGTTTTGGAGGTCTGCGGCCTCACCAAGAAGTGGAATAACTTTACTCTGGAGGACATTAACCTTTCCCTTCCGGAGGGCTATATCATGGGTCTAATCGGGAAAAACGGTGCGGGTAAGACAACTCTGATTAACTGTATTATGAACGGCATCCGTAAGAGCAGCGGAAGGATATGGATTAACGAAAGGGATTACCGCAGCTTAGCAGCGAAGGAGGAGATAGGATTCATTCTGGATCCGGGACCTTTTTTTGATCATAAATCCCTTCTGGATAATGGCCGGCTTTTCGGAAGGTTTTACCCCGCATGGAGGGAAGATATTTTTATAAGATATCTTAGAACCTTTGAACTAATTAGTGATGCCTGCTATAAGGATCTTAGTAAGGGAATGAAGACAAAATTCCAGCTGGCCTTTGCTTTAAGTCATAAACCAAAACTGCTGATCATGGATGAGCCGACGGGTGGTATGGATCCAATATTTCGACGAGATTTTTACGCCCTGCTTCAAGATCTTATCAACGAAACCAATGCAGCTGTCCTTATCTCTACCCATATCACAGGGGATCTGGACAGAATTGCTGATTTTATTACAATGTTGGATGATGGGAAACTTGTCTTTACCATGACAAAGGAGGAATTGATTGATCGATACCCCATCATAAGAGGCAGTAAGGAAGACCTGCCTCTAATCCGCGAAGGTAGACCGCTGCGGACCCGTAAAACTGACACTGGGTTTGAAACAATGTTAGAGGATATTTCCTTCTTAGATAAGCATTATGAACTTAAGGAAAGAGTGTTACTTTCCCGTGCAAACCTGGAGGAAATTATGTATTTTTTTTCAGAACCATTGCTTTATGAAGGAGGAGTTCTATGAATCGGAATACATCCATGCAGTATGAATTTGATAAAGAAATCTTCCACGATAAAGATGATATCGTACTCATCGGCATTTTCCTGCCGAATATCATATATTTTATCGCCATGTTTTTTGGCTGCATCATGCCCATTGGGGCTACTATTGGCTTAGCAGCCGGTATATCGGTTTGGATTACTATTCTGGATCTTTCCAGATGTGTATTTATAAAGCAGTCCTACGGCTGGAAAAGTGTTGCTGCACTCCTTAAGTTCTATCCGACAGAAAGGAGTGCAATACGGATAAGCATATATTTTATTATCCTTCGCAGTATGTTACTGGAGTTGATCATAACTGCGATTCCCATGATTATGTGTTTCTATTTTTTTGATATCTTTAAATTTATGGCGGCCTTAATCACCATTGTTGTCACTATGACCGTAATAAGCATATTAGGAATAGAAATATCCATTAGGTAGGAAGGGAACCGAATCCTTACAATAAAGCTGTAGAGTCCATTTACAAAGACGCCTGATTGATATTAGCAAAGGTCTTGATAAAGCGCAGGCAGAGAAGTTATTCCATAAATTTCAAAGAACTCTATGCAAGTTATGCATGAAAAGTAGAAATTATTACCACACAACCTGTGGACGCTTCTGAACTTTTAGAGGGCTGGAGTTTCATACGAAAGTGGCAGCTTGGTTTTGGGTTCGAAGGCCTGCCACTTAACGCTCAGGTTTGGATGCCCGAGGGATCCTGTGTTGCAGGCGGTTTGTATACCGACAGGGCGATACGAGGGGCTGCACGGGGATATTGTGAGCATGGAATGGATCATGGACATATACATAAGCAAGAACGGGCAGGTTTTGTATGCGGACGATCTAAGTGTGGAAAATGAATAAGTCGCAGATTATAACAATAGTATGTTCTTGCTGATGTTGTAGATAAATTCGGCATGTATTGGTGGATAGCGTTTAAGTAATCAATACTACATAAAATAAGTAGGGAAAGATCCGAAGAAACACTCTTACTTTTCTGCTTTTTTATATACAATGGATACAGTATCTGTGATTGCTTTTTAATAATCAAGTGTACTTAACAGACAAACGGATTATGATAATTAATAATGCCTTTGCCGGTTCTTCTACTTACAATACTTAAATTCTTGTATATTGTGCAGCTACGTGATAAGATACAGTGGTTAGCTTAAGCTAACCACTGTATCTTAAATTTTGTAAAACAAGGGAGAGTTAATCTTATGGAAATCGAATTGAATCGTCTGATTGCACATTATGCATCCCTTTTCTTCAAAGTACAGGGCGTATATCGCTATACCATCGTGCCGGGTACTTCTGGTAAGGGAAGAACATCGCCTTATCCAGGTATTATATTTCCCATGAATGGTCAAGCGCAGTATCATTTTAACGGAGTTTCTTATTATGCTAAGCCGAGCAACGTTATTTTAGGGGGAGCGAATATGGCTCTCGATACACGAGTGGTGGGAAATACAAAATGGGAATATATTTTGGTTTTATATCAGGTTTTTTATCCAGAAGAGGGAGATGTTTGTCTGTCAAAATTACATACAGAATTAACCGTTGGCCATAGCACTCGCTTAACAGAGTTGCTGTATCGCCTCTGGAATATATCAGATCTTCCGGGTGGTCTTCCTGCTTTTCAGAAAGAAATGCTGTTTCGTTGTATTTTAGACGAGGTTTTTGTATGTGCCCGTAATCACTCGGAAAAAGGAGATGGGATGTTGTTTGAAAAGGTATCATCTTATATCCAAGAGCATTACATGGAATCCCTTTCCATCCATGACTTGGCACTGCAGAATGGTATTAATGACAACCAGCTTTACTACATATTTCTAAAAAATGCAGGCATGGGTGCAGGGCAATATCTAGCCACTTATCGATTGAATCGAGCCAGGGAAATGCTGATAACAGGGAATTCTTCGGTGAAGGAGATAGCGATTAATGTTGGGTATCCCGATCCATTATATTTTAGTCGGTCATTTCGCAAACGATTCGGATGTTCTCCTAGTGATTTTAGAAAAAATCAGGAATAATCCATATAGAATTCGGGGTTTTTCTATTCCATTAAGAATAAAGTTTTGTTAGACTAGCCTTTGATATAGGGTTAGTCTAAGCTAACCAATCTTATTAAAGGAAGCGGTTGAAGGGACAACGCCTTCAATCTTATAAGTTTTGTGCTCATAGGGTTTGTGCAAAGCTTTATACGCGCTAAATGTGCGCGAGAATGGAGGAAAACATGAAAAAATGGATTGGTATATTCATTTCATTAGTACTTATGGCAGGAACGTTAATCTCCTGTAGCAAATCACCTACGGACAACAGTCAAATCACCCCTGTGGATAATAAGGAAGTCACATCGCAGGATAACACTACGAATACACCGACACCAATTGAGGAACAGCAAGAGGATAGCGAAGAGGCTTGGCCACGTACCATAATCGATGCTACTGGCAATGAAATTGTGCTGGAAACAAAACCAGAACGTATCGCTCTGCTACATGTAGTTTATCTGGAGCATTTTCTAGCGCTAGGCGCACCACCAGCAGCGGCAGCCCTTGGTAATGCACAGGGGAATGTAGAAGCGCTGGAGTCCTCCGAATTATTGTGGCCTTATCTAAAGGATGAGGATATTATCATGCTTGGTAATTCTCATAATCTTAGCTTAGAGGCAGTTTTGGCCGCACAGCCAGATGTGATTGTAACATTCTATAATCCGGCAGGATTGGAACAGTATGAACAATTACTTGAAATCGCTCCTGTGATTCAGATAAACTACAGTAACACTTGGCAAAGTCAACTGATGCTCTGCGCTCAGGTGATGGGACTGGAAGACAAGGCAGAGGAAGTGATTAAAAATATTGAGCAATTAATTACTGAAACGAAAGAAACGCTGGAGCCTTATACCGATCGAACATTAGCATTGTTCCGAACCGATGGAAAAAGCTTTATTTCCCAGGGGATGGCAAAATATTACGAAGTCTTTGGTTTAACAAAGCCCAACGGATTTACGGATGCAGCTGATACGCTTTCCCTTGAGACTGTGGCTGAAATGAATCCGTACTATATCGTTTTCCAGCACAATTTTGAAGTTGCGACAGCATTTGTGAAAAGTATGGAGAATAACTCTTTATGGAAATCACTTGATGCTGTGAAAAATAACAGGGTATATTACTTTGACGAGAATATGAATAGTTATGGACCTCTTTCCTTGGTGCTTGGAGCAGAGAAAATAACAGATATTTATACCAAGTAGGTAATTTATATATGGCGGGTGGTGGCAGAGTCATTTGATGCCTACGCCTGCCTTTTTCCTAATTAAGTAGTAACAAGCTGTAGGAGGATCATCTTTTATATGAAACATAAAGAAGAGAATAAAAATTGCCGTACTTGGGCTGCATGGCTTATATTAACAGTGGGATTGGGCCTGCTTGCGCTACTTATGGCTTTTTCCATTACGAAGGGGTCTGTACCAATTCCGATTCAAACCGTATGGGAGGCTTTCTGCCATTTCGATGCAGAAAATACCCGTCATCTGATTGTCATTGATGCACGTTTACCCCGAGTGGTTGCAAGCGCACTAGTAGGGGCGGCATTTGCTGTTGCCGGTTCCATCATGCAGGGAATGACTCGTAATCCCATGGCTGATTCAGGCTTACTAGGACTTAATGCTGGGGCTGGATTTGCGCTTTCTGTTTGCTTTGCTTTTTTTCCAACGATGAATTATCATCAGTTAATACTGTTTTCTTTTCTTGGAGCAGCTTTTGGAGCTGGTATTGTTAATGGGGTTGCTTCTTTGCCTCGGGGCGGGGCGTCTCCAATGAGGCTTGTTCTAGCAGGAGCAGCTGTTAGTGCGCTTCTCACTGCAATCAGTCAGGGAATCGCTTTGTATTTTGGTGTAGCGCAAAATATTATGTTTTGGACGGTAGGTGGTGTTGCCGGATCTAACTGGGAGCAAATTAGAATTATAACACCCTGGATATTGGGTGCCCTGATGGGGGCAGTGGTACTTTCTCGTTCCGTTTCCCTGCTTAGCCTCGGTGAAGAGGTAGCCAAGGGTTTGGGGTTAAATACCTTAGTAATCAATGTATTATGTTCTCTGGTTGTTTTAATTTTAGCAGGTGCATCTGTGTCAGTTGTAGGTGCAGTTGGATTTATCGGCTTGATGGTGCCCCATTTGGCACGTTTTCTGGTGGGTGTGGATTATCGGTTAATCATTCCTTCTTCCGCAGTATTGGGAGCGATACTTGTAGTGCTTGCGGATTTAGGAACACGCACTTTGAATCCACCTTTTGAAGTGCCCATCGGAGCATTAATTGCGTTAGTAGGTGTACCCTTCTTTCTAGTATTGGCACGTCGGCAAAGGAGGGCTTTTTAATGACATTACAAGAAAAGATTGAAAGACAAAAATATAAGAAAACGATGAGAAATTTCCTTATTCTCGTTGTCTTTGGGGTGATTCTTGTCCTATCCTTTATTATCAGTATGAATACAGGCTATACAAAACTTTCTCCAGCGGATACTCTACGTACGTTGTTTGGGGGAGGGACGGACAATGAAAATCTAATTCTATTCAAATTTCGATTGCCCCGCATTGTTGTTTCGGCTTTGGTAGGCGGGGGGCTGGCCTTATCCGGTTGTATTATTCAGGGAATTTCCAAGAATCCATTAGCTGATCCAGGGCTTTTGGGTATAAATGCGGGCGCAGGTCTTATGGTGATTCTCTATGTTCTTTTTTTGGGTAGCAAAACGATGTCCGCAGTATTTATACTTCCATTTTTAGCCTTGGTTGGTGCAGGTATCACTGCGGTGTTAATCTATGTACTTTCTTATAAAAAAGGAGAGGGGATTGTACCCATGCGTTTGATTTTAACAGGTATTGCAGTGCAGTCGGGGATTTCAGCACTAACTACAGTACTTGTCATACGACTGGATGAAACTCAGTTTGATTTTGTGGCAAACTGGCAGGCGGGAAGTATTTGGGGAAGTAGTTGGCGTTTTGTTATGGCATTGCTACCGTGGCTTTTATTATTGGTACCCTATGTTATATATAAAGCCCGGGTACTTGATGTCCTGAGTATGGGTGAAGATGTGGCCTTAAGTCTTGGTGTGCCGGTGGAACGGGAAAGACGTAGGTTTTTGGCGGTATCGGTTGCTCTAGCTGCATCCTGTGTTTCGGTCAGTGGTGGCATTGGATTTGTAGGATTGATCGCACCCCATATGGCAAGACGGCTGGTTGGTTCCCGGCATACTATTTTACTTCCAACCTGTGCCCTGGCTGGTGCAGTATTAGTATTAGCAGCGGATACAGTAGCGAGAGTTATCCTTCAGCCAGTCGAGCTTCCCACCGGAATCATGGTTGCAATTATTGGCGCACCGTATTTTCTATATCTGCTGTCGAAGAGTAGGCAGTAATGAAAGGAGCAAGCAAGATGAATAGCATTACAACAGAGCATCTATCTATTTCTTATGATGATAACCTCGTGGTAGGAGACTTGGATATGAAGATACCCAAAGGAAAGATTACAACAATTATAGGCCCTAACGGCTGTGGAAAATCTACTGTCTTAAAGGCCGTCGGAAGGCTGCTAAAACCTCGGGGCGGTCTGGTGTATATAGATGGAGAGGATATAAGGAGTCTGTCTACGAAGGAAGTTGCGCAGAAAATGGCAGTATTACCGCAATCGCCACAAGCTCCGTCCGGGTTGACGGTTGGTGAGCTGGTAGCTTATGGACGGTATCCTCATCAGCAAGGGTTTGGAAAATTAAATCCTAAGGATAAAGAAATAATTCAATGGGCACTTAAAGTGACATGTCTAGGGGAATATGAGATGGCGACGGTGGACTGCCTATCAGGTGGTCAGCGTCAACGGGTATGGATTGCTATGGCATTGGCTCAACAAACTGAATTGATTTTGCTAGACGAACCCACCACCTATCTGGATTTAACCTATCAGCTTGAAGTACTCGAATTACTTTACCGCTTAAACCGCGAACAGAGTTGTACCATTGTAATGGTTTTACATGATTTAAATTTAGCAGCTCGCTTTGCTGATTATATGATTGCTATGCGAAGTGGTAACATAATCTGCCACGGTACGCCAAAGGAGGTCATGACTCCTGCTGTGTTACGAGATACCTTTCAAATTGACGCGGCTATTGTAAAGGATGAACGAACTGGTTGTCCGACCTGCATTTCCTACGATCTGATTCGTTTCGCATAAAAGGAAGTCCATTAAATCATGTAATCTCAAAGCGGATTCCACCCGTCATTTAACGGGAGGAGTAATATTCCCGTCGTGCTTGATATTCTGCGTAGAATTTTAATGAATTTATAAAAAAATGTAGCAATTATTCTGTATGATGAATTATGAACTAACATAAAGTAATGGGTTTTGTTTTACGTGCGGAAGGTCTCGAACACACATAGTATTTTCCTGAAAGCCTTATATAATAAGCATATTCAGAAAAATACTATAAATACAAAGGCAGAAAATAGAATGCTGTCATACTTTATGCCTCTGTTTGTTTAATGTTTCTGTGGTTCGCTCTCAATTTCAACCAATATTAATGTAACATAATCTTCTCTGTTCTTTGTCCCAATTTCAAATATAAGGTATTCTTCATAAGCATTTTTCCCAAGTTTTATCTGGTGCTCCTTTGCGTACTGTATAATCTTTGTGTACATCTCACTGATATTACGATAACTTCCCTTATAATAAACTTGAAGATACCAACCCTCTTTTCGCACCAGAGTGTTGTTTTTTTTACTAGAATTGTTTGTTTTCGTATACAGATAGGAAAAGCTGTCAAATCTTTTTTCGAGGATATTGTCAATAGTAAGTGATGCACCCAGAAAATCAATCATACTTGCATTACTACTATTTCGGAATGCAATTAGTTCTGTTAAAAAATTTGAGTAAGAGTTGTCACTGCCATTATCCATAAAAGTACTGCATAAAGCTTTCATACTTTTATGATAGACCGGCTCAATAATATTGTATTTTACGGATAAGGCATTCACTGTTAAGTCTTTAAGAGAATCAATCTCACTTTTAGTCTTTTTTAATTTAACAATTTCCTGAGTTACTTCGCTAGATTTTTGCTCCAGTAAATTTATCAATTTTTCAGGATTTCTTTCATCCATGTACTTTTTAATTTCTTTTAAAGGCATTCCCAGCCTTTTAAGAGCAGAGATAATAGAAAAAGTATCAAATTGCCGGAAAGAATAATAGCGGTAGCCATTCTCTTTTGTGATTTCAGGTTGAAAAAGCTTTATCTGGTCATAATGAAATAAAATATGTTTAGGGATTCCACAGATTTTTGCAAATTCTCCTGTTGTTAGGTATTCATTTTTATTTTCAGACATATAATTACCTCGGTTCAACGCAGTATTTTAGGGATTTCATGTTAGCAGCCGCAGCTCTTTAGTAAAAGAATTTATCGAAATTTTTTATCAAAAACTTATCAAAACTTATCAAAAATTTTATCGAAAACTTTATCAAAAATTTTTCTTCTTGACTATAAGACAACCTTATAGTTTATAATAGTCAAACAGCCTTTTCCTGTCAAGGAATATGGCTGAAATTATTTGTGTAATTTATTCAGCAAAGATAAAGGAGTTATGTTATGAAATTAATGTTAAAATACCTGAAAAGATATCCGAAACTAATTTTGTTAAACACCATAGGAATCTTTAGTTTCGTAGCGGTACAGCTGGGAATTCCTACGGTCATGGCATGGATGATCGATAACGGAATAGGTAATGGTGATATAGCTTATGTTAAGAAGATGGGAGTAATCATGCTGATTGTCTGTGTCCTTGGAGGTGCAGGTACCATTTTATTAACTTATGCTTCATCCAGAATTTCTACCTATATGATTCGTGATATCAGAAACGATGTTTTTGCTCAGTCGCAGAAATTCTCTCATACAGAGTATAATAAATTTGGTGTATCTTCTATGATTACACGTACAACTAATGATGCATTTCAGTTAATGTTGTTTTCCAATATGTTATTTCGAACTGCACTTTTGACACCGGTAATGATTTTTATTAGTGTTTTTATGACTATCAAAACTAGTACGAATCTCTCTCTGGTTATCGGAGGAAGCTTACCATTTATAGTAGCAGGGGTTATTATCATTGCCAAATTAACCAATCCCCTTTCAGAGAAGCAGCAAAAAGGCATGGATCGGTTGAATCGAATTTCAAGAGAAAATTTAACAGGGGTCCGTGTAATCAGAGCCTTTCGAAAAAGCGAATATGAAGCAGAACGTTTTGCAGAAATCAATGATGACTATGCTTCCAATTCGAAGAAATTATTTAAAATCATGTCATTCACACAGCCGGCCTTTTTCTTTTTATTGCACATTGCAATGATGGCAGTGTTTTGGATATCAAGTGTAATGATTGACAAAGGTACCTTACAAGTTGGACAGTTAGTTGCATTCTTAGAGTATCAGTTTCATGCAATGTTCTCTATTATGCTATTTTCCATGGTATTTGTAATGTATCCCAGAGCTCAGGTGTCTGCAAACCGTATTCAGGAATTACTGGATGAGGAACCTTTAGTGAAAAGCCCTACAGAGGGTAACCCTATAGCGATTACAACTGAAAATAAAGGTATGGTAGAATTTGACCATGTTACGTTTCAGTATCCAGATGGCGAGCTCCCAGTGTTAAAGGAGGTATCCTTTACTGCGAAAAAAGGGGAAACCGTAGCATTTATCGGTAGTACAGGCAGCGGAAAGAGTACATTAATTAATTTAATTCCAAGATTTTATGATGTATCAGTGGGTTCTATCAAAGTTGATGGTGTAGATATACGTAGCTATGACTTAAAAGCACTTCGTCAAAAGATTGGTTTTATTCCTCAAAAAGCATTTTTATTTAAAGGAACCATAGAAGAAAATCTTAAATTTGGTAATCCCGATGCCACACCGGAAGAAATAGATCATGCAATTGAAATAGCCCAGGCAAAGGAATTTATTGAGAATAAACCGGATAAATTACAGGAGTATATAAGTGAAGGTGCAAAAAATGTATCAGGCGGTCAAAAACAGCGAATTTCCATTGCCAGAGCATTGATTAGAAAACCTGAAATCTATATTTTTGATGATAGCTTTTCTGCCCTTGACTATAAAACGGATGCTGCTTTACGTGCCGCACTGAAAGAAGAAACAAAAGAGTCCGTTGTATTTATTGTTGCCCAAAGAATTAGTACAATCATGAATGCAGACAAAATAATAGTACTAAATGAGGGTGAAGTGGTTGGCACGGGAACTCATAAAGAACTATTAAAGTCATGCAAAGTATATTATGAAATTGCAGATTCACAATTAACAAAGGAGGAACTAGAGCGATGAGAAAACTATACCCATATATAAAACCATACCTAAAATTTTTCATAGTGGCTGTTCTTCTTACGATAGGATACTCCGGCTTTTTATCAGCGGCACCAATGGTGGAAGGTTTAATAACAACGAGACTAAAAGATGATGTTGTAGATATCGTCAACAAAGTTCCTGGGGCCTCTATCAACTTTTCCTATGTCATTAAAATCTTGAAACTGCTGCTTGCTATTTATATCGGAAACGTACTTTGCAGCTTCGGTTCACAATATTTTTTAACAAATGGCATACAAAATACAATGCGTGATTTAAGAAATGATGTGCAAAAAAAGATTGCAAAGCTGCCAATCAGCTATTTTGATAAACGTACAGTAGGAGATATTCTCAGTATTATCTCAAATGATATCGATACTATGTCAAATGCACTGCAGCAGAGTTTATCAAGGATACTCAGTGCGTTCTTATCCATTATTTTAGCAGTTATACTAATGTTTTATATTAATCCGATTATGGGTGGGATTGCAGTTTTACTGATTCCGGGAAGCGTTTTGACTATGAAATTTATTATGAAGCGTTCTTCCTCTATGTTTAAGAGACAGCAGCTGGCTCTGGGTGACTTAAATGGTTACATTCAAGAAAGATACACAGGATTAACGGAAATTAAACTATACGGAAAGCAAGAGGATTCCATAGAACAGTTTAAGGAGATAAATAATAACCTCTGTGAAAACGGATTTAAAGCCCAGTTTGTATCAGGGCTGATGTCACCCTTAATTTCCTTCCTTACTTATATAGCCATTGTAGCTGTTTGTATATTAGGTGCCACATTTACAATTACAGGTGCCATAACAGTTGGACAGCTTCAAGCCTTTATCCGTTATATGTGGCAGTTAAATGAGCCACTGGAGCAGGTGACACAATTGTCCTCCGCTATTCAATCTGCCATGGCAGCAGCGGGAAGAGTATTTGAATTTCTTTCAGAAACAGAAGAAGTACCGGAAGCTTACAAACCGGTAAAAATAGACCATTTAAAAGGAAATGTTACTTTTGAAGATGTATCTTTTGGTTACAACGAAGATAAAATGCTTATTGATCATCTGAATATCGACGTGAAAAGTGGTCAAATGGTAGCAATTGTAGGCCCCACCGGTGCTGGAAAAACCACTCTTATCAATCTTTTAATGCGTTTTTATGACGTAAATAAAGGTGCAATCAAGGTGGACAGTGTCAATATTAAGGATATGAAGCGGGATGATCTTCGCTCTATCTTTGGTATGGTGTTACAGGACACCTGGTTATTTAACGGAACCATTGCTGATAATATAAAATACGGGAAAGAGGATGCAAACCAGCAAGAGATTGTAAATGCTGCAAAAACAGCAAATGTAAACCATTTTATCAAAACGCAGCCAGATGGCTACAATATGATATTGAACGAAGAATCTTCAAACGTATCTGTGGGTGAGAAGCAGCTTTTAACAATAGCGAGAGCGTTCTTGGCAGATCCAGCTATTTTAATCCTGGATGAAGCTACAAGTTCCGTAGATACCAGACTCGAATTAATGCTTCAGACAGCTATGAAAAATATCATGAAGGGCAGAACCAGTTTTGTAATTGCCCACCGTCTTTCCACTATTAGAAATGCGGATTTAATCCTTGTTATGAATAACGGAACCATTATCGAACAGGGAACCCATGATGAATTAATAGCAAAGAAAGGGTTCTATGAAAAATTATATATGAGCCAGTTCCAAAATCAAGCTTAACGATATATTATAGTCTATAGAAGGAACATCCATTCTTCTGCAAAGGCAAAAGCAAAGTTGGGAGCATCTGCAGACAAGTTGAAAAAAATTTCTTGGATGTAACCAATCTATACTTTGAACTGGATCAGAGCTGCAAAAAAGAAAGTAATAATTGCCTTAAGTAGATAAGAATCCTGCTTCTATTGAATGTGTAGTATTTAAATTTTCATGTTAAATATTTATATAAATTTGAAAATTTATAATAAATGCTTATCTAAAATATAAATTGAAAATTCAAATTGAAAATGCTATGATAAAAAATGGATATTTTACTAAGAGTTACCATGGGAAAATTAAAATAGCAAGGAAGTAGGATAAACTATGAAAAGTATAAAAACAAAGCTAGTGGTATATTTCGGGACATTGCTGGCCGTTACGTGTATAGGACTGGGATTTATTTCTTACATAAATTCATTAAATGCCCTGAAAACGAATTTAAAAATATTATTGCCGGAAATTGCAGAAGAGACGGCAGGAAATATCCGCTCAAGGCTGGACGGCGAATTAAAAACATTGGAAGCCATTGCTGCAAGGGAGGAGATAAAAGATCCTAATATCCCTATAGAGACTAAATTAAAGATTCTTGCCAAAGAGGGAGAAAGAATCGGAGCCCTTCGAATGGGAATAGTAAGCTTAGAGGGGAACTTGACTAATACAGATGGAACAACGGATTCACTTAAGAATAGAGAATATTTCCCCAAAGCAATAGGGGGAGATAGTATAGCGGCAGACCCGGTTGTTATTGGTGAAAACATATTGGTAGTACCTTTTGTGGTGCCAATTATTGAGAATGGAGAAACTATTGGACTTCTATTGGAAACAAGGGATGGAAATTTTTTAAGTGAAATTACAAATGCAGTTCAAGCCGGAAAAAACGGTACTGCTTTTATGATTAATAAAGAGGGAGTTTCAATCGCAAATCCGGACCCAAATAAGGTACTTCAACAAATAAGTGATATTGCAGCTGCAAAAACAGATAAAAGTCTTGAAAAATTGGCTGAAATTGAGATGAGAATGGTTGCCGGCGAAACCGGTACCGGTGAAATTTATTATCAAGATATTAATAAATTTATGGGTTATGCGCCTATATCAGGAACCGGCTGGTCAGTGGCTATTACAATGACTCAGGATGATGCTTTATCAGTATTGGATAGCTTAAAATCAACGGATGTAGTTGTTTCAGCTATATTTATTATCATTAGTTTAGCTGTGGTATATTTCATTGCAAATTCCATGACAAAGGGAATTAAATCCACCTCAAAGCATTTAAAACTGTTAGCAGAGGGAAATCTAAGGGTGGAAGTATCTCCAAAATATTTAAAATTAAAAGATGAAATCGGGGAAATGACCCGTTTTATGTATGACATGCAAGAATCAATTAAAGGAATGATAAATAAGATAAAAGAAAATTCCTTGGATATTAGTAATCAATCCGAAAATCTAACTTCTGTTACGGATGAAATTGCCCATGTTTCTCAAAATGTTACAGAAACAATATCTGAGGTGGCAAGAGGAACCAATAGTCAGTCTGAAGATTTGATTCAGATTACCGGGATTTTAGAGCAATTTAATAATAAAATAACCGGTATGGGAGATGAGATAGAGGCAGTAGGTACGAATTCAAGGGAAATCAGTATTATGGCTGCAGATAGCAGTAATGAGATGAATTTGTTAAACCAATCTGTTATGGACATCAGTAACTCCTTTAAAGAATTTTATAATAAAATTGTTACTCTTGGTGATGAGATTGGTCGGATTGGAGAAATTACGGATTTAATTAACAGCATAGCGGAACAAACTAATTTATTAGCATTAAATGCAGCAATAGAAGCCGCAAGAGCAGGGGAAGCTGGAAAAGGATTTTCTGTAGTTGCGGAGGAAATAAGAAAGCTTGCGGAACAATCAAAGATATCCTCAGAAAACATAAGCAAAGTAGTTGCAGGGATATCGGATGGCGCAGGCAGTATGATGCAAAATTCTGTTACCATGGATAATGAACTGTTAAATCAGGTGACAGTAATTGAGAAATCATTAGTATCCTTTAAGAAAATTATTGGTGCAATTGATGAAATTATTCCAAAAATTGAGATAATTCAGTCTCAAGCTCAAGATATTGAAGAAGATAAGAATAAAGTGATGAGTAGAATAGAAGGCATTTCTTCTGTTTCTATGGAAGTATCTGCATCTGCGGAGGAAATATCAGCATCTTCGGAAGAAATGAGTGCATCAGCAGAAGAAGTTGCTTCAGCTGCTTCCATGCTGAATAATGCCACGGATCAGATGTTAGAGGAAGTAGAACGTTTTAAGGTATAATAGAAAGTTTGCCTGAATGGGTATGGTGAATAAATAAATACAAATCCCATATTTATGCATAGGAAAAATAGACATTTGTATTGTGCAATTAAAAGCACAAAATACAAATGTCTATTTTATTTGAAAATCTATAAAAAAGTCTATAATACCCCTTGACACATAATACTATGCAATGTATAGTATATGACATAAGGAGGTATTATATGGACAGTCAGTTAAAAAAAGGTTTACTGGAATTTTGTGTTCTTGCTGTTCTGAATAAATCAGATTCCTATGGTTATCAAATAATTAAGGATATATCGACCTGTGTGGAAATTTCAGAATCAACCTTATATCCAATATTAAAAAGGCTGGAAGCAAGCTCTTATCTGGAAACATATTCAGTTGAACATAATAGTCGATTAAGAAAATATTATAAGATTACCAATAAAGGAAAAGATTATATGAATGAATTTCTTGAGGATTGGCAGCAAGTAATGGAAATATATTATTTTATTAAAGGAGAACGCCCTTATGAATAAAGCAGAATTTTTAAATGAGCTATCATTTTGTTTGCAACACATGAATGATTCTGAAAAAAATAAATTTATTATTTACTATGATGAAATGATATCGGATTATGTTGAAAATGGTATGACAGAAGAGGAAGCGGTGGATAAAATCGGGTCTCCGAAGAAAATTGCAGAGGAGCTTTTAGACGATTCTGGAAGTGTTAAAATAAGCCTGCCATCTACCGGTATTAAGGGTTTGAATGTCTTATTAACAGTGCTGGGATTTCCATTGTGGGGCAGTTTATTACTTGCTTTTATTTTAATGGTATTCTCTCTCTATATAATTATTTGGTGTGCTCCTTTTGCCACCGGAGCCCTTAGTATAGGATTTTTTACAACATCGATTATTGGAATTGCAGGCTCCCCTTTTGTTATGATAAAAAGTGTTTCTATCGGTATTATGCAGTTAGGAATAGGTATCGCTTCTGTTGGCATTTCATTATTATTAGGCTTTGCCACAATAGACTTATCAAAGAAACTAATTATCTTAACTAAGAACTTAAATGCAAAACTGGCAGCGTTATTTAAAAAGAAAGTGGTGATAGGTTGAAAAAACAAATTTTCAACCGGCAATTTGTGCCGGCGCACAAAATTGCTTCGTTATTAAATGGTGCTAAAGCACCGGAATCGAGGTTAGGATGAAAATAAAAAAGTTTAAAAAGAAATGTATTATTTTAAGTCTTATACTAATTTTGGCAGGTGGCCTTATTACAATTGCAGGTTTTGGAACAGCAGGATTTAATTATAACCATTTAAAGAAAAATGCTACTGATGATGCATGGTATCATGTTATTCATATAAATGATGATGAACTATGGTATGGAGTTGGACTTGGAGAAAATGTACGTTTAATGGGCATAGGAAATGTGGATTAATATTAAATCAAATTTTCCAATGATTTATTTGTAATGCTATGGAACTAGTATTTTAAATTCACAGTGAAATTTATGGCACTTTTGGTATATCTCATATTAACCTTCCGGCATATAATAGAATGGGACCATATATAAAAGGCTATTTAAAGAAAAATTTTAAGCAGTTTCTGTATTAATTGTGTTTTAGAACTATTAATTTGTCCCATATAATGTGTTGGAAGGATGAGTTCATATGCTATTAAGTAGTTCAGTGACAAATGATGGATTAATTATTAACCAAAGCGAGCTAAAGACAATCCCATATGGGAAATATACCTCGGATTACAACGGATGTGGATGGATTGCCACCTATAATGCCATGAAGTTATTAGGTGAAAAAGTGGAGGTGGAAGAAGTCCTTTATTATTTGAATAAATATACAATTTTGGAAGGCCGCTTTGGCACGAATCCTTTTGGGATTAAGAAGTATTTTGAAGAGCAAAATTATGATTTTAGACATGCTTTCCTATCCAGAAAGTTGAAGGCAAAGAAAAATGCAGTGGGAATTCTTCTTTATACAGATTGTAAGATTGTACATTATGTAGCTTTCCGCAGAGAAGATCGTAAATTCCATTTTTATAATGACATATATGGTAAGGAAAATGATCTTCGGACATTAGACGAATTCTTACAAGGAAAGAAGATTCCTTTGTGGTATTTAATCGTAGAATAAATCAGGGAAAATCAATGTAGAACCGATTAAATATGAGGTTGTTGTAAAACTGTTATCTGAACTTAAATTTCATTTCTAAAGCTTAAGAATAGATCTCATTAGAAAAGTGAGACTTTTTAAGCAAAAGAATTATTCAAAAAACAGTTTTGTCACAACCTCATTTTCTATTTATAATACCTTTTTGATTTCGAATTGTACATGGATTAACAACCAGATATTCGTAATAAAACTCATGATATTCCATATAGAGATTCCCCGCATACCTAATTCCTGTGAATATGCAATTAATGAGTATATAGCTCTGCTGTCTTTAAACCATGCCATATATTCCTTAGCATTTTCTATATAATGAAAATAGGCTGATCGAGAAGGCGCGTTTAATTCAATAACAGAGTTTGTATCATAGGCAAGTTCTATTGCTGAATGATAATTTATGAAATTTGCTTCTGTAATTGCTGAAAAATATGGAAACTCCCAAACGAAGCCAATATTTGTGATGCCTAAAATACAGCTTGAAGGTGAGAACTGGGCTACAGTTTCACTAAGTGTATGTAAAACAGCATCAAAGGGTAATATGCTTATGGGAAGGTAATAGGGATATTTCCATTCATAAGTTAGTTGATATAATATAGTATTGGCCGCCTGGCTTAATCCTACAAAATCAACCCCTGTATAGGTAATTCCGGTTGCCGCTTCAAAAAGACTTGGTGCTACGGTAACGGTTACAAAAAATCCTTCATTGTTTAAGCGTCTTGTTAATGTTTCTATAAAAGTCACATAAAGCTCTCTATCCAGTGGCTGTATATAGGGGGTATCCATATTTATACCATAATAGCCTTTCGTTTGCAGAGTGACTATAATATTCTCTATAAATTTATTTTGTAACTCTGTATCACTGACTAAAATGTGTGCAATTTCGGTATCAATATTGTTTTCGTCCTTTACTGTAGTAATATACATAATGGGTGCTACACCATAGCTTCTTGCAATCCGGATTATTTCCATATCGTCTGTTTCAATCAGATTGCCATCTCGGGTAAACTGATAAGAGTAAATTGTTAAGTAAGTAAGATAGGGTAAGGTTTTCTTAAGAATATTTCTATCAACAAAAGGGTAGGTAAACCCGTTTACCTCGATGGCCGCTGTTTTTGTTTCAGCATAACTTATTACCAACTCTTCATCCATGTAAAGGCCTCTGTCTGAAATAGAAGGATTATTCCGGAGTAATTCCATTATATCGATTTGCTGTGATAAGGCAATGCTTTCTAAAGTATCCCCTTCCTGGACAATATAAGTTCGGGAGGGCTGTATAATTACAAGTGCTTCTCCTGGTACTAAATTACTTGAGTATTGGATATCATTTTCTAATGCTAATCTTTCAGGAGAAACACCATGGGCATTTGCAATGGTGTATAACGTGTCTCCGGGTTGAACTATATAAATATACATATATACTCCCAAAAAATATTTTATTATATTATATGGTATTCTATGCAGAAGTTGTTATGATTCTGTTTTTATAATAATGCTTATACAAAGCTCTTTTGCCTGAAAAAGGTTAACAATCAGGAAAAGGGCTTTTTGGTTGTCATAAAATTGAAATGATGGTACAATAATGAAAACAAATATTCGATTAAATAAGGAGTGAGCATATGAAATTTATCCATATATCAGATGTGCATATAGGTGCAAAGCCGGATTCTAATTACCCCTGGGGAACAATGCGGGAAAAAGAAATTTTGTCCTCGTTTAATGGAATCATAGATATATGCAATGAAAAAGATATAGATTTGTTATTGATTTCAGGTGATTTATTTCATAAGCAGCCTCTAATAAGAGAATTAAAAGAAATAAATTATAGTTTTGAAAAGCTACTTAAAACCCAGGTTGTTTTAATTGCCGGCAATCACGATTATATTGGTGCCAGATCCAACTATATTGATTTTGACTGGTGTAACCAGATTCATATGCTTATGGAAGAAGATATGGACAGCATATACCTGGAGAATATTAATACAGAAGTATATGGTTTCAGCTATCATAGGAGAGATATTACAGAACCATTATATAATAAGGCAAGGCCGGGATGTGAGGAACGAATTAACATATTACTTGCTCATGGCGGTGATGAGAAGAATATACCTATAGATAAAAAGGCTGTAGGCAGCAATGGATTTGATTATGTGGCATTAGGTCATATCCATAAACCGGAGTTGTTCGGCGGCAGAATGGCATATGCAGGTTCTTTGGAGCCTTTAGATAAAAATGAAACCGGTTCAAGAGGGTATATTATAGGAGAAATAACAAAAGAAAATGAAACTTCCCATATTCAGATTCAATTTACACCACATTCCGTAAGGGAATATGTAAAAGTGGAATTGCAGGTTGACCCTGGTTTCACCAATGGTGGGTTAATGGATATGGTAAAAGATAAAATAAAGGAATATGGAGACCGAAACATATTTATATTCCGGATTACAGGATTTCGTGATGAAGATATCTCCTTTAATAAAGAGGATATTTCAAGTCTTGGAAATGTAATTGAAGTAATAGATGAAACGGTGCCCGACTATGATTTTGAAGCCCTTTACCGAGAAAATCAGGACAACATAATAGGCATGTACATAAAAGGAATCCAAGAGCAGAGCCAAAAGGATAATGAAGTAATCACTAAAAAGGCATTATACTATGGGCTGGAGGCATTATTAGGAGCTAAAGTAAGGTAACAAGGAGATGAAATCTTGGAGATCAAAGAATTAAGACTGATTCATTTTGGAAAATTTCATAATAAAACAATAGCTTTAAAAAGCGGCATAAATCTTATCTATGGTGAAAATGAAGCAGGTAAATCCACCATGCATACCTTCATTAGAGGTATGCTGTTTGGAATAGAGAAACAAAGAGGAAGAGCCTCCAAAGATGATATTTATTTAAAGTATCAACCCTGGGATATGCCTGGTGCTTACAGCGGAAGTATGGACATTGAAAAAGCAGATAAGGCCTACCGTATTATTCGTAATTTTGAAAAGAATACGAAAAGTTGTACCATTATGGACATAGCTACTGGAAGAGAGATAAACTTAAAACAAGAGGAACTGCCGGAGTTTTATGGTGGACTCACCGAATCAGGATACCGAAATACAATCAGCATTGAGCAGTTAAAAGCAAAAACGGATCAGGAGCTGGAGGAAGAAGTAAGAAATTATCTTGCTAACTTATCCATGTCAAAAAGCAATGAGGTAGACGTAACCAGAGCACAAAGTCTTTTACAGGAGAAACGAAAAGAGCTGGAGAACCTTCAATTAGATAAAAAGATTCGCGGCATAAGGGAAGAGCTGGAGGAATGCCTGGAAAAGGAAAATAAGATAGAAGAATTGACCTTACAATTAAAAGAATTGGAGAGGCAGGAAAAGCTGTTAGACCATGATCGAATAAGTTCTTCCATCAGTAAGGAAGCAACCGTTGCATATGAGGAACATCTGAATCATTTTCCAGTTATAAGAGAAAAATACCATAATTACTGTCAGGACAGGAATTTAAAACAAGCCTTGAGGGAGAAGCAAAACAGGCAAAAGGAAGAACAAAGGGAGATATTGCATAATGGGAGGGAGAACCATTATGTATCCGGCCAGTTAAAAGAACTGGAAGATATAAACCACAGCATTTCACAATACGAACAAAAAATGTCCTTTTTTATAGAAGATTACAAAAATAAAGTGACAAAAATGAATCCCGGCAATCTGTTTATTGGGCTTATTCCGGCAATTTTATGTATTATCAGTATTCTCCTTTGGATGAATTATAAAAATCCCCTTCTACTAATCCTTGCAGCCATAGGAGGGTTAGGGGTTATTGGGTTTTTATCTATGGCAAAGCGTTCAAAAGAAAAGCAAAACAGTATGTTAAAAGAACAAAACAGTTTGGAAGATACTCTAAAACAATTAAAAGCCAGAAAACAAAGTATTTTAGACAATAATCATGTTGCAAGCCAGGAAGAATTAAAGGATCGGCATGAATATCATTTAAAAGCCGAAATGTCACTTGGGCATCTTCAAAGGCAAATAGAGGAATACGAAGAGCAGATAGCCGGTATTAATGAGAAGATTCATATAATAGAAGAAGAGCTGATAAGATATTTTCAAATTTTTGCAGAAGTGTTTCATAAAGAGGGGTTACCAGTCCATGAAATAAGTGATGGAAGTTTCTCTTTATGGGAAGATTACATAAAGAATGAAAAACAGATCATTGCAGAGTTAAAAGACCACAAAGTGAAAAGATATGAAGAAATCCGGCTGAAAAAAGAAAAGATAGGTTGGGAATTAAAAGGTCTGGAAGACAATGAAGAAAGGCTGCTGGAACTAAGTAAAGAGCTTCAGGAATTGGAGGAACAGGATAAAGCTAATAAAGTGGAGTTATCTGCAATTAAATTAGCCATAGAAACCATAGACTGTCTGTCTGTGGACATTCACGACAGTTTTGGAGGAAAATTAAATGAACTGGTTTCCGGCCTTGCAGGAGTTATCACCGAAGGAAAATATTCCAATATTAAAGTAGACGAAAAAATGAACATAAAAGTGGATCAGCAAAATAATTACATAATATTGGACAAGTTAAGTTCCGGAACCATAGGACAATTATATCTGGCACTTCGTCTTGCCATATCTGATCTGGTGTACGGAAAAGATGTTATGCCCATCCTGCTGGATGATTGCTTTGCTTTGTATGATGATAACCGGACAAAAGCAGCTCTTAAGTATCTTACTCAAAATAAAAACGGACAGATTATAATATTTACCTGTCATAAAAGAGAAAAAGAGTTTCTTGACGAGATGCAGGCAGATTATAATTATATAAACCTTAGCAGTTGATGTATATTATTCCTAAAAGTATTTCATGTACAGGCTTTCATGGAATCCAAACAAGACAGAACATTTGCATCCGGAGGGGAAGTGAAGGAAGAATATGAATAAACCAAATACGAATTCAAGATCTAATGCTAGACAAGCTACTAAAAAGAAGAATAATAAAAAGAGTACTAAAAAAACAAATCAAAAATCAAAAAGAAATAAGAAACAGACAGCCAATAAGGGAAAAAGCTCCATAGGTAAGAAGATAGGCTGGTTTTTTCTTATTCTGTCATTGATACTATCTTTATGCGTTCTGATAGCTGGTTTGTTTATTTACTTTAAATATGGTGCTACCCTCATCCGGTTTCAGGAAGAAGCCCAGGAGGCAGTTATTATGTCCGACAGGAATACTTTTCGTCAGGCAGAAACCAGTTTAGTATATGACGTAAAAGGAAAACCAATCTCTGTGCTAAAGGGAGAAAAAGATGTATATTACCTGGATTATAAAGATATTCCTGATATCGCAATAAAGGCTATGATTTCAATAGAAGATAAGAAGTATATGTCCCATGAAGGGGTAGATTTGTTTGCTATCATCCGGGCTATGAGGGCTCTTATTAAGAATGACGGTGATATTACTCAGGGAGCCAGTACCATTACTCAACAGTTGGCAAGGAATATATTTCTTAGCAATGAAGTAACCTATGAAAGAAAGTTAAAAGAAATATTTATTGCCATTGAATTAGAGAAGAAGTATAGCAAAGAAGATATTATGGAGTTTTATTTGAATAATATCTATTTTGCAAATGGTTATTATGGTATAGAAGCGGCAAGTAAAGGATATTTTAGTAAAAGTGCCAAGGACCTTACTCTGTCAGAGGTGGCATTTTTATGTGCAATACCTAATAATCCTACCATTTATAATCCATTACACCATATGGATAATACAAAGTCCAGGCGGAACCGTATTCTGGACCAGATGTATCAGGATGGCCGTATTGGGCTGGAAGATTATAATATGGCTTCTAATCAGGAGATTACCTTGTCTTTAAGTAAGGTGAAAAAGAACAATTATGTAGATACATATGTGTATTACTGTGCTATAAGGGCATTGATGGAGGAACAGGGTTTTGAGTTCCAGTACCGGTTTGATAATAAAGAACAACAGGAAAAATATGAAGAAAAATATTATGACTTGTATTACAAGATTCAAAAATCCTTATATTTTGAAGGCTATCGTATCTATACTTCCATTGATATGAAAAAACAAAAATTATTGCAGCAGGCAGTGGATAATACCCTAAAAGAGTATGGGGAAGTAAATAAAGAAGGAATTTACACTTTACAGGGAGCTGCGGTCAGTATTGATAATACGACGGGAAAAGTTGCAGCTATTGTTGGAGGGAGATCACAAGAATATAACGGATATACCCTGAATCGGGGATATCAAAGCTACCGCCAGCCGGGAAGTGCTATAAAGCCAATTATTGTGTATGCCCCAAGCTTTGAAAGAGGGTATTATCCCGACAGCATAGTTGTTGATGAACCTATTAAAGATGGACCCTCCAATTCCGGTAGAACCTATTCCGGGAAAATGGAATTAAGAAAAGCAATTGAAGTATCAAAAAATACCATAGCATGGAAGATGTTTGAAGAACTGACACCTGAAGTGGGATTATCCTATCTGCTGAATATGAACTTTTCCAAAATTGATAAGAAGGATTATATACCGGCGGCATCTTTGGGCGGCTTTACAATTGGAACTAGTCCGGTTGAACTTACCTCAGCTTATGCTGCATTAGAAAATGACGGAATCTATCGGGAACCTACCTGTATTATAAAGATATTAGATGCAGAAGGAAATGAAATTGTGGGTGAGGTCAATAAGCAAAAGCGCATTTATGATACCAACGCAGCAAGAATGATGACAAATGTTTTAGAAGGTGTTATGAAAAGAGGCACCGGAAAAAGTCTTGCTCTAGAGAAGATTACCAGTGCTGGCAAAACCGGTACCACAAACGATAACAAAGATGGCTGGTTTGTAGGGTATACCCCTTATTATACTACAGGGGTATGGGTAGGATATGATATTCCAAAGTCTCTGAGCAATTTATACGGCTCTAAACATCCCGGAACCATATGGAAAACTTACATGGACCAAATACATAAAAATCTGGAGAATGAAGAATTTCTAAGCTATACAGATAATAGGCCTCCGAAAGTGAAAGAGGAAGAAGCTGAAGAGGATTCTGCAATAGACCAGGAGAAGGCGGAGGATGCAAAGCCCGGTAAAGATAAGGATAAAGCGGGAGGCAGCGATCAAAAGACGGACAATAGTAAGAACAAAGATCCTAATTCTATTCCTGATTCAGGAGAGGAATGGAATGAATCCAATGGAGATGATTTTTATGAAGATATGGAATCGGGAATGGATTTTGATGACCAATCCGGCTTAGAAGGTGATTTTTATGAAGAAGATACCGATCAAGAGGTACCGGAAGATATAGATACGGATACGGGGGAAGATTTAAATGGTGATGGTGATATGAACAGTGGATGGGAAGAAGATATAAATGGTGGCATAGGGGACGTAGACAAAGCTGGATAATAAAAGAACTACATAAAAGTTAATAAAAAAAGTTAGTAAATAAAGTAAATAAATAAAGTTAGTAAATAAAAAATTCCCGGTTTTTAAATCCCGGGAATTTTTATCTTTCACATAGTAAAATTGTTTTCTTACTAGCGATTCTTATATTTGTTTAATAATTTCTGGATACGTTCGGTTGGACTTAAAAATTCACTGATGGATTTATCGTGATTTAAAGTATCAATTAATAAAGCAATGTATTTGCTCATATCCACACTGATATAATAAGGCTTAGAAAGCAATTCAGCTGATTGATACACTAAATTGGTGGTCAATACACGATCGATTAATCCTTGCTCGTAAGCTTCATCAAATTTCTTAAACCCGTTGGTGAATAATCCGAAAGTTGCACATACGAAGATTTTTCCTGCTTTTCTCTTCTTTAGTTCTGTAGCAACATCTATCATACTTTCGCCGGAGGAAATCATGTCATCAATAATTAACATGTCTTTTCCTTCAATATCATCACCCAGGAATTCATGAGCAACAATAGGGTTACGGCCGTTAACAATTGTGCTATAGTCACGGCGTTTGTAGAACATACCAAGGTCAATACCCAGAACATTAGCAAAATATACCGCACGACTCATTCCGCCTTCGTCAGGGCTGATAACCATCATATGATTCGGGTCTAAATTCAAATCTGGTACATTCTTAAGTAAAGCTTTAATAAACTGATAAGTAGGTTGTACTGTTTCGAAGCTCTTTAAAGGAATAGCATTTTGAACACGAGGGTCATGAGCATCAAAAGTAATAATACTTTCTACACCCATATTAGTTAATTCCTGCAAAGCCAAAGCACAGTCTAATGATTCCCTTGAACTTCTTTTATGTTGTCTGCTCTCATATAAGAATGGCATGATTACAGTAATTCTACGAGCTTTGCCGCCAACAGCTGCTATAATTCTCTTTAAGTCTTGGTAATGGTCATCTGGAGACATATGATTTACTTGTCCGCATACGGAATAAGTCAAGCTATAGTTGCATACGTCTACTAACAGATATAAATCGTCACCACGCACAGTTTCTTTAATGATGCCTTTTGCCTCACCGCTGCCGAATCTTGGGCAGGAAGCGTTGATTAAATAGGAATCTCTTTGATAACCAGCAAAGGCTATGGTAGAAGTATGCTCACTGTTCAACTCATTACGCCAGCTTACAATGTAATTATTTACTTTTTGACCAAGTTCTTTACTACTTTCTAAGGCAATTATTCCTAAAGGCCCCACTGGGATTGTTTCGATTATTTTTTCTTGCTGTGGCATTTGTATTTGTCCTCCGATAAAAATTTAATAAGTTAATGGGAAAATGTCCATTTACGTTATACCATTATCAATATGTTAAGTCAAGGCTAAATCTTAAACAAACTTTTAAAACAGTTTTTTTAACCGAATATCTTCACCTACAATTTTCAAGAGAATGTAATTGCTGGCAATACGGGAAAAAACTCGTTCACTGTAGTTGGTATTTATATTGTCTAAAGATAAGTTTGTAGAAATAATGGTGGACTTACGCCGTAAGAAACGTTCGTTAATACATAAGTATAACTGGGAAGAAACAAAAGTATTATTTAATTCTGTTCCTAAGTCGTCTACGATTAGTAAGTCACAGTCTAAAATATATTCAAACTGGTTTTGGGATTCAAAAGTTTCTTCGCTCTTACCGAATTTGTTCTTCTCCAATATATCAAATAATTGAAAAGCAGTTAAATAAATAACAGTATGAGCGTTGTCTAAAAGTTCCCTGGCGATACAGTTTGCCAAAAAGGTCTTCCCAACTCCAGTATTGCCATAAAGCAAAAGGTTGTTATATTCCTTATCAAAGTTCTCAATAAATTGCCTAGAGGTCTGAACTGCTTTTTTTATGTTCTCTCTTGGAGTCATATTAATACTTGGATCCACATAATCATCGGAATAAAAATCATAAGAAAATGTAGAAAAATTCTCTAGGTTAATGGCAGTTTTTATATTAGACTGGGAGTAAACAATATCCACAATAGCCTGCTTAAAGCAATGGCATTTTTTCTTGCCGATATAGCCGGTATCTTTGCAATCCGGACAATAATAGGAGGGTTGCAGGTAGTCTTTTGGAAAACCATACTGCTCTAACAGTTGAATTCTTTTTTTGGAGGCTTCTTTGGTGATTTTTTTTAAAGAATTTAATGCTTTCTCATCCCCATATAAAAGAAGCTTCGCACTTTCAATGGAACTGCTTATGACCTTCTCGTCAATCTCTTTCATTTCAGGGATTGTTTTATATACCAGCTCAGTGCGCTGGTCTAATTTGTGCTTGCTTTCCAATTGCTTTGCATCATAATCCCGTAATATTTTATTGTATTGAAAATTTTTCAATGCCATAGGTAATTCCTTCCTAATGATTCGCATCATTACATACCATTGCGTTATGATTTATTGCTTATTTAGCAGCCTCTGCTCCATAGAAGAATAATCTTCATCGGTATAAGTTCTTTGCGGAAAGGCATTAAAGCGGTTTGATTGAGAAGATTTGGATACAGGAGCTGATTTGGCGGAATTAGCTCTGGCATTTGCGTTCTTAGAATGTTCTTCATCTAATTTAGCTATATGGCTTAATTCTTTCACACCTTTTTTAAACCAGTTTTCCAATATTTTATCTGCATATTTAAAATCCGGTTTTTGAGTCATAAGAATGGTACGGTTGCAGGCTTCTACAATAATATCTATAGGAAAGCCATACTTATTTAACCATTTATTAATAAACTGTTTTTCAACATTACCGGGTGCTCTATTTAAGCCAAATGCTTTATTAACAGCATTGTAGTTGCTGTTATAAAGAACAGTGGCTGCTTCTGCTTTCTCTACGGTATCAATGCCTTCTTCTGCCCATGATAAGGCAACTGCTTCTATGTAAGATGGATTTTTCTTGTTCTTGGAAACACAGTACTCATACAGATACATAATCAGTTCTGCTGAGAAACCAAGACTTTCATATAAGTACAAGATTAATTGAAGATCCATTGGTTTTATCAAACGGTCCAGATATATTTCAATAATGTTTAATAACCATTTTACTTCATCATGATTGGTAAGTTGTTTAATTTGGGCCTCTGAGTAAGTTGGTTTTTCAAAGTTCTGTTTTGGTGAAATGGAAACTGTCTCAATCTGCTCCGGCTCTGACAGTGGAGCTGCGGAAGAAGTTGCATATTCTTCGGCATCCTGACTATCTTTTGCTGTATAGATGTCATTGATAGTAATGGATACAATGTGCTGGCTGTTATCTCTTGCTAATGAAAGCAGATTAACCTTTTCCCAATAACATAACCCTCGAATAATGTCTTTTTCAGTATCTTCCAAATGATCAGCAATGGAAGACAGGGAAATCTCCATGTCCGAAGAGGCCATACAACGCAATAAATATAAATAGACCTTCACATAGGCTCCATTTGCAGAGGGCATATAGTTGTCTATAAAAATATTTGGTATAACAGTACTTTCGGAGGTACTGTTGGATTGTAAAGTAATTGTGTTCATTTTTTATACCAAGCCTTTCTATGCAGAATACATACTATAAAACTTCTGCTGTTAATATGTAATTTGTATTTGCTATAACGCTATTATTAACATGAACAAATAGGTATTTCATGTTGTGCAGCGTCCATGAGAATTGACAGGAACGTTTCACAAGGGAGTGCTCCATCCCCTCACTATCCTCATTCCGCCTCATTATAGCATAGGTTTCAAAAGAATGAAATAGGCGAAATGGGGGTAGAAATTCCCCACAAAATATTTGTGGACAATGTGGATAATGTGGATAGAATGGTGCAAGAATCCTTTTAATTTATGTTGCAATAGCGAGAAAGGTTGATATTTTAAATAAATATTAAGAATTGGTAAAATTTTATAGTGAAGTACAAGGGTTATTATGTGAACTAAAAAATCCACAACCTTATCACAATAGAATTGTTGATAAGATTGTGGATAATGTGGATAACTATTCCCCAAGAAGTGCTTCTCCAATGTTTACAACGTCTCCGGCGCCCATAGTTATCAACAAGTCGCCGTTAGTACAATTTTGCAATAAAAAGTTTTCTATTTCTCCAAAGCCTTGAAAATAATAGGCTTCTTTTCCTAATTTCAACAGTTCATCCTGCAAATCTTTTGAAGAAATATCACCGGGATTGACTTCCCTTGCGGCATATATATCAGTTAAAACTATTTTATCTGCCAAAGATAAAGCTTTTGCAAAATCTTTTAAGAAAGATTTTGTTCTGGTATAGGTGTGGGGTTGAAATACACACCAGGTTGTTTGATGAGGATAATTTTTGGCAGCTTCTAAAGTAGCTCTTACTTCAGTAGGATGATGTGCATAATCATCAATAATGGTAACTCCGCCTATCTCTCCCTTATATTCAAACCGGCGTTCCGTACCCTGAAAGGATAACAAAGCTTCTTTGATAACTTCCAGAGGTATATTTAAACTTCTTGCCAGTGCAATTGCCGGTAAAGAATTGGAGATATTATGAATTCCAATAATATTTAAATCAATATGGGTCAACAGCTTGCCATTTTCCATTAAATCATAATGGCCATGGCCATTTCCATCAAATTTTATGTCTGCGGCACTATAATGAAGCAATGCCTTTGAAATTGGACTTTTTTCATGATTTACACTGTAAGTTATTATGTCACAGGGTAAATCCTCTGTGAAGTAACTTACATTATCAATATCCCCATTGATAATTAATAATCCATCATCGGGAAGGCGCTTTGCAAATTCACGGAAAGAACAACGGATATCATCTAAATCCTTAAAGAAATCAAGATGTTCTGCCTCTACATTCAGTATAATACTTCTTGCAGGGTTAAATTTTAGAAAACTGTTGGTATATTCACAAGCTTCCGTAACGAAATGTTCGGAATGACCGATACGGATATTTCCACCGATATTATCCAAGATTCCGCCTACGGAAATGGTGGGATCTAAATTCGCCTTTAATAGGATAAGGGACAACATGGAAGTTGTTGTAGTTTTACCGTGAGTTCCGGCAATGGCTATGGAGTCGGTATAATGAAGCATTACCTGGCCCAGGAGTTCTGCACGGTCCATAATGGGGATGCCCTCCTGTATAACAGCTTGATATTCAGGATTATCTTCCTTAACCGCTGAAGTATAAACAACGAAGTTAATATCAGGTGTAATATTTGAAGACCTTTGTCCATATATTATATTTATACCAATACTTTCTAGGTGATTTGTAATTTTACTCATTTTTGAATCAGAACCACTGACACGAAAACCCATCGTATGTAAAAGTTCGGCCAGTCCACTCATACTGATACCGCCGATACCAATAAAGTGTACATTTTTTGGCTTGCTAAAATCGATTTGATACATAAGACACTTCCTATTCTAAATTAATTGGTTTATATCTGAAATAAGTGTCAGATATAAGTTACATATTGTTATTATAACCGTTTCCTATAAAAATACAATTAAAATTTATACAATGGGGAAGCAAACATGGAATGTAAGCTGCGGCTAACTAAAAATACTCTGTCTTTGTTGCTTTCTTACTCCTAATTTCATTAAAAATAAAAACGTAGTTAGAATAATCGTATTCCTATAATATATGGAATATTATAATTAATGACAGGAATTAAGTAATTATGTTAATAATTTATAGTAAATTAATATTTAATGGTAATGGGTATATACAATATGTAGTAAAAGTTTTTAATTATTCGAAAAATATTGTAAAATTTATTCACAACAATAGAAATATATGGTATAATAGTCTCAGATTGAATAAGAGGTGATTGCATGATTAAAAAAGAAATGATAGCAATGCTTCTTGCCGGTGGACAAGGTTCCAGACTTGGAGTTTTGACATCTCATGTAGCTAAGCCGGCTGTGGCATTTGGGGGGAAATATAGAATCATCGACTTTCCTCTTAGTAATTGCATCAATTCGGGCATTGATACCGTCGGTGTGCTGACTCAGTATCAGCCTTTGCGATTAAACACACATATAGGAATTGGAATACCCTGGGATCTTGACCGGAATATTGGCGGTGTAAGTATCCTTCCTCCTTATGAAAAGAATACTTCTAGTGAATGGTATACGGGAACGGCCAATGCCATATATCAAAACTTAGGATATATGGAATATTATAATCCGGATTATGTACTAATTCTTGGCGGGGACCACATTTACAAGATGGATTATGAAGTTATGCTGGATTTTCATAAATCCAAAAATGCGGATATTACCTTAGCAACCATACCGGTACCAATAGAAGAGGCCAGCAGGTTTGGGGTAGCAATCACAGATGAGAATAAGAGAATTACAGAATTTGAAGAGAAACCGGAAAATCCCCGAAGTAATTTAGCTTCTATGGGAATCTATATTTTTTCCTGGAAGGTGTTAAAGGATGCATTACTTGCCTTATGGTCACAAGAGGGATGTGATTTTGGCAAACACATCATTCCCTATTGCCATCAAAAGGGGGACAGAGTATTTGCTTACGAATACAATGGGTATTGGAAGGATGTGGGTACCTTGGGGGCATATTGGGAGTCCAATATGGAGCTGATAGATTTGATTCCGGAATTCAATTTATATGAAGAATTCTGGAGAATATATACCAAAGCAGATACTATTCCACCTGGGTATATTTCAGATAACGCTGTCATTAATAAAGCAATCATAGGAGAAGGATCGGAAGTTTATGGTGAAGTACATAATTCAGTTATCGGTTCCGGTGTTACAATTGGGCCCGGTGCGGTTATCCGGGATTCCATTATAATGAAGGACGCAGTGATTGAAGCCGGAGTGCTTGTTGATAAATCCATTATTGCAGAAGGAGCAGCGATTGGTGCCAATGCACATTTAGGTATGGGAGAAGAAGTTCCCAACAAATTATATCCTAATATTTATTCCTTTGGTCTTGTTACTGTGGCTGAAAAAACTCGAATACCATCCGGTGTTAGGATAGGTAAAAATACGGCCATAGAAGGAATTACCCTTCCCGAGGATTATCCAGACGGAGTTCTTGAAAGCGGTGAAACTTTGATTAAGGCAGGTGACAGATTATGAAAGCAATAGGTATTGTTTTAGCAGGCGGGAATAACAATAAGATGCGGGAACTATCTAATAAAAGAGCTATTGCGGCTATGCCTGTTGCCGGAAGTTATCGTGCAATCGATTTTGTGTTAAGTAATATGTCCAACTCTCACATTCAAAAAGTTGCAGTTATTACACAGTATAATGCAAAATCTTTAAATGAACATTTGAATTCTTCAAAATGGTGGGATTTTGGGAGAAAACAAGGGGGATTATTCGTATTTACTCCTACAATTACCGCAAGAAATAGTTACTGGTACAGGGGAACCGCAGATGCCATGTATCAGAATATCAGTTTCTTAAAAAAGAGTCATGAACCTTATGTCGTTATTGCATCGGGAGATTGTATATATAAGCTGGACTATCACAAAGTTTTGGATTATCATATTAATAAAAGAGCAGATATTACGGTAGTATGTACCAGTCTTCCTAAGGATGATGATGCTGGCAGATTTGGTGTTGTTAAAACAGGGGAAGATGGGAGAATCGTACAGTTTGAAGAGAAGCCTATTATAACAGATGCTAATACTGTATCGGCAGGAATATATATTATCCGCAGGCGTCAATTAATTGAGTTATTAGAAAAAGCGGCTGAAGAAGTACGATTTGATTTTGTAAAAGATATTTTGATCCGTTATAAAGATATCAAGAAAATATATGCCTACTCTATGGATACTTATTGGAATAATATTTCTACCGTAGAGGCTTATTATAGAACGAACATGGATTTTTTGGACAAGGATATCCGTAATTATTTTTTCAGACAATATCCGGATATTTATTCAAAAGTAGAAGATTTACCTCCTGCAAAATACAATCAGGGTTCTAATACGAAGAACAGCTTAATTTCCAATGGCTGTATTATAAATGGTCAGGTGGAGAATTCGATATTATTCAAAAAGGTTTATGTAGGCAATAACTGTACTATTAAGAATTCTATTATTTTGAACGATGTATATATAGGTAATAATACCTATATTGAAAATTGTATTATAGAAAGCCGAGGGACCATCCGGGCAAATTCCAATTATATAGGAGAAGATGGTGAAACCAGGATTGTAGTGGAGAAAAACAATAGATTCGTTTTATAAAAACTCCAATCTGCGTGCTTTAGCACGCATACAAATTAAGAAGTTGAAAAAACATTATTTTTCAACTTAATCCTACAGGTTTTGGTGGGTATTAAATACGTTAAGATAAAATTTTTATCTATAAAAAACCAAAAGATAAACTCAGAAGGGGGACTTACAAAATGCAAATCACAGACGTGCGAGTACGCAAAGTAAGCAAAGAAGGAAAGATGAAGGCGGTTGTTTCAATTACCATGGATAATGAATTTGTTGTTCATGATATTAAGGTAATTGAGGGTGAAAAAGGTTTATTTATAGCAATGCCAAGCCGTAAAGCCGGTGATGGTGAATATCGCGACATCGCACATCCAATTAATTCTGAAACTAGAGATAAGATTCAAAAAATTATCTTAGAAAGCTATGAAGCAGCAGCTGAAGTAAGCGCAGATGAAAATGTGGCAGAAGCAGAATAAAAAGATAATAGGATAAGAATATTTCTAGTGTAAGAAAGTACCGTTTAGAAGTAAGGCATTATATAGTGCATAAATGGTTTATACCATTCTAAACAAAATTAATATGAAAGGGAAGAATACGGTTTAAGCTATTCTTCCCTTTCTTTTTTTTCATATGGTTATTGGTTTGGAAATAAGATATAATGAACCAATAAGTTATATGATAATTATATGAAACTTGTGTAATTCATGAAACCATAAAGATTTAGAATGTTAGAGGAGCCTCTTGTGAAAAAATTTATAAAAACTGTAGTTATTATAGTACTATTTGCTATTTTAATATATAAGCTTGAAGATAAATATAAAATAATAGAATGGGTATACCATGTATTCACAACGGAAGAAACCGTGGAAGAAGAGTTTATTGAAACAATCCGGCAAGCTATGCTGGAGGGAGAAGAAGAACTTATAGTGCAGTATGTGGGTGAATTTGAACGTATAGATTGGTTTACGGAGGATGCAATAAATCTGGCTTATTCCATAGATGATAAGGGAACCTCCAGTGACCATGATTATTTGAAATATAAGGTAGAAAGTATATATGCGAAAGTTGGCGGTTTGGGAAAGATTCTAACCGTTACTTATCGGTTTAAATATAATGAAACTGCCTATGAAACGAATAAAGTAGATGAAAAGGTTAAGAAGCTTTTTCGTAAGTGGAATATAGAAAAACTGAGCGATTATGAGAAGATTAAGAAAATTCATGATTATATTATAGAAAATGCTTCCTATGATACCTCTATGGCCAATTACTCCGCTTATGATAATTTGTTTGAAAAAAAGTCTACCTGTCAGGGATATATGAGTCTGGCCTATAAAATGCTTACGGAAGCAGGGATACCCTGTAGAATCATAACCGGAATAGGGAATGGTGAAGCCCATGGCTGGAATATCGTATATTTAGAGGGTGAGTGGTACAATTTTGACAGTACCTGGGATGATCCTATTACCTGGAACGGAGAAGATATAATTACTTATGACTTCTTTTTAAAGGCGGATAGAGACTTTCCAAATCATATCAGAGATGAGGAGTTTCAGACAGAGGATTTTAACAAAGAATATGTAATGAGTAAAGAAAGTTATGAATTTATTTCTGAAATCGTAAAATAATATAACATCACACTAAATTACTAATAATCATACGATTCTGCATAGTATTCTTTCACGTTATTAAATAAAATAAAGCTATAAATGAAATACTTTATAAAAACACCATATTAGGAGGATTTATAAAGTATTGAAAAATATTTAGCTGGATTTTATAGAACGGGTTTAGAAGGAGGAAACTATGGGCAATACAGATAACTTAACGTTAGTGATTATGGCAGCAGGAATGGGAAGCAGATATGGTGGCTTAAAACAAATCGATCCGGTTGGCAGACATGGAGAATTCATTATTGATTATTCCATCTATGATGCTCTTAAAGCGGGCTTCAATAAAGTTGTATTTATTATAAAAGAAGAAAATTACGATGTATTTCATGACACCGTTGGCAAACGGGTTGAGAAATTGATCGATGTAAAATATGCATTTCAGAAAATCAATACAATTCCAGAAGGAGCAGTAATGCTGGAGGGAAGAACAAAACCTTGGGGAACCGCACATGCTGTTTATAGCTGCAAGGATTTGGTGAATGAGAATTTTGCGGTTATTAATGCAGATGATTTCTATGGCAGAGATTCTTTTGTACAATTAGCAGGTTTTCTGAAAGAAAAGTCAGAAACAGGAGATAAATATCATTTTGCAATGGCAGGTTTTATCCTAAATAATACCTTAACTGAAAATGGCCACGTTGCAAGAGGTGTCTGCACCACAGACTCCAATAATTATCTTAAAAATGTAACGGAAAGAACAAAGATTCAATACAACGACGGAAAAGTTCAGTATTACGAAGAAGGTGAGGGCTGGACAACAATAGATCCCAATAGTATCGTATCCATGAACTGCTGGGGTTTCACACCGGATATCTTTACTGAAATCGGAAAGCAGATGAAAGATTTCTTTAAACAGGATATCGGTACTTTAGCAAAAGCAGAATTCTTCCTGCCATCCGTCGTGCAAAACTTAATTGACAATGAAAAATGTGATGTAAAAGTGCTTAATACCACTGCAAAATGGTATGGTGTAACTTATCATGAAGATAAAGAAGAAATCGTAAAATTCATCAGTAAACAAATTGAAAATGGTGTTTATCCGGAGAATTTGTGGAACAAATAGTATTATATGGTGCTAAAGCACCGGAATAGAGGTTAACATGGAAAATAAGATAATAGATACTAAGATAACAACAGAAGTTGTAAATCAATTTGATTTTAACGGTGAATTTATTCATATGGAACCCCTTGGAGAAGGACATATTAATTCAACCTATGCAGTTTATTTCAGAAGAGAAACAGTACCGCCGGTCCGTTATGTATTGCAGAAAATTAATACAAGCATACTGAAAGATCCATTGGCATTAATGAAAAATATTGAAGGTGTAACCACTCATTTGCGTAAAAAAATACTGGAAGCAGGCGGCAATCCGGACAGAGAAACACTTACGATTGTAAAAACAAAAGATGGAAAATTATTCTATGAAGATGGGGATAAGGAATGCTGGAGAGCCTATCTTTTTATTGAGAATGCTACTTGCTATCAGTCTGCTGAAAAGCCGGGACTATTCTATAATTCTGCAAAAGCTTTCGGCAAATTCCAGAAATTATTATCCGATTATCCGGCAGAAACTTTATCAGAAACCATTGAAAAGTTTCATAATACGGTAAATCGTTATAAAAATTTTGAAAAAGCAGTAGCAGAAGATAAGATGGGAAGGGCAAAAGACGTTCAGGAAGAAATTGAATTTGTTAAAGCAAGAAAAGGCGACTGCGGCATTGTATTGGACTTAATTGAAAAGAAAGAGATTCCTTTACGTGTAACCCATAATGATACAAAGCTTAATAATATTATGATGGACAATAAAACCAATGAAGGTATCTGCGTTATTGATCTTGATACCGTAATGCCAGGTTCTGTTTTCTATGATTTTGGCGACAGTATCCGTTTTGGAGCAAGCTCAGCTGCAGAAGACGAAACAGACTTATCCAAGGTTTATATGGACATTAATTTATTTCAAGAGTATGTGGAAGGATTCTTAAGTGAAGCCGGTGAAACACTAACCAAGAAAGAATTTGAATTACTTGCTTTCTCTGCAAAACTATTGACTTTAGAATGCGGTATACGTTTCCTTACGGATTATCTTGAGGGAGATACTTACTTTAGAATTCACAGAGAACATCATAACTTAGACCGTGCAAGAACCCAATTTAAATTGGTTGCCGACATGGAAGAGAAGATGGAAATAATGAACGAAATAGTAATGAGTCATTATAAGTAAAAAGTATCAGCAAAAAAACAATGGAAATAGATAGAACAGTATAGTATACTATACTGTAATGAATATATTGAAGATTCAATTACCTGCCTTCATAAGGCATAGCTTAAAGAAACTTATGAGGCAGAATATAAAGGAAAGGCATAGGTGTTGTTATGAATATATTGGTAACCGGCGGGGCGGGTTTTATTGGAAGCCATACTTGTCTGGAGTTGTTAAATGCCGGACATGATGTTATTGTTGTTGATAATTTATCCAATTCCAGTGAAGAATCCCTTAAACGAGTGAAGGAACTGACAGGAAAAAATATATTATTTTATGAGGCTGATTTACTTGATTATGGTGCGTTAGATGAAATATTTGATGAAAATATGGTGGATGCAGTTATACATTTTGCAGGTTTAAAAGCAGTAGGAGAATCTGTAAGCATTCCTTTAAGATATTATCATAATAATTTAACAGGGACCTTTAATCTACTGGATATTATGCAAAAGCATGATGTATTTAATTTAGTATTCTCCTCCTCTGCAACGGTTTATGGAACACCTGAGAAATTACCTATTACGGAGGATTTCCCACTATCCACAACCAATCCATATGGAACGACTAAGTTAATGATTGAACAGATTTTACAAGACTTATATGTATCGGATTCCAGATTCTCCATTGTAATCCTTCGTTATTTTAATCCGATCGGAGCCCATGAAAGCGGACGTATCGGAGAAGACCCACGTGGAATCCCTAATAATCTTCTTCCATACATTGCGCAGGTTGCTACGGGTAAATTAAAACAGGTAAGTATATACGGTAACGACTATCCTACAGTTGACGGTACCGGTGTAAGAGATTATATCCATGTAGTTGATTTAAGTATCGGTCACCTGAAAGCCATTGAGAAAAAAGCTGGAAATCCAGGAGTATATATTTATAACTTAGGAACAGGAAGAGGATATTCTGTATTAGAAATGGTTCATGCTTTTGAAAAAGCATGTAGAAAAGAACTTCCATATCAAATTACTGACCGCCGTCCGGGAGATGTAGCTGCATGCTATTCCAATCCAGAAAAGGCAGAAAGAGAATTAGATTGGACAGCAAAATATGATATTGAAAAAATGTGTCAGGATGCATGGAATTGGCAAAGTCATAATCCGGATGGATATAGACAATAAATTTAAATAAAATAAATAAAACTCCGAAATATCTTTAAACTTTCGGAGTTTTTTATCTGGATTTCTTGCGAAGATTAAAAATTAATTCCTGGATAATTAAATTTAATCTACCCTTTCATCACCTATTTCACAGCTTTTACGAAATTCTGTCGGGGACATGTTTTTATGTTTTGTAAATGCTTTGGTAAAATAATTTTGGTCGGAAAAACCACATAACGATGTAATTTCCCCAATGGTTTTCTTACTGTTTCGCAGGTAATTTTCTCCATGCTGAAGACGGACTTCTGTCAGATATTGATTGATACCTTTATGAAACCTCTCCTTAAAATGAGTATGCAGGGTGGATTTTGAACAGAAAAAATGGGAGCATAATAAATCAATGGAGATTTTTCTGCTATAATTTATATCAAGGTATTCTTTTACTTTCAGGGCAAGGTCTTGTTTTTGATGATTTAGACGGTTGCTTAAAGTAATATATTGAGCACAAACATTCATTATGGTAATTACCGATTGAATGGTTTCTTTGGAGCTGACAGGAACTTGTTTTAAAGCCTCGGATAAACTGTTTTTATCTTTTGTATAGGGCAATGCAGCATAAAAGGCATTATTCTTAGATTCGGAATCATCATCTAAATATTGCCCCATCATCAGGTAACCGGTTAAGGAGCCGAAGCTATAAAGAGGTGCAACAGCTTCACACAAGCCAAAATGACATTTGTAGATATATACATTTTTCAAAATCTGTACTTTTTCAAAAGCATTGATATCATTTTGTACGCATTTTTGTTTTCCTTCCGTAGATTTTTGTATAAGACTGCAATAGCAACTTAAATTTTTAGGATAGGCACTTATTTCGTTAAATTCGGTATCATAGATACTGATTCGGAAGCCGGATATATTATACAGTTCTTTTAAAATTCCCTCTAATGTAATTTCAGCAGACATGGTATCACCTCGTTCTTTTAATAAACCAATAATCGAATATAAGTAAATTCTATTATAGTAAAACATAAAAAAGCAAGTTTAACAAGATTTAAGAGTAACATTCAGTTTAAAAGACTTGTCCGCTCTTAATAAGGAATTAGTATTAGAAAAACTATTGCCATAAAATTTACAATGATTTATAATAATAAGCAATATGAAACAACGCTGCACGTATACATTACTATAGGTGCGGCGTTGTTGCTTGCATATTTTGCAGTATTGTACATGTAGTCCGTTCTTGTGAAAAGAGGGAGGTATTAGAGTGTTAAGTAACAATCTACAATACAAATGTGATTTATTTGAAGAAAACTATGGGATACTAAAGAAGAATTTTAAATGGGAATACTCCATGATGCTAAGATTAGGCGCTGCTATTTGTGTCAATTCCGGTATCAAAGCTGATGTGGAAGCGATTAAGAAGGCAAAAGGAATTATTAAGAATAATACAGGAGTTTTTTCTTCCTTTAAAGATATTTCGTTTTTTATTTTATCAACTTTATTTTCTCTTGAAAAGAATCAGGAAGAAATGTTTTTAAAAACAAAGAACATATACGAAGAAATGAAAAAAGTTGGTTTTCGTGGTTCGCCCTATTTAACTTTAGCTGCATTCTCTGTGGCAAAGCAAAGGCCTGAACAGGATGGGGCAGCGGTCATTGGCAGAGCCAAAGAATTCTATGATGCAATGAAAAGAGAACATAAATTTTTAACTTCTGCAGATGATTATGGATATGCGGCAATGTTAGCAGCAACGGATTTAGATATCACTTATGCAATTAACGAGATGGAGATTTGCTATGAGCTGTTAAAGAAAAATTTCGGTGTGGGTAATGAACTTCAATCTTTAACCCATGTTCTTGCTATGGGAGAAGAACCTGCTCAGGAAAAGTGCAACAGAGTAATAGAAGTGTTTGAAAGTTTGAATAGTAAAGATTGCAAGGCGTCAAAATATCATAATCTTGCTAATCTTGGCATATTAGTATTGGTTAGTGAAGATGTAGAGAAGCTGACAGATGAAATTGCAGAGGTCAATAAATATTTGTTGGGGAAAAAAGGCTTTGGAAGATGGTCCTTATCCAAACAGGACCGGACTTTATTTAGTTCGGTACTGGTAGTTGAGGAATACCTGAAGGAAACCAAAAAGGATTCCCTTACAATGACTTTGGCTAATGGGATAACAAATCTTGTAATAGCACAGCAAACAGCAATGCTTATTGCTGTATCCAGTACTTCTGCAGCAGCTGCAGCATCTTCTTATGGAGATTAATATTTAGAAAGTGAAAGAAAATTAAGAATGAAAGGATGCCGAAAATTGAATTCTTTCACATGATTTATGAATGGCAGTATCACAGGAAAGCTTGTGATATGCAATGGGTATAATTATGTACATTATTATAGGACTGGGAAATCCGGATCGAAAATACGCAGCAACGAGACATAATATTGGTTTTGATGCCATAACGCGAATAGCTGATGAGTATAATATTCCTTTGGATTTTAAAAAACATAAAGCTGTATGCGGAAAGGGATACATTGGAGGTGAAAAGGTAGTGCTTGCACAACCTCAGACCTTTATGAATCTAAGCGGAGAAAGTGTAAGAGAATTAGTGGATTTTTATAAAGTATCCAACGAAGAAATCATAGTAATATATGATGATATTAGTTTGGAGGTTGGGCAGCTTCGCCTTCGAAGTAAAGGAAGTGCGGGAGGTCATAACGGAATTAAGAATATAATCAGCCACCTGGGTACTGAGGAATTTGCAAGGATTAAAATAGGAGTAGGAGATAAACCGGAGGATTGGGATCTGGCAGACTATGTGCTGTCCCGTTTTCCAAAAGAAGAAGAGCCTGTTATTCGTGAGGCTCTAAAGAGGTCTTCCGAAGCAGTGAAATCAATTATTACAGATGGAATGGAATCTGCAATGAATATTTATAATAGAAAATAACGCAATAGGTGTCTATAAAGGAGGCAGCAATTTGAAAACCTTTACTTCTCCTCTGAAGGAATTAAAAGAATTTAATGACATTAAGGACAACTTAAAATTAAAAAACACACCAGTGCAGGTTACAGGTTGCATAGACTCACAGAAATGTCATCTCATCAGTGGCTTGGGTGAAGGCTATCCATGGAAATTAGTCATAACTTATAATGATATGAAAGCAAAGGAAATATATGAAGATTATAAGCTTTATGATAAAAATGTGTATCTGTATCCGGCAAAGGACATTATCTTCTACAGTGCGGATATTCATGGCAACGCCCTTGTGAAGAACCGGCTTAAGATCTTAAGAAAGCTTATGGAACATGAGCCGGTAACGATTATTACAACATTGGACGGAGGAATGGATAAAATTCTTCCTTTTGATTCTTTAAAAGAATCTGTAATTACCATAGAGGAAGCTGCTACCGTTGACTTTACAAGGCTTCAGGAAAAGCTGATTCATCTGGGTTACGAAAGACAGGGACAGGTGGAAGGCCCTGGGGAATTTGCTGTAAGAGGAGGTATTTTGGATATTTATCCTCCTACGGAAGACTGTCCTTACCGTATTGAACTATGGGGGGATGAAGTAGATTCTATTCGTTCCTTTGATGTAGACAGCCAAAGATCTATTGAGAATGTTAAAGGCCTTAAAATATATCCTGCGGCGGAAATGATCCTTAGTAAGGAGAGAATGTTAGAAGGCCTTAAAAAAATTGAGGATGAGAAAAAACAATATGTGGCAAAGCTCCGTGAACAATTTAAAACAGAGGAAGCTGCCCGTATTCAGAATATTATTGATGAGTTCAAAGAAAATATCGTTCATTTTCAAAGCTTTGTAGGAATTGATAGTTATATCAATTATTTTTATGATAAAACGGTCTCCTTATTTGAGTACTTTGAAGGGGATAACTCTATTATTTTTCTGGATGAACCCTCCAGAGTTGTAGAAAAAGGGGAAGCGGTAGAAACAGAGTTCAGAGAAGGTATGATTGGCCGAATGGAAAAGGGTTATATTCTTCCGGGACAAAGTGATGTTATATATAGCTACAAAGAGCTTCTTGCCAATTTAAACCGTAAGAATACCATATTATTAAGTACCATGGATTATAAGTCAAATGTCTTTACTATGAAATCCAAGTATGATTTTACGGTACGGTCTGTAAATCCTTATAACAATAATTTTGATGTTCTTATAAAGGACTTGGCAAAGTGGAAGAAAAGCGGATATCGTATTCTTTTGTTATCAGGTTCCAGAACCAGAGCCAAAAGACTGAGTGAAGATTTAATGGAGCATGATTTAACTGCATTTTATAGTGAAGATATGGATCGTGTTATTCAAAAGGGCGAGATCATGGTTGCCCATGGAAGTCTTCACAAAGGTTTTGAATATCCCCTTATTAAGTTTGTTATCATATCGGAAAGTGATATTTTTGGTGCTGAAAAAAAGAAGAAGCGGAAGATAAAAGAATATGACGGTAAGAAGATACAAAGTTTTACGGATCTAAACATTGGCGATTACGTGGTTCATGAAAATCATGGACTGGGTGTCTACCGGGGTATTGAAAAGATTGAAGTAGATAAAATAACAAAAGATTATATTAAGATTGAATATGCAGGAGGAGGCGTGTTGTATATACTTGCAACAGGCCTTGATGTGATACAAAAATATGCCGGTGCAGAAGCCAAGAAGCCGAAACTAAACAAACTGAATTCGCCAGAATGGAAGAAAACAAAGGCAAGAGTAAAAGGAGCTGTAAAAGAGATTGCCAAGGAATTAGTAGAGCTTTATGCTATCCGGCAGTCTAAAACCGGTTACCAGTTTGACTCTGATACGGTGTGGCAAAAAGAATTTGAAGAAATGTTTCCTTATGAAGAAACAGATGACCAGATTCGGGCTATTGAAGAGACAAAAAGAGATATGGAAAGTAAGAAGATTATGGATCGTTTAATCTGCGGTGACGTAGGTTATGGCAAGACAGAGATCGCCATTCGTGCGGCATTTAAAGCTGTTTCTGACGGTAAGCAGGTAGTCATTCTGGTGCCCACTACTATATTGGCCCAGCAGCATTATAATACCTTTGTACAAAGAATGATGGATTTTCCTATCAGCATCGATATGCTTTCACGTTTTCGGACCCCTGCCCAGCAGAAGAAAGTAATTGAGCGGCTAAAAAAAGGAAGCCTGGATATTATAATCGGCACCCACAGGGTTTTGTCAAAGGACATAGAATTTAAGAATTTAGGACTGCTGATTGTGGATGAAGAACAGCGGTTTGGAGTGACACATAAAGAAAAAATCAAGCAGCTAAAAGGGGAAGTGGACGTACTTACCTTAACGGCCACACCTATTCCAAGAACTCTTCATATGAGCTTAATCGGAATTCGTGATATGAGTGTTTTGGATGAACCGCCGGTGGATAGAATGCCCATTCAGACTTACGTCTTAGAACATAATGACGAAATTATCAGGGAAGCTATAAACCGGGAAATGGCAAGGGATGGACAGGTGTATTATGTGTACAACCGTGTAAATGGCATTGATGAAATTGCAGGAAAAATAGCAAAGTTAGTGCCGGAGGCAAATGTCTCCTTTGCCCATGGTCAGATGAGCGAACGGGAATTGGAACGTATTATGTTTGACTTTATTAATGGAGAAATTGATGTTCTGGTATCTACAACCATTATCGAAACAGGCCTTGATATTTCTAATGTGAACACTATGATTATTGATGATGCGGACCGCCTTGGTCTATCCCAGCTATATCAGTTAAGAGGACGTGTGGGAAGGTCTAATCGAACTGCCTATGCCTTTTTGATGTATAAAAGAGACAAAATGTTAAAAGAGATAGCGGAAAAACGACTTCAAGCCATTAAAGAATTTACAGAGCTGGGTTCCGGTTTTAAGATTGCCATGAGGGACTTAGAAATCCGTGGTGCCGGAAATCTGCTCGGCGCACAGCAAAGCGGGCATATGGAAGCGGTAGGATATGATTTGTACTGCAAGATGTTAAATGATGCAGTGCGGGCTATGAAAGGGGATACGGTAGAGGAAGAAACCTTCGATACCACCGTGGATGTGGATATGGATGCATTTATTCCTGCTACTTATATCAAAAGTGAACTTCAAAAACTGGATGTGTATAAACGAATTGCAGAGATTGAAGATGAAGAAGAATTCCTTGATATGCAGGAGGAATTACTGGATCGTTTTGGAGATATTCCTACTTCTGTCAACAATTTATTGAACATTGCACTTATAAAATCTATGTGCCATGGAGTATACATTACTTCCATGATTCATAAAAATGATCAGGTTAAATTGGTCATGTATAATAAGGCAAAATTAAGAGCGGATCAATTTCCGGAATTAATTAAAAAATACCAGCCGGCTTTAAAACTTACCATGGAGGCAAATCCCTACTTTACGTATGATTTAAAGAAAATAGTGAAAGGGAAAATAGATTGTATAACCTTTTTTGAAAATGTGAAAAATCTATTAAATGATTTAAAACTATTGCTAGATGAAGAAAATTAAACTATAATGAGACATGTGTTATGTAGTAAAATTGCGCCTGTAGTTTTTTCGGAGATAGACTGACTTAGGCAGGAAAGAGGAAAGAATGAAGAAAATAGCAAAAAGATTAATGTACTTAGGGCTTTTAACATCAATTTCGGTGTTTGCAGTAGCTTGTTTAAAGCCTGGTAAAAAAGCGAATGATGGAACAAGCACAAACCAGGGTACGAACGAAAAGGAAACAGATGAGAAAGGTACAGAAACAGACAATAAATTATTTGGAAAAGAAGTAGTTTCTGTTGGAAATAAAAAGATTTTATATAGTGAAGCAATGGCTTACTTTAAGTCATTTCAAGCCCAGATGGAAGCACAATACGGTTCTGAAATATGGGGATATGATTTTGGCGGAGGCCAGACTTTTGAAGAATTGGCTAAGCAGGATATTATGAACATGATGGTTCAGAACAAAATAATAAGTGAAAAAGCAGCTAAATTTAACGTATCAATTTCAGAAGATGAAGAAGCAGATATAAAAGAATATACAACAAAATTCTTAGCAGGTATTACAGAGGAAGATAAAGCTGCCTACGGAATAACAGAAGAGATTGTTACTAATATACTTAAAGATGATTTATTAAAACAAAAAGTTTATGAAGCAGCTACTTTAGATGTAGATACGGATGTATCTGACGAAGAAGCAAAACAGATAACCATTCAACATCTTTTAATTAAAACGCAAAAAACCGATGAAACCGGTAAAACTGTAAACTTTACAGAAGAAGAAAAAGCAGAAGCACGTAAAAAAGCAGAGAAGTTATTAAAGGAAGCAAAAGAAACTGATGATTTTAATAAATTGGCAGAAGCCAATACCGACGATTCAAGTGTAGAATATACCTTTGGTAAAGGCGAGATGGTAAAACCATTTGAAGAAGCAGCCTTTGCAATGAAACCAGGAGAAGTAAGTGATATTGTAGAAACAGATTATGGATTCCATATTCTATACTGTGTAAGTGATTTCAACGAAGATGCAACACAGGAGCAAAAAGAAGAAATCATATCAAATAGACAATCAGATGCTTTCCAAAAGTTATATGAAGAATGGAACAAAGATACCGATGTAAAAGTAAATAATGAAATATGGGACACCCTAACTTTTATATCAGAAGATGCGGATTCAGATAAAGCATCAGATGCTGCTACGGACGAAAAAGCCGGAGATACAACGGGAAAAAATACCGAAGATAAGGCGGGAGAAGCAGCAGAAGATACAGCGGATAAAACTCCAGAAGATAAAAAATAGATAAATAATCCATTTTAAAGACCGTAAGACAAAGACTATAAAATAAATTGGTAAATCCGCTTATTTTATAGTCTTTTTATATATAAGAGAGGAATAGAATTATGTTCAAAGAAAAGTTTAAGTTTATTTTAGTTCTTTCCAGTTTTATTTTCCTGTGGGGATGCAGCAGTAAGAAGGATAACCTTTCCTACCCCAAAGTGGCAGAACCAATGCTTTCGGAAACTAAAACATTGGAACAAGATATAAAAGAAACAGAAAAATCAGAAGTTAATAATGCGCCGGATGCTATTATACATACAGGTGCGAAAGAAAAAGAAAATGAAAGTAAGAATATAGATGTAAAGAAAAGCAAAAATGAAGATACAGGTATAGAAGAAAGCAAGAAGGAAATTGCAGAAGAAAGCAAGAAGGAAATTACAGAAGAAAGTAAGAAGGAAATTGCAGAAAAAAGTAAGAGCGGGAGTATAAAAGAAAGTAAAATCCCAAGTGCAAAAAGTAAAAAAGAGAGCTCAATAAAAGAAACAAAAGAGAGCTCAATAAAAGAAACAAAAGAGAGCTCAATAAAAGAAACAAAAGAGAGCGGAAAAAATAAAAAAGCAAATAAAAATCAAAGTAAGAATAAGGAAACAAAGAAAGAGAAGAAGTTAGTCGTTATTGATGCAGGGCATCAAGCGAAAGGGAACAATGAAAAAGAACCGGTAGGACCCGGGGCTAAGGAGAAGAAAGCAAAAGTTGCCTCCGGTACCACAGGGGTTGCCAGTGGACTAAAAGAGTATGAATTGACTCTGGACGTGTCCATAAAATTGAAAAAGGAACTTGTAAAAAGAGGATATGAAGTCATTATGGTTCGTGAAACCCATGATGTAAATATCAGCAATAGTGAAAGGGCAGCCATTGCCAATGAAGCAAAGGCAGATGTATTTATCCGAATTCATGCCAACGGCTCCGATAATAGTAAAGTATCCGGTATCATGACTATTAGTCCCACAAAAGAAAACCCTTATATCAGCAGCCTATATAAAAAATGTAAAGCTCTTTCGAAAGCTGTTTTAGATGGAATGCTAGAGACCACAGGGGCCAATTCCAAAGGAGTTTGGGAAACGGATACTATGAGTGGTATAAACTGGTGTGAAGTTCCGGTTACGATTGTCGAGATGGGATTTATGACAAATCCAAAAGAGGATAAATTAATGGCTACAGAAAAATACCAAGATAAAATGGTGCAAGGAATCGCTAATGGACTAGATGAGTATTTTAAGGTTGATATAAAATAGTTTTGCATTAATAAAGAGATGCACTTATTTTCTTTTTTACAGTTTTAGTAGTTCCGTCAGTAAATACAATAGATGTAACTTTATAATCAAATTTTAAGTCGACATAAACAGTAATATAAATAAGCTAACTATAGAAAATAAAAGAAGTGCCACTAGCTAACTTAACATGTAGTTAGCTAGTGGCACTTTCTATATTACTTTAATTATTGTTCGGTGGTTATTCTATATTATTTACCAGTAAAGCATACTTTTAGATATAGTACAAATTCTCTGATGGATAGAACGGATCGCAGGTAACATCTATTCCTAAGTCACGAAGCAATTGTTCGCTGCGTCTGTTTAACATTACAGTGGAGTGAGCCTGTACACCGTTTAGCTCAGTCAGTCTGTCATAAGCTAATTGAGCAGTTGGATTGGTAACAGCGCAGATACTTAGGGCGATTAATATTTCATCTGCGTTTAATGCCGGTATTTTATTCTTTAACTTCTTGTCTTTTAGGTCCTGAATGGTATTTAAAATTAATGGTGACAGCAGATATATTTCATCTGCGATTCCTGCCATATATTTAATTGCATTCAGGATGGCAGCAGAACAGCAATCCATTAAAGAGGAACCTTTACCGGTTATCATAGTACCATCCGGTAATTCGAAGGCAATAACAGGAGTTCTTTCAGAATCGGAAGAACTTACTTTTTGCTTTGACATATATTCTCTTGCAGGGAGAACCGGCCCTCTGTCTTCCTGCTTTAATCCTACTTCTTCCATAATGACCTTCATTCGATTTAATCCTTCTTCGTCAATTAAGCCTTTCTTAAATTCACAGGCTGTGGTAAAGAATCTGCGGATAATTTCCTGTCTAGAAGCTTCTGCAACCACATCATCGTCTATGATACCAAATCCTAAACGGTTTACACCCATATCAGTTGGTGACTGGTAAATGGATCCTTCTCCCGTAATTTTTTCAATAATTCTTTTTATAACCGGGAACATTTCTAAGTCTCTGTTGTAATTAACAGCTACTTCGTTGTATTCTTCAAAATGAAAATAGTCCATCATATTAACATCTTTTAAGTCAACAGTGGCTGCTTCATAAGCCACATTAAGAGGATGTTTTAAAGGCACATTCCATACAGGGAAGGTTTCAAACTTAGAATAGCCGGAAGAATTGCCTCTTTTATATTCGTGATAAAGCTGATTCAGGCAGGTTGCCAGTTTGCCACTTCCCGGACCGGGTGCAGTTACAACTACAATAGGTTTTGTAGTTGTGATATAAGGGTTTTTACCATAACCTTCTTCGCTAACGATGGCATCTACATCAGTAGGGTATCCTTCAATTGCCACATGCGTATAAACCTTTATATTTCTGCGTTCTAATTTATTCATGAATACAGTAGTAGCAGGCTGCCCGCTAAAACGGGTAATGACTACACTATTCACTTCTAAGTCATAGGCTCTAAGGTCATCGATTAAGCGTAACACGTCCATATCATAAGTAATACCAAAATCACCACGGATTTTATTTCGTTCGATATCACCTGCATATACACAGATGATAATCTCCGCTTTGTCCTTTAATTTTTGAAGAAGCTTGATCTTAGCATCTTCGTCAAATCCCGGAAGAACCCTCTTAGCATGTTTATCCCCTATTAGTTTACCTCCAAATTCCAGGTAAAGCTTGTCATAATTATTTACTCGTTCTAGAATAAATTTAGATTGTTCTTCAATGTATTTTTGAGGATCAAATCCTAATTTCATAATGATATTACTCCTTTGTAATATTGATTATCCCATCCATTTGAAATTTAGAGGGAGTTAATTGAGTCAAATTTTAATGTCAGATATTGAAAATGAACATAAGTAAAATGGGTAAGTACAATTACCCACAATTATTCATAGTATAGCACAGAATAAAAGAGAATAAAAGGACAGTTCTTACAATAATTTAAGAAATAATTAAAAATTTTTTGTAAAGTAAGTTTTTAAGGATTTGCATCCCAATTTTTAAGAAAAACCCTTATAATCTACATGATTTTATCCAAAATTTCCATAAATCATAACCAAGGTTATTTTTAAGGATGTATTAAATATATGTTAGCAATTATTATTAGTTATTGACGCAAGGTAAATAATGGTATACCTTTATATCGACAAGCATGCATAGCCATAATCTGTTATAATCAATATGGCAAGCATTAGCAGGAACGGCAAAGAAAATATATACATAGAAAGGCTGCCAGATCGATGTTGTTCTAATTGATTATTAGTATTTTTTAAATTATAATATAGACATGCCACAAATTTAAATAATCAGAATGTAAGCAATACAGAATGATAAGTTTATTAAGTACAAAGGAAGTAGATTTGCGAACAAAAGATGTATATTAGGAACAAAGGAAGTAGACTAAAAATCGATCCCGCTATTTATGTGAAAGCATAAAGCTGTGGTAATTATTAAAAGCGTTAAAGCGCTGGAATCGAGGTTAGGTTGAAAAAGCGAGTTTTTTCAACCGGCAATTTGTGCGGTCGCACAAAATTGCTGTTATTATTAAAATGGTGCTAAAGCACCGGAATCGAGGTATAGTATGTTAAAAGAATTTAAAAAGTTTGCCTTAAGAGGTAATATGATAGACTTGGCAGTGGGCGTTATTATTGGCGGTGCTTTTAATGGTATTGTAACATCTTTAGTCAATGATATTATTATGCCAATTCTTAGTATCTTCACTGGAAGTTTAGATTTTTCCAATTGGTTTATTGCAGTAGATGGTCAACCTTATGAAAACATTCAAGCTGCTCAGGCCGCTAATGTTGCCACTATTAATTATGGAGTTTTTATTACCGGAGTTCTTAATTTTCTTATTATGGCATTTGTTATCTTCATCATGGTAAGACAGATGAATAAGCTGCGTGAAAAGAATGCACCGGTGGTGGAGCCTACAACTAAAAAATGTCCACATTGCTTATCTGAGATTAATATTAAGGCAACAAAATGTCCTTTTTGTACATCTGATGTAGAATAATTTAGTAAAATATAAAAATTTAGGGTTTTCTTTTGGAAAGACTTGTGTATAATAGTAAATGTATTATTATACATATGTCTTTTTTTCACATTAAGAATTTTATTATGAGAATATGGTGTAAAGGAAACCCATTTGCTAATTTATATTATTAAACCCGGATATTATTTCAATAAAATTATAAAGAAATAAATGTAAGATTAATGTATTTTGATTTTTAGGAAATAAGTATCTTGGATATTATCTATTGGATCTATTTACTTATTAAAAGCAGTTAAATAGTTTGGAATAGATATTACACAAAAGAGAAAAGCTTAATGAAGCAGGTGTGGGAGTTCATTCAATGAATAATGGTAGAATCTTTGGTAATATTAGTAAAAGGAATATAAAAATAATCATAGAGTATGATGGAAGCAGGTATTCAGGCTGGCAAAGGCTGGGGAAAACTGCAGAAGATACAATTGGTAAATCCAACAAGAAGTCATCTATCCAGGCAGTTTTAGAAGATAGCTTTTCCAGGTTGTTAGAGGAAGATATTAAACTGATTGGTTCAGGCAGAACCGATGCCGGCGTCCATGCTCTGGGACAGGTTGCTAATTTTTATAGTCACACTAAGTTACCTTTAAGGGAAATGCTTATAGGAATAAACAAGTTGCTGCCGGAAGATATTGCGGTTGTAGAGGTTAAAGAAGTGGATTTCGATTTTCATAGCAGATATTCGGCAAAGGCTAAAACTTATGAATATCGGATTTATATGGGTGAAACACAATCGGTTTTCTTAAGAAAATATACGTATCACGAGCCTAATAGGCTGAATATAGAACATATGAAAAAGGCCGCCTCTTATTTAGTTGGAACTCATGATTTTAAGGGATTTTCAACAGATAGAAGAGATGGCAAATCTACAGTAAGAACAATTGATGATGTTTATTTTCATGTTAATGGAAATGTATTAAGGATAGGAATTACCGGCAATGGTTTTCTTTATAACATGGTAAGAATCATAATAGGAACCTTAATTGAAATTGGTGAGGGAAATAGGGGGACAGATGACATGCTGAATATTTTAAGAAACAAAGATCGTCAAAAGGCAGGAATTACAATTAGCGGACATGGACTTTTCCTTTATCAGGTTTATTATGAAAACGAATAATTTAAAATTATTCAAAGTCCCCGAAAAATATTTTTTTATCTAAATGACAAGTTTAGGTATAAATTCTTCCTTTTGACAAACAATAATAATCATAAGTATTGTACTATGATAATCACGCAAATGGAGGAATATTATTATGAAAGCCACTGGAATAGTAAGAAGAATAGATGATCTTGGACGTGTAGTTATACCCAAAGAAATTCGTCGTACACTGCGTATCAGAGAAGGAGATCCTCTAGAAATATTTACAGATAGAGAAGGTGAAATTATTTTAAAGAAATATTCACCGATAGGAGAACTAGGACAATTTGCAAAACAATATGCAGATTCTCTTGCACAAACTACAGGTTACATTATTGCTATTTCTGATAAAGATCAATTCGTTGCAGCTTCTGGCAGTATGAAAAAAGAGATCATTTCAAAACCAATCACAAGAGATTTGGAAGAAGTGATTAATGAAAGAGAAAATGTTTTAGCCGGTAAAGAAGATAAGAGTTTTATTAAAATTGTAGCGGATGACGAAAACGATTATACTTACCAGGTTATCTACCCGATTATAAGCGAGGGTGATGCAATAGGTTCTGTTATTATGCTTACAAAAGATCCAAAAGTGAAATTTGGAGAAGTGGAAACAAAATTAGCTAGTACAGCAGCTGCTTTTTTAGGCAGACAGATGGAACAATAATTTAAGATAAGGACATTTGTCCTTATAGGTTAGGATGGCCTTCCAGAGTATGGCGTATGAAAATTATATACCATACCCTGGGAGGCTTATTTATATTTGGAGATGTTTATAGATATTACTATATTTGTTTGGCCAGAATTGCCTTACTTTAGAACGAAGTAAAGGTAAAGGAATAAAAAACAGTATGGAATTAGATAAATTTAAAGGATTTTTTAACAAATATTGATTATATTTGCAATTATGGGTATTATAAATATTAGAATGTATTATACATGATTTTGAAGTAATTGTAATGTACGAAAGAAGGAAAAGAGGGTAAGTTATGGAGAAGATTGAGGGTAAGAAGGAAAGGGCGGAGGATAAGAAGTACTCCTTTGAGGATTTAGTTAACATTATCCGCAGACTTCGGGCAAAGGACGGGTGCCCCTGGGATAGGGAGCAGACCCATGAAAGTTTGAAGCAGTGTTTGATTGAAGAGGCTTATGAGGTTATTGAAGCTATTAATAACAAGGATTATAAAAATCTTTGTGAAGAGCTGGGGGATGTTTTGCTGCAGGTGGTAATGCATGGGGTCATTGCAGAAGAAGAAAAAGAGTTCGCCATGGAAGAGATAATCGGCGGTGAATGTAAAAAGATGATTCATAGACATCCTCATGTTTTTGGAGACCTGGAAGTAAAAGATTCAGAAGCCGTACTAAATAACTGGGAAGCTATTAAACAAAAAGAGAAAAATTACGATACTATATCTGATAGCATTCTAAATATTCCCAAAGCGCTGCCGGCTACTATCCGTGCAGAGAAGGTTCAAAAAAAAGCAGCAAAAGCCGGCCTGGAATTTGAGAACTTTGATCAAGTGCTAGGCAAGGTTTACGAGGAGCTCAAAGAGCTGATAGAAGCCCGAAAAATAGGTCAAAAGTCTGATATTGAAGAGGAATTTGGCGATTTGATGTTCTCAGTCGTAAATTTATCAAGGTTTTTACATGTAAATGCAGAAAATTCCTTGACAAATGCTACTAATAAGTTTATAAATAGATTTGTAGGTGTTGAATTTTTTGCAAGGCAAGAAGGTAAGCATTTATGGGAAATGTCCGCCAGTGAAATTGATACACTTTGGGGACGTGTAAAATAATCATAATGAGAAATTTTATGAATGAAAATATCATAAATGAGATATCATTTATGATGGTATCATTTATTATATAATTCATTTGATTATTAAAAACATAATAAATACTTTAGAGGAGGAGTCTATCCATGAACAAAGCAGAATTAGTTGCAGCAATTGCAGAAAAAACAGAATTATCCAAAAAGGATTCAGAAAAAGCATTAAAAGCATTTATCGATGTAGTAACTGAAGAATTAACAAAAGGTGAAAAAATTCAATTAGTAGGTTTCGGTACTTTTGAGGTAGCTGACAGACCAGCTAGAACAGGAAGAAATCCTCAAACAAAAGAGGTAATTACTATTGCAGCATCTAAAGCTCCAAAGTTCAAAGCAGGAAAAGCTTTAAAGGACGTAATTAACGCATAGTTAAGACAATTCAAAGGAAGCTGTTATTGGGAATCATGTTTACTGGTGATGTTTATTCGAGGAATGTGGTTTGCGTGGCAGCTTCTTTTTTGTAATCCTATAAATCAAGTAAAATTCATAAGGAAGGTGTTTTAATTGAGATTAGACAAATTCTTAAAAGTATCAAGATTAATAAAACGCAGAACAGTTGCTAATGAAGCCTGTGATGCAGGTCGTGTTTTAATTAACGGAAAAACTGCCAAAGCATCTGCGGCGGTAAAAGTGAATGATGTTATTGAGATCGGCTTTGGTACCAAAGCAGTAAAGGTTCAAGTGCTGGATGTTCAGGAAACAACCAGAAAAGATGATGCAAAAGAATTATACAAGTACTTATAAATGCTATTATTTTGGAATGAAATCAGAAGTCTTTTAATATACTGAAATGAGATAAAGTATATTAGGAGGCTTTTATTTATGGAAGATAAATTACAGGTTCAAAGAAATCATAAAGTTAATCTTAACGCAAGAAGTTCGGCTACCATTACCGGAGTAAAGGATGTTCTGTCTTTTGATGCCGGTGAGGTTCTTTTGGAAACAGAAATGGGCATATTGATGCTTCGGGGGAATGAATTACATGTAAATCGTCTTACCTTAGAAAAAGGTGAAGTTGATATAGATGGCAAAATTGACAGCCTTACCTATTCTGATAATAATACTTATGGCAAGTCCGGTGAATCATTTATTAGTAAGTTATTTAAATAGGCAGGGGGTTATGCAGTTATGAATAAAGTAATTATGGTAGAACTGCGCTTTTTTACCGCCTCTATAATCTGGGGAATGCTATTAATCGTATTTTACGATTTGCTTCGTATATTCAGACGAGTGATTAAGCACAACAGTTTTTTTGTTGCAATAGAAGACATTATTTATTGGGTTACTTGCAGTATTCTTATTTTTCGCATGATGTACAAGCAAAACAATGGTATTATACGTGGGTTCTCCATTTTGGCCATGCTCATAGGCATGTTGATTTTTCATCATGCCATTAGTGATTTCTTCGTAAATATTGTTTCTGTTTTTATACATAGATTGTTTCACTTTATAGGAATGATTTTAAAGACTATTTTCAAGCCATTTCATTTTATTCTGAAGAAGATTAGAAAAGTCTTTTTATGGGTTTTTAGCAAGATTAAAAAAATTAAAAACAATTTATTATTATCATTGAAAAAAAATAGAAAATCGAGTAAAATGGCAATATCAGATGATGAAAAAGGTGATTAATTTGAGGAATAGGAATAAGAGAAAGAAAAAAAGGACAGGCCTTGGTATCACTGCTCTTATGGTCTTTTTAATCTGTGGTATCGTTATTTATAAAAGGCAGGAATTATCGAAAAGCAATGCACGGACGGAGGCACAAATAAAAGAACTGCAGGAAGAACTCGAAGATGCCGAAGAAGAAGCAAAGGATATCAAAAAGAAAAAAGCCTATGTGCAGACTCAAGAATTTATTGAAGAAATGGCAAGACAAAAGCTTGGATTAGTCTATAAAGATGAGATTATTTTTAAGTCTGAGGATTAATCGTTATTTTTGTGACTTTAACTTATATTAAGAGGTTGACATTTTAAAAAAAAGCAGTTATAATGGACTTCGTCACTTCGGCGAAGTAGCTCAGTTGGCTAGAGCATGCGGTTCATACCCGCAGTGTCGGCGGTTCAAATCCGTCCTTCGCTATTTATAAAAAAGATATGAATTCCCACGGTTTTTTACCGTGGGAATTTTTTTTAACCTCTTCAATTTTCTGATTATTCTGAATTCTTCTTAATTTCCTAAAAAGACTGAACTCTCTTGATTCGATAGGAATACGCATTCTACGAATTTCTTGTCAAAAACTTTTTTGTTACCCATTCGGAATTTTGACAAACATTTTATATTTCCAAATCTATAATACAGGTCTAGCAGATAAAATCAATCTATGAGGAGGACATAATAAATGAAAGAAATTAACATGAGAAAAATAATCGTAAACTTAATGGGGGTTATGATCGGAAGAGCTGTATTTGCAGGAATTAATCCAATCGGAATAGGATTTTTTGCCGCAGTATACATAGACAAGAAGGGAAGATTGGCAATCCTGGCTTCCGTATTACTGGGAATGGCAACGGTTTACCCTGCTACGGATATTGCAAAGTATTCTATTATCATGCTTGTTATTGCTGCTATTGTCATTTTGTTAGAATATAGTAACAAATGCCTGCCTATAGGTGCTGTTGCAGGAGTGGCAGGTGGCGTAACTATGTTTATGTCCATAGCCAATGGATTATTAAAAGTGAATCCAAAAGACTATATTATATTGGGTATGGCAGAAGGAGTTGCAATCTTTGCTTTGACTTTTATCTTTCGGAAGGGGGTAGAGGCTATTGTCTTTACCACAAAGGGACAAGCTTTAGACAATGAACAAATTATCAGTATTGCAGCTATACTGGCGGCATTTATCTATGGGATACCCAATGTGGGTGCTCTGGACTTTTCTTTAACCTTAACAGCTGCATTGTTTAGTATTCTGCTTATTGGATATAAATACGGAGCAGGGTATGGTGCGATTGCAGGAGCAGCCTGCGGTATTATACTGGCCCTGAAAGACGGGCAGATCAATCAAATTGGTCTTATGTGTATGCTTGGGATTATAGCAGGCACATTTCGGGAACTTGGACGCCTTTTTACCATAGCCGTCTATTCTGTGGGGGTGTTCTTATTAAGTGATTTATACCATAATTATAGATTTGATTTAAATAGTTTGGGTGCTTTAGTTTCTACTGCGGCTATATTCTTATTAATGCCAAAATCTCTTTTGCTAAAAATTGATTTGGCAAGGGACGAATCCCAGGAAGATGTATTTGTAAAGCAAAATATTCAAAATGTAGCAAGGGGAAAACTAAAAGATTTTTCAAGTTCTTTTCATAATTTATCCGATACATTTACATCGATTACTGAGAAAAAGGGGAAGCTTTCTAAGAAAGATAAAAGTGAGCTGTTTGATGAATTAACAGAACAGTTGTGTAAAGATTGCACTAACTGCGACACGTGCTGGAAAAATAATTTTTATGAAACCTACCAGGGAGCCCATCATATTATGGAGGAGGTAGATAAATACGGAACCATTTCTGTTAGCGAAGTACCTACTGACTTTGCAGGGCGTTGCATTCAGGTGGAACGGTATGTGGCAGAGGCTAGAAGGGTTCTTGAAGTTGCCAAGTTAAATCTGGCCTGGAATAACCGCCTGGCTGAAAGCAGAGAGGCCATTGCCGGGCAATTAAATGAGGTTGCCAATATCATTGATGACTTTTCCCTGGATTTATATAAAACAGCCGATACTTCGGAAGGCATGCAGAAAAGAATTATCTATCACCTAAAGGAATATCACATTATTGTAAGCCGTATGGCAATCTTAGAGAAGAGAAATAATAAGCAGGAAATCTTCATGATTGCAAGAACGGAGAAAGGTAGATGCATCACCACCAAAGAAGCGGCTCAATTAGTGGGAGAGGCTTTTGGAAAAAGGATGCGTCCGGCTGATGGGTGCAAGAATGTTCTCGCTAAGGAATTTGAGACTTTTGTGTTTGTAGAAGATGCAGATTATAAAGTATTTACCGGTATGGCTAAAATGACCAAAGATGGTGGAAGAATATCGGGAGATAATTTTTCCTTCCTATACCCGGATTCAGGAATGGTAGTTATGACCTTGGCAGATGGTATGGGAACCGGAGAAGCTGCCTTTGAGGAAAGTGAATATGTGGTAGATTTATTGGAGCAGTTTATTGAGGCGGGATTTCGAAAGGAATCAGCAATTAATTTAATCAATTCTATTCTGGTATTAAAAGCAGAGGAACAATCTTTTTCTACCATAGATATGACGGTTATTAATTTATTCACCGGCATGTGTGATATTATTAAAATCGGAGCATCTACTACTTTTATAAAAAGGAGTAAAGAGGTAGAAATCATCAATTCCAATACTCTTCCAGTGGGGGTTATCAATCATATGGATTATGAAACCATATCCAGAAAACTAAGTGATGGTGATTTTGTTATTATGGTTACCGACGGCGTAGTGGATTGTATTCCGGGAGAAGAAAAAGAACAGTTCTTAGAGGAGTTTATATCGGAACTGCATATGAATAATCCGCAGGAAATTGCCAATGCAGTATTAAACCAGGCTCTGGAATTAAATGGATGGGTGCCAAAAGACGATATGACTGTATTAGCTGCAGGATTTTGGAAAAAATTAAATTAAGAAGATAATTCCAAATGAAATGCTTTATGCTTCTTGAAATTTAATTCGGATAGAGTTAAAATGGAAGAAAGTTGCATACTTATTAAAACGTAGAAACGAGAGTATTAATGCTAAGAACAATTGAGAACTACATGACTGAATATAATATGATTGCCAAGGGAGACAGAATTGTACTGGGAGTATCCGGTGGAGCAGATTCTGTCTGCCTTTTCCATGTATTGCTGCAATTGGTACCGGCATATGAGCTTTCCTTATTCGTGGTTCATGTCAATCATGGAATAAGGGGTGAAGAAGCAGAACGTGATGAGATGTTTGTAAAAAAGCTTTGTGAAAAGGAAAAGGTTCCTTTTTGGGCGGTAAAAGCCGATATACCTGATATGGCGAAAAGTGAAAGCCTAACAGAGGAAGAAGCCGGAAGAAAAGTACGTTATGAAGCATTTTATCAATGTCTTAAAAAAAACAAGTGTAATAAAATTGCAATTGCACATAATAAAAATGATAATGCTGAAACCATGTTGTTTCATTTGTTTCGTGGCAGCAGTATAAAAGGTCTTACAGGAATAAGTCCCATGCGGGATGTTATTATAAGACCTTTGCTTTGCGTTACCAGACAGGAAATCGAAGAGTATTTAAAACAGCATAAAGTTAGCTTTTGTACAGACAGAACGAATCTTACAGAGGATTACAGCCGTAATAAAATCAGACACAGGATATTGTCTTTTGCTCAGGAAGAGATTAATGCAAAAGCGGTTGAACATATGGCGCATACAGCCAATCAGCTAAGGCTTGTGGAAAATTATCTGGAAAAGAATGTAGATCTTGCTTATAATAAAATTGTTATATCCGGCAAAGAGGGCAGCTTTCAGATGAATGTACAAGAACTGCAACAGGAAGATCCGGTAATTCAACAAGGAATAATCCGAAAGGTGTTTTATAGGCTGGCAGGCAGGTTAAAAGATGTAGATGCTGTTCATATCGAACTTGTTCTGGGATTATTGGAAAAAGAAGTTGGTAAACAGCTTCATCTTCCCTATGGCATACAGGCAGTAAAGGGCTATGAATATATTACAATGTCTGTAAATTCAGATAGACATCTATGTAAGGATAAGGATTCCTCCGGAAGCGTCTCTAAAAGGGAGTCAGCAGGATTTGAACACATAGTTAAGATTCCGGGAGAAACTTATATTACTGAAATAAATCATAATATTAGTGCACGAATTATAAAATATAAAAAAAATTTAATAATTCCCCAAGATGGGTATACGAAATGGTTTGACTATGATAAAATAAACAATACTGTTATAATAAGATCAAGGAATAGTGGAGATTATATTCAGATTGCTTCCAAAGGGAACAACTTGTCTGGGAATAAGCCCCAAACAAGCAGGAAAAAGATTAAATCTTTATTTATTGATAAAAAGGTGCCAAGGGAGGAAAGAGATCAGATTCCTTTATTGGCAGATGGCAATCACATAATGTGGGTCATTGGAGACCGAATAAGTGAAGCTTATAAAGTAAATGAGGAAACAAAAGCTATACTTGAGATAAGTTTAAATGGAGGAAATGAAATGGATAACAAAGTTAGTGTATTAATATCTGAGGAGGAAGTGGCGAAAAAAATTTCTGAATTAGGAAAACAAATTAGTAAAGACTATGAAGGAAAAGAAATTCATCTTATCTGCGTATTAAAGGGCGGTGTATTCATTACCGTTGAACTGGCAAAACATTTAACGATTCCAGTATCTCTGGATTTTATGGCAGTTTCCAGTTATGGAGACGAAACTGTAAGTTCCGGCAGAGTTAAAATTATCAAAGATTTAGATGAATCCATAGAAGGTAAAGATGTGTTATTAGTAGAAGACATTATTGATTCTGGAGCAACATTAGCTTACCTATTAGAGTTATTAAACAGCAGAAAACCAAAAAGTATTAAACTATGTACTCTATTAGATAAACCAGAACGAAGAGTAGCTGATGTTAATGTAGATTACGTAGGTTTCCAGATTCCAGATAAATTTGTTGTTGGGTATGGCTTAGATTATGCACAAAAATATAGAAATTTACCATATATTGGTATGATAGAATAACTAGAAAGGGGGTCATTTAGTGAAAAAACAGTTAAAAGGTTATGGGTTCTATATCATAATCCTTGGCATCATATTAGTGTCACTGCTTTTATCGGACAGTTTTGAATATCCAAATACACAAAATTATCAATATTCTGACTTTTTGGAAGATCTAAAAGATAATAAAGATAACATAAAGGAAGTTAATGTTTATCCGAATGAATCGGGCATTACTGGAAAAGTCAAAGTTACTTTTACCGGTGATAAATCCATTACTTTTGCAGTTGTTGATGTTGCAGGTGTACAGGCAACATTACTGCAGGATTTTCCAGGTTATACAATGCATAACCCGGCTAAACCAAATTGGTTTTTAACTAGTGTATTACCATATTTATTAGGATTTATTGTAATTATAGTATTATTTTCTTTCTTATCCAATCAGGCAGCAGGCGGAGGCGGCGGCAACAGCAAAGTGATGAATTTTGGTAAGAGCCGTGCCAAGATGACCAAGGATGAGAATAAGAACACTACATTTAAGAATGTAGCCGGTTTAGATGAAGAAAAAGAAGAATTAAGGGAAATTGTAGATTTCCTCAGAACTCCAAAAAAATATATGCAGGTAGGTGCCAGAATTCCAAAAGGAGTTTTATTGGAAGGCCCTCCGGGAACAGGTAAAACTCTTTTAGCAAAAGCAGTAGCCGGCGAAGCAGGTGTTCCCTTCTTTAGCATATCCGGTTCTGATTTCGTAGAAATGTTTGTTGGTATTGGTGCTTCCAGAGTTAGAGATTTATTTGAAGATGCCAAGAAAAATGCACCATGTATTGTATTTATCGATGAAATCGATGCGGTTGCCAGAAGAAGAGGTACCGGCATGGGTGGCGGACATGATGAAAGGGAGCAAACCTTAAATCAATTGTTAGTTGAGATGGATGGGTTTGGAAGCAATGAAGGCATTATCGTAATGGCAGCAACCAACCGTGTTGACATCTTAGACCCTGCAATCTTACGTCCAGGACGTTTTGACCGTAAAGTTATGGTAGGCAGACCGGATGTTAAGGGAAGAGAAGAAATCTTACATGTTCATGCAAAAGGAAAACCTCTGGGAGAAGATGTGAACTTAAAACAAATCGCTCAGACTACGGCCGGTTTTACAGGAGCAGATCTTGAGAACCTGTTAAATGAAGCTGCTATATTAGCGGCTAAGGAAAGCAGAAGTTACATTAATCATGAAGACATTAACCGTTCCTTTATTAAAGTGGGAATCGGTGCTGAGAAAAAGAGCAAGGTAATATCCGATAAAGAAAAACGAATCACTGCTTATCATGAAGCAGGTCATGCAATATTATTCCATGTACTTCCGGATGTGGGACCGGTTTATACCGTATCCATCATTCCTACCGGAACCGGGGCAGCAGGTTATACTATGCCATTACCGGAAAGAGACGAAATGTTTAATACCAGAGGGAAAATGAGACAGGATATAATCGTAAGCCTTGGAGGCAGGGCGGCAGAGGAAATTATCTTTGACGATATTACAACTGGTGCTTCACAGGATATTAAGATGGCCACCAAAACAGCCAGAGCAATGGTTACTAAGTATGGTTTCTCTAATACTGTGGGTATGATTAATTATGACAGTGATGATGATGAAGTATTTATTGGCCGGGATTGGGGCCATACAAGAAGTTATAGTGAAAATGTAGCGAGAGTCATTGATGACGAAGTTAAGAATATTATTGATCATTGTTATAATGAGGCAAAGAGAATCCTGGTAGAGCATAATGATATTCTTCATGAGTGTGCAAAATTGTTAATTGAAAAAGAAAGAATTAACCGTGAAGAGTTCGAAGGTCTTTTTATAGCTTCAAATGAGGATGATCAAAATATGCCGAATCCGATTTTAGAAGGCTGATTTTCAGATAACAAAAAAATATAATATAAATGTTGTTTTTTATATGATTTTTTTGGAAGGTATGCCAAAGTTGCTTCCGGAGACAACAAAAACAGACAAAAAAAGTTAATAAATTTTATAATGTTTGTGCACACTTATTGAGGTACCGATGCTATAATAATACTCGTAAACCCCAATACATTATATAGTTTTTGCTACACCCCATAAGTAACAAAAATACCTTCTCCAAAAAAGGACAGCGCTCGGAATGCTGTCCTTTTTTTTGTGGTTAAAGGACGAGACCACTGAAATAGTCTTTTGAAGTTGGTCAAGAAAACAAGGTTGTGGGAAAGACTATTTCAGTAATTATTATAGTAGTGAATATTCTTGATTTTTGGTTGTTTATTGAGAGGGATTGCTATAGAATGTAGAGAGTATTAATTTTGGTATGAAGGGAATGTTTTTTGAGTTTATGATTAATTTGGATGCTTTGTTTAGTGATGGGACTAATGATTATAGAATTCCTTGTGAACCCTTGGTAAATGATAGGGTTTTGCTTCGGTTTCGGGCGGGGAAAGATAATGTGGATTTGGTTTTTTTGGTTGTTGGGGATGAGAAGAGGGTAATGAGGAAGGCTTTTTGTGATACTTTGTTTGATTATTATGAAGAAGGACTTCAGCTATCAGATGAGAGGGTGGAGTATTTTTTTGAGATTGTAAAGGGGGATGAAGTTTGGGGCTATAATAGAGAAGGGGTAGTGAAGGAAGTTCAGGAGAGTTTCCATTTTGTGATTACTCCGGGGTTTGTTACTCCTGATTGGGCTAAGGGGGCAGTTTTTTATCAGATTTATGTGGATCGGTTTTTTAACGGGGATATGAATAATGATGTTTTAGATAATGAGTATTTTTATATTGGTGGAGGTTCTAAAAGGGTTACGGATTGGAGTAAGTATCCGGATTCTTTTGGTGTGAGAGAGTTTTATGGGGGAGATTTGGCTGGGGTTAAAGAGAAGTTAGACTATTTGGAGAATTTGGGGGTAGAGGTTATCTACATGAATCCTATTTTTGTTTCTCCTTCTAATCATAAATATGATGCACAGGATTATGATTATGTAGATCCTCATTTTGGGGTGATATGTGAAGATGGAGGAGAGGTGTTGGCTCAGGAGGCTTATTCCAACCGTCAGGCATCCAAGTATATTAAAAGAGTGACGGATATGAGGAATCTGGAGGCTGGCAATGAATTGCTTATTGGGCTGATTGAGGAAATTCATAAAAGGGGTATGAGAGTGATTCTTGATGGAGTGTTTAACCATTGCGGTTCCTTTCATAAATGGCTGGATCGGGAAGGTATTTATGAGGAAGCTGGTACCTATGAAAGTGGTGCTTTTCAAGATAAAAACAGTCCTTATCAATCTTTCTTTAAGTTTAAAGAGGATAAATGGCCAAATAATAATAGTTACGATGGCTGGTGGGGGCATGATACCCTTCCTAAGTTAAATTATGAAGGATCTCCTAAGTTATATCAATACGTTATGGATATCGGGAAGAAATGGGTATCCCCGCCTTTTAACTGTGATGGCTGGAGGCTGGACGTTGCGGCGGATTTAGGGCACTCTCCTGAGTTTAATCATAAGTTCTGGAGTGATTTTAGAAAGAGCGTCAAGGAAGGTAATCCGGAAGCAATTATCATTGCGGAACATTACGGTGATCCAAGCTCCTGGCTGAAAGGGGATCAATGGGATACGGTAATGAATTATGATGCCTTTATGGAGCCAGTGACCTGGTTTCTTACGGGTATGGAAAAGCACAGTGATGAGTACCGGGAGCACCTTTTGAATAATCAGGAAGCTTTCTTCCAAGCTATGAAATACCATATGTCAAAGTATCAGACTTCTTCTCTATTTGTAGCCATGAATGAATTGTCCAATCATGATCACTCCAGATTTTTAACAAGGACCAACCGAAGGGTCGGAAGAGTAGGGAATGTGGGCCCGAAATCAGCAGAGGAGAATATTAATAAAGGTGTTTTTCGAAATGCTGTAGTAATACAGATGACATGGCCGGGCGCGCCTACTGTTTATTATGGAGATGAAGCAGGTGTCTGTGGCTGGACGGACCCGGATAACAGACGTACGTATCCGTGGGGGACAGAAGATAAAGGGCTTATTGATTTCCATAGAGATATAATAAGAATCCATAAGAATTATGAAGCTCTTCGAAAGGGATCTATTCGTTTCTTAAATGGAAGCTCGGGGTTCATCAGCTTCGGAAGATTTGATCAAAAAGATAAATTTATTATTGGGGTTAATAATAACAATACAGAGGTTACGGTTAATATTAACGCCTGGGAGATATGTATTGCTGATGAAGATTCACTGGCAACCCTGATAGTCACTACAGAAAGAGGATACAGTCCGGAAGCCGTTATATACCATACTCATTCAGGTATTCTTAAACTGACTTTAAGTCCGTATTCCTCTGTTGTACTAAAGAATATTGTTAGAAAATAAGAAAATGTGCATAGAGTATGTTTATTAAAAATCTTAAGAATGTGCATAGAGCATGTTTATTAAAAATCTTAAGAATGATGTTTAAAGCATGTATGTATTAAAAAGTAAGTTTGAGAAAAGATATATGAAGTATGGCATGTTTAAAAGTAGGTAAGTCTGGCAAAGATGTATAAAGTACGGTATATAGGGGATAGCATATTAATATAGAATATATGGAAGTATAGTATATTTAAATTAAAGTATATTAAAGGTATAATACTTGATCAAGTACAATGAAGAGGGAGTCTTATACAGTAAACAGAGCCTCCCTGCCTTGTTGAGGTAATAAATTCCATATAAAAAAGTAAAAAAATTTTCAATACTACTTGAAAATGAATTTAGAGTATGTTATAATTTTTCCTTGTCAGAAGCTTTATAGCACGGATTGGTTAAGTAACCAATATTTGGTGATTGGCCATCAATTTGTTATAAAAATGCCGGCGTGGCGGAACAGGCAGACGCACAGGACTTAAAATCCTGCGGGACTAATCTCCCGTACCGGTTCGATTCCGGTCGCCGGCATTATTTAACAAAAAACTATATTTGCGGGTGTAGTTCAATGGTAGAACACTAGCCTTCCAAGCTAGATACGTGGGTTCGATTCCCATCACCCGCTTTTAAACCTTAATTTCGAAAGAAATTAAGGTTTTTTTGCGTATTCCTATATTTTATTTTAGAACCCTTTTCCATGACTAATAAATTGCTCATTTGAGAATACTATAAGGAAAATGTCATATTTTTTATTCCTGTGTAATATAACTATGATACCATAGAAAGGGAGGAAAATAGTATGATTAAACTATATAATAATACTCTAAAATATATTCTTCTATTTTTCATTGGCGGATATGGATATTGTGGGATTGAAATTTTATTTCGCGGATTTTCCCATATATCCATGCTTATAGCAGGCGGCTTAAGTTTTGTGCTGATTGGTTTACTTAATGAGAATTTTAATCATAAGATGGCTCTGGTAAGTCAAATGGTTCTTTCTGCTTGTATTATCACTGCTGTTGAATTCCTGGTTGGACTGGTAGTAAATGTATGGCTGGGTTTGAAAGTTTGGGATTATTCCAATATGCCATATAACTTTATGGGCCAAATTTGCTTATTGTATGTTAACATCTGGTTTTTCTTATCGCTGGCAAGTATCCTTCTGGATGATTATTTAAGGTACTTTTTGTTAGGGGAAGAAAAGCCACATTACAAAATTTTCTGACAAAACTGTAATAATCTAAAACTTTACAATCTATAGAAGTATGATAAAATATAGAATGATTAATAAAATAAGTGATTAGTTAATCATATGATAATAATAAAGAAACCAGAATCGGAATTACAGATTATTAAATACTTTTAAGAATGGAGTAATAATGAAAGTACTGTTAGCAGCAATAAATGCAAAATATATACACACAAACCTGGCGATTTATTGCTTAAGAGCATATGCAAAAGAGTATAGAGATTATATTAAACTGGAAGAATATACAATTAATAATTATGCAGATGATATTTTGCAGGGAATATATAGGGAAAAGCCTGATTTTATCGGCCTTTCCTGCTATATATGGAATATAGCAATAATAGATCAGCTATGTGTAGAATTACGTAAGGTTTTACCTAATACAAAAATCTGGTTAGGAGGTCCGGAAGTATCTTTTGACGTAGAAAAGCGATTGAGAGAGAATAAGGACATCGACGGAATTATAATCGGGGAAGGTGAGGAATCCTTTAAAGAACTGCTAGACTACTACATAGGCAGAAAAATCAAATTAACTGACATAAGAGGCATTGCATTTAAAGAGACAGCTTGGCTAGAGGAAAAAGAACAGAAAAATATTGAGGAAGATTACCACCACAAAGATAATGAAATTGCTGTTACCCCTTTTCGACCGGAAATGAATTTTAGTACTTTGCCATTCCCATACGAGAATATGGAAGACTTTGAGAATAAGATTATTTATTATGAGACAAGCAGGGGATGTCCATATTCTTGCAGATATTGTCTGTCTTCCATAGATAAAAGAGTACGGCTTCGGGATATGAAACTGGTTCAGAAGGAATTGGATACATTTTTAAGCCATAAGGTCCCCCAGGTAAAGTTTGTTGACAGAACCTTTAACTGCAGCCGGGCACATACAAAGGCCATTTGGGAGTATATTAAAGAACATGATAATGGAATTACCAATTTTCATTTTGAAATATCAGCTGATATACTGAATGAAGAGGAAATTGCCTTATTAAACTCCATGCGGGAAGGTTTGGTACAATTAGAAATCGGAGTTCAGTCTACCAACCCTAAAACTATAAAGGCGATTGACCGGCATATGGATTTTAACCGGTTAAGTCAGGTAGTTCACGATATTCATAAAGGAAGAAACGTTCATCAACATTTGGATTTAATAGCCGGACTTCCATATGAAGATTATGAATCCTTTAAAAGTTCATTTAATGATGTATACGCTTTAAAGCCTGACCAGCTGCAATTGGGATTTTTAAAAGTGTTAAAAGGTTCCGGCATGTTTTATGACAGTCAGGAGATGGGAATTGTTTATAAAGACCAGGCTCCATTTGAAGTATTATATACCAATTGGCTTAGTTTTGATGATGTTTTAAAACTAAAAGCGGTGGAAGATATGGTGGAAGTCTATTATAACAGTGGACAGTTTATATATACAGTGATGTATCTGGAACATTACTTTAAAACTCCTTTTGATTTTTACGAGGCATTAGGAGAATTTTATGAGAGAAATGGTTTGTTTCAGCTTAACCATAATCGATTACGCCGATATGAGATCCTGCTTGATTTTATAACGGAGCAATTGGAGCTTCCAGGAGATCATACCAATGAAGCTATAAACCATAACTTTATAGAGAATTTTGATATGGATACATTTAAAAATATTCTTATGTTTGACCTGTATTTAAGAGAGAACATAAAAAGCCGTCCTTATTTCGCGGAGAATCAGGAAGCTTATAAAAATAGATTTCGTGATTTCTATATGAGTGAAGAAATGGTTGAAAAATATGCAGGCGAAGATTTATCGGGAGAGAAAATTACTCAATTAAAGAGATATCTCCATATCGAACATTTTGATATTCAGGTAACGGAATCTGCTAAAACAGGTAAAAAATTAGCAGGAGGCCAGTTTATATTATTTGATTACCTTCATAGAAATAAGTTGAATGGGGATGCCAAATTTTCAGTCATAAAGGAGATGAGTAAGTGAGCAAAAGAATTACCAAAGCGGAAAAGGAAAGAATTGCTGCAATATTAGATTTATTGGATAGAGAGTATTCAACGGAAATTAAGATATATCTGAACCATGAAACGCCTTGGCAGCTGCTGATTGCAACAATACTAAGTGCACAGTGTACGGATGACAGGGTAAATATTGTTACAAAGGATCTTTTTAAAAAATATAAAACTCTTGAGGATTTTGCCAATGCGGATGTAAAAGAACTGGAGGTTGATATTCATTCTACCGGTTTTTATCGCAATAAAGCAAAGAATATCATCCAATGTACGAAAACCCTTATTAGGGAGTATGGCGGTGAAGTTCCCAAAGATATAGATGAGTTGACCAAACTGGCGGGAGTGGGTAGAAAAACAGCAAATGTTATAAGGGGAAATATATATAACGAACCAAGTATTGTGGTGGATACCCATGTAAAAAGGATATCAAGAAAGCTTGGCTTTACAAAAGAAGAGGATCCGGAAAAAATTGAATATGATCTTATGGAAATATTGCCAAAAGATCATTGGATACGGTATAATATACAGATAATTACTCATGGAAGAACGATTTGCGTAGCTAGAAATCCCAAATGTGAGCAATGCTTTCTGAATAGCTACTGCAAATATTATAACTCCAAAGCATAGAGTATCAGCAATAAGGTAATAAGAAAACTAAAGATAGAAAGGGATAATAAAATGAAAGCTGCTATAGTGGTTATTTTGCTATCCCATAACCCTCTCCATCAAAATTATTTAAGAAATGGAGATTAGAAATGAGGTTTTATGAAAGACGTTAAATTAAGAGATCCGGTTACTTCCTTTGTATGTTTTGATATTGAAACCACAGGACTGAATCCACAGACGGATAGAGTGATTGAAATTGGAGCTGTTAAAGTAAAGGATAAAAAGGTTGTAGAATATTTTTCTGAATTAATTTATCCGGGAATGAAGCTTTCTCCGCTGATAACTAATTTAACCGGTATAGATGATGAAATGTTAAAGGGTGCAGACCGAGAAGAACAAGTGGTTCAAAGATTCATTGATTTTACAGAAGATTATCCGGTAATAGGGCATAATATTATGTTTGATTATAGTTTTATTAAAATTGCAGCTGAAAGGATTCAAGCCAGTTTTGATAAAAGGGGAATTGACACTTTGGAATTATGTAAGAAATTACATGGAAATTTGGAAAGCAGAAGTTTAGAAAGCATGTGCCGGTATTATAATATAAATAACGAGCGTGCCCATCGAGCTTACCAAGATGCAAAAGCAACGGTTATGCTGTATGTAAATCTGTGTAATGCATTTTTTCAAGACAACCCTAAGGTATTCGAACCAAGGCAACTAATATATAAAGTAAAAAAAGTACAATTTGTAACGAGGAAACAAAAAAATTACTTGCTAGATTTACTTAAATATCATAATATAGATATTGTACAGCCAATAGATAACCTAACTCAAAGTGAAGCATCAAAATGGATTGATGAAATTATATTAAACCATGGAAGAATGAAGTAAGGAATAAAAAATACATCATCTACAAGGAGGTGTTTTATCATTGTAAATGATGCATTCATTTTATTCTTTATAAAAGGTTTCGGATTATTTCCTATATGGAATCAAGTTTATTGTAGGGCTTCTAAATCTTTTAAAATAGAATCCTTAGACAAGGAACTAAGAGACTGAGCAACTTCAATTAACTGGGTTATTTTATTACTGTTATTCATATTTTTGTATATGGTGGCAAGGAGATGATAATGTTTGGCCACATCGGTTTTGCATGTAATACCGAACTCAAGAACTTTGAGGGCATCTTCTATATTACCTTCCTGGTAAAGATAAGAACCCCATTGATAAAGGGTACGGGCCAATAAAGTAAAATTAGCATCACATTCCGATAAAAATGTAAGGTTAGCAACACCATAACGCAGCTTTAATTCGGTATTAGATAAACCGGTTAAGTTAAGAATCGGTTTTTTAGATAAGTCCGTTATGGTTTTATGTATGGAAAGCAGTGTTGTATCTGGTGTTTCGGTAATGGGCAATGTGTCCATGGGAATTTTAATATAATCTAAATTGGAAATATCTTTTTTGCGAACATGATTAGATTCTGTTTCTTTTTCCCAAAACTGCTCCATATTCCTACGGTTGTTTCGGTCTGACTTTCTTATCATAAAACGAAGCCAGATTGTAAATGCTAAAATTATAATTAACATTAAAGGTATAGGTGGTAAGTGCATAGCATACACATCCTTTCAAATTATTAATAAAGAGGTGAAAATAATGAATTTTGGAAGCAAAAAATCAAGAAAAATAATATCTACAATTATAATTGTCCTACTTGTTTTATCGATGATAGTGCCAGTAATATTAAGTGCAATTGCATAATTTAAATTACTATTTATTATGAATATACATAATATATATTAAAATGTCAAATAGCAAAATAGTCACATATGCAGCCGGATAAATCCCGAATTATGGGAATTAATTCGGGCACTATCTTGATAATTTTAAGTATTATGATAAAATAAGCATGTTGAAAGAAAGGAGACATAAGAGCCATGAAGAAGAAAACTGCGTATAAGATAATGTTATTTGCAATTTGCTTTTTTTCCACAATGATTGTCTCTAAAGTGAGTGCTGCTGAAGAAGATGAAGCAATTACTCAAGGAATTTATATAGATTCTGTTGATATAGGCGGAATGACGGAGGCACAAGCTAAGGAAGCAGTACAGGAGTACATTAATAATTTGAAAAGTAAGACGGTAACTGTAAATATCGAAGATAAATCAGAAACAGTTTCTTTAGATGATTTAGCTTATTCCGAAGCAAAGAATGATTTTATAGAGCAGGCAATGAAAATAGGTAAAGAAGGCAATTTAATAAAACGTTATAAAGACTTAAAAGACGTTGAAGTTAATAAACTAGTTTTTGACCTTGCATTTACTATAGATGACAGCAGGATAAAAGAATTTTTAGAAACGAAATGTAGTATTTATGATGTAGAACCATTGAATGCTACTGTAAAAAGAGGAAATGGTGGTTTTGTTTATACCAATGAAGTGGTAGGTAAGAAATTAGAAGTTCAGGATACATTAGCAGATATCAAGAATGCATTATTCGGTGATTGGAATAAGGAAGATATTGTTATTACAGGAAAGGTGGTAGAAGTTCAACCAAAGTATACAAGAGAAATGGTTGAAAGAGTAAAAACTGTTTTAGGCTCGTATTCCACAACCTATACATCTTCTTCTTCAGACCGGGCAGGAAATCTTGCAAATGGTGCAAGATTGATTGATAATACAATTCTTTATCCTGGTGATGAATTCTCTGCTTATGATAAATTAACTCCATTTACGCCGCAGAATGGATATTATGCAGCCGGTTCTTACCTGAATGGTAAAGTAGTTGATAGTATCGGCGGCGGGGCATGTCAGGTTACCACAACATTATATAATGCGGTATTGGAATCGGAACTGGAAGTTACGGAACGTGCTGCGCATTCTATGACAATCGGTTATGTGGCTTTATCAAGAGATGCTGCCATAGCTGGTACATGGAAGAATCTTAAGTTTAAGAATAATACAAATGCCCCTATCTTAATTCAGGCATATACTCAGGGCAGAACAATTACCTTTACTATTTGGGGTGAAGAAACAAGAAATGCCAACAGACGAGTAAAATACGAAACAGTTATTCTAAGTGAAACAAAGCCGGGACCTGACGTTGTAACAAAAGATCCTACAAAACCCACAACTTATGAAGTTACAACTCAGTCTGCTCACATTGGATACGTAGCCGAATTATATAAAGTTGTTTATGAAAATGGTACTGAGGTCAGCAGAACCAGAATAAATAAAAGTTATTACAGCGCGTCACCTCGTTATGTAACTGTTGGTACCATGGAAGTGGAAGAGGTACCAGAGGACGAGGTTGAAGAGAAGGATAAAGATAAAGAAGAAGGTAAGAAACCTTCTAAAAAGCCTTCTGACGAAAATAAGAAAGAAGATAATACAAATGTTACAAATCCGGATGAAATCAATATAGGGGATAATACTCAGCCAGAAGAGGCAGAACCAATTAATCAAAGCGATGCAAGTGGTAATGACTGATACTGGGTTTGAATCAGAATATGGGAAGGAAACTTCTCATATTCTGTTCTTTTAATATTGACATAGTAATACATGTAATGGATACTGATAGAAAATATATGTATATAAAGTAACTACATTATAAAATGCAATAGATATAAATTTAAAAAGATACTTCTGGGAAGGCTTGGTGGAACAGATGAAGATTGGTAAAGTCCCTGAAACAGTTTTAAAGAGGTCTATATTAAAACAAATAAAACATAGACGAGATGAAGTTCTTGTAGGACCCGGTATTGGCGAAGATTGCAGCGTCATTCAATTAGGCGCGGATGAAGTGTATGTAATGTCCACTGATCCTATTACAGGAACGGCAGACAATATAGGATCATTAGCAGTACATATTACCGCCAATGACATTGCCTCTAATGGAGCGGAGGTGGTAGGTATTATGCTTACCATTTTACTGCCGGAAGGAACAAGAGAAGAAGAATTAAAAGGAATTATGAAAGAAATTGAAGGGGTATGTTCCAAGCTAAATATTGAGATACTTGGTGGGCATACAGAAATAACTGCGGCGGTGAACCAGCCTATAGTTACAGTAACCGGAGTTGGAAAGATGCCGAAAGGCTATATAATTAAAACGGCAGGTGCCAAGCCGGGACAGGAAATTGTTATGACAAAGTGGACAGGTCTGGAAGGCACAGCGATTATTGCAAAGAAGAAAGAGTCCGAACTGCTAAGTAAATATACCAGAGACTTTATTGATGGTGCCAAGAACTTTATTGGGAATATTTCCGTAATACCAGAAGCGAGAATTGGGAGAGAAATGGGAGTTACCTCTATGCATGATGTAACAGAAGGAGGAATCTTTGGAGCTCTTTGGGAAATAGGGGAAGCGTCGAAGGCAGGTATCGAAGTTGATCTTAAAAAAATCCCTATAAAGCAGGAAACCATAGAAATATGTGAGTTTTATGACCTAAATCCTTATCAATTAATATCCAGCGGAGTTATGTTAATGATAACGGACAAGGCCAATGCCTTAGTTGATGAATTGAAAAGGCAGGGAATCTCTGCAGCTGTTATTGGCCGGATTACGGAAGGAAGAAACCGTATTGTTATGAATGAAGAGGAAAAACGCTTTTTAGAGCCTCCAAAAAGTGATGAATTATATAAAGTGATGTAGCGGGACTCTTTGTTAATAAATCAGTTATTAATTTGGCATTAGAATATCTTTGTTTTATTAGATAAGCTATTATGGATAATATAAAATGATTAATCAATTTATTAGGTTGAAAACTGGTTTTTTCAACTCTGAAAGGAGCAGGAATATAAAAATGAGAGAGAAAATTTTAATGGCTATTGATAAGAATAGTAAGTTAACATCAAAAGATCTGGCCGCCATGTTAGGCACAACAGTGGAGGAGATTGAAAAGACCCTCAAGGAATTAGAGGATGAAACCATTATCTGTGGCTATCCAACTTTAATCAATTGGGATAAGACGGAAAGTGAAAAGGTAACAGCTCTTATTGAAGTAAAAGTAACTCCCCAAAGAGGACAAGGCTTCGACAAAATTGCGGAGAGAATCTATAAGTTCGATGAAGTGGAATCCGTTTATTTGATGTCAGGCGGATTTGATTTAACGGTTATGATTGAAGGAAAAAGTATGAGAGAGGTTGCTAATTTTGTATCCAGTAAATTGGCTCCCATGGAAGCTGTTTTAAGTACAGCCACTCATTTTGTATTAAAGAAATATAAAGAACATGGCTTGCCATTAGTTCATGAGAAAAGCGATGAAAGGATGCTGATTACACCTTGAGAAACCCATTATCGAAAACAGTTGTAGGAATTGAACCATCCGGTATACGTAAATTTTTTGATATTGTAAGTGAAATGAAAGATGCTATTTCTCTTGGTGTAGGTGAACCGGATTTTGATACACCATGGCATATCCGTGAAGAGGGCATATATTCACTAGAAAAAGGAAGAACCTTTTATACCTCCAATGCCGGTCTGAAGGAACTAAAAGTAGAAATCTGTAAGTACTTAAACAGAAGGTTTAACCTTTATTACGATTACAATCAGGAAACCATTGTAACTATTGGCGGCAGTGAGGCGATTGATATTTCCTTAAGAGCCATGTTAGATCCGGGAGATGAAGTTTTAATCCCCCAGCCAAGTTATGTATCCTACCTTCCCTGTGTAACCTTAGCAGGCGGAAAACCGGTTGTTATTGAATTGGAAGTAAAGGATCAATTTAAATTAACCAAAGAAAAATTATTAAATGCCATAACGGATAAAACAAAAGTTTTAATATTACCATTTCCCAATAATCCAACCGGTGCCATTATGGAGTATGATGATTTAAAAGAAATTGCAAAAATTGTAGAAGAAAAAGACTTATTTGTAGTTACCGATGAAATATATTCGGAATTAACTTATGGGAAGCAGCACGTATCCATAGCACAGTTTCCGGGAATGAAGGAAAGAACCATATTGATTAACGGTTTTTCCAAATCCTATGCTATGACAGGCTGGAGACTTGGATATGCAGTGGGGCCAAAGAATATTATAGAACAGATGGTAAAAATACATCAATTTGCTATCATGTGTGCTCCTACTACCAGTCAGTATGCAGCTGTGGAAGCATTAAAGAATGGGGATCCCGATGTGGAAACCATGCGTAATGCCTATGATATGCGCAGAAAGTATCTCGTTAATGCTTTTAATGAGATAGGACTGGAATGCTTTGAGCCTTATGGAGCCTTCTATGTATTTCCTTGTATAAAAAGCTTAGGAATGACATCGGATGAATTTGCCACCAGACTCTTAAAAGAAGAAAAGGTTGCAGTGGTGCCTGGTACTGCTTTTGGCAGCTGTGGTGAAGGATTTTTAAGAATATCCTATGCTTATTCCATTGAGAACTTAAAGATAGCAATGGAAAGAATAGAACGATTTGTTATGAAGTATAAAAGATAGTATTATGATATGAGTTACTTAGGAGGAAATCAGCATGGCAGGAATGAATGCGGAACATATAAATCCCTTTTTGGTTGCAGCTGCTAAGATACTAAAAGATATGTGCAGCATAGAGACAAAAATGGGAAAACCTTATATAAAGGATTTGAACTTTAAAGATGATACGGTAATTATCATTATTGGAGTTACAGGAGAAATGAAAGGACAAGTAATGATGGCATTTCCCAATCATGTTGCCTGTGATATAGCAACAAAGATGATTATGATGCCAATTACCCAATTGGATGATTTGTCTGTCAGCGCTCTTAGCGAGTTAGGTAATATGATACTTGGAAATGCTGCAACCATATTCTCAACCAAAGGTATGGGCATTGACATAACACCTCCCACCATTGGAATGGGAAATATGACCTTCTCAAATACATTTTCTCAAAATATATGTATACCGCTAATATATGATGATGATAAAACAATTGAAATAAATATTGCAATGAAAGCGTAGTTCCAAGGAAAGGCATGAATTAGAAATGAATATAGTATTATTTGAACCGGAGATCCCGGCAAACACTGGTAACATCGGCAGAACCTGTGTGGCTACAGGTACCAGGCTGCATCTGATTGAACCGCTGGGATTTCGATTAAATGAAAAAGAAATTAAAAGAGCAGGCATGGATTATTGGAAGGACCTGGATGTCACTGTTTATGATAATTATCAGGATTTTTTAGACAAGAATCCCGGTGCCAAAATATACATGGCCACTACCAAGGCGCTGAACACTTATACAGAAATAAGCTATGAACCGGATTGCTTTATTATGTTTGGTAAGGAAAGTGCAGGAATACCGGAAGAAATTCTATTGGAAAGCAAAGATAATTGTATGCGTATTCCTATGATCGGAGAAATCCGTTCCCTTAATCTGGCTAACTCGGCCGCTATAGTTTTATATGAAGCCCTGCGTCAGAATAACTTCTCCGGTATGAATATGGTAGGGCATTTGCACCATCATTCCTGGAACGAAAGTTTATAGTTATAATTATGCTGCCATAACCTTATATTTTTTATTCTGTACCTCAAAAGTAAAGAGTCATGAAACCGTAGGCTAGTAAGAACAGTAAAATAATAGTAGCTAACATAAACAAAGCGAAGAATCTTAGAATTATAAATTATCTGGATTCTTCGCTAATTTAACCTCATCAGGGAAGAACCTTGCTTACAGAACCGGGAGGGGAGGCCTTCCCTGCTTCTGCAGGCGTTCAAGCTCCTGCTGGAATGCCACGAAGCGGCAATGAGGTTATGAGCAAGCAGCATAAGCGGATAAACTTGCTTGAAGGCAAGTGGAAATATCTGCATTGACTTGTTATAATTAGATCAGGAAACCTTCTGTTCGTGGAAGGCTGAATATAAACTCCGTACCGACACCTTTGGTGCTGATTACATTTATATTTTCATCGTGAGCTGTGATGATTTCTTTTGTAATGGAAAGACCAAGTCCGGTACCTTTCTTGTCTTTGCCTCTGGAGGCATCTGTTTTATAAAATCTCTCCCAAACCTTTTTGAGGTTTTCTTTTGGAATTCCGATGCCATAATCCTTTACAGAAACAAAGGCTTTATCGCCTTTTTCGGTGGTAGATACTTTTATACTTGAATTTTGAGGGCTGAATTTAATAGCATTATCCAGCAGATTATATAGGACTTGCTGAATCTTACCCATATCCGCATCCACATAAATTTCTTTTGCAGAGAACACCAGATTTAAAGTAATCTTTTTCTTAGTACAGGTTCCTTCAAAGCTTTCAGCAGTTTGCTTAATGATATGGTTAATATCAAAGGAAGCTATCTCAAGGAAAGTACCTCTGTTCTCAAATCGATTTAAGGTCAATAAGCTGGAAGTAAGCTTATTCAGACGTTCTGTTTCAAAAAGTATAATACCAAGGTATTTGTCTTTCATTTCAAAGGGAATAGTGCCGTCTAAAAGAGCTTCCGCATATCCTTTTATGGAGGTTAAGGGTGAACGGAAATCATGTGATATATTCGCTACAAATTTCTTCTGGTACTCATCCAGCTTATTCATTTCACCTGCCATATACGATAAAGAATTGGCAAGGTCCCCATATTCATCTGTCCGATTTATTTTAAGGGGATAGATATAATTACCGGAGGTATATTCTTTAGCTGCCTTATTTAGCTTTGATAAAGGCGTAATTGTGAAAAAATATATTACAATGAATATGATACATAAAAAAGCTAAAAAGGCTAGAAATATCAGGTTAATACCATCTACAAAATAAACTGCATTTTTACTTATTTGATTTAAAGAGGAATGAATCACAATATAGCCCTGCACCTGATAATTATAACTTACCGGCAGTACAACACTAAGCATAGGTTCTCTTAACACTCCGGGCATAACCGTATAATCGGAGAAAGTTTCCGATAAAAAATCAGGATCGATATTTAAGACATTAATTTCTTTTACCTTTGATTCTTCCGGTCTGGTATCGGATATTACCAGGCCGCTTCTGTTTACGATCCAGATTCTAGCATCTAATATATTGCCGATCACTGTTATTTGGGTAGTCAGATAGCCAAGAGCCATTTGCTTTTTATAAAAACTACTCATGTATTCGGAAGATATGGAAGTGGCTTCATTATAGAGTATATCTTTTTTCTCTCGTATCATTTTTTTCTCTATCCGGCTGATTCCATAAGTATTTAGCATGGTAAACATAAAAACAGCAGACAGTATATAACATATGACCAGATTAAACCATAACTTGCGTTTCATACTCTATTAAGCCTCCTTTCCATTTGGTTTGAAACCAGAATATATTCCTACATCAATTCTTTTTCACATCGAATTTATAACCAATACCCCAGACGGTAGATAAACTCCAACTGGGGTGATCTTTAATTTTTTCACGGAGTCTTTTTATATGAACATCTACGGTTCTAGTATCACCTATGTATTCATATCCCCAGATGTGGTCCAATAATTGCTCCCTGGTAAATACCTGATTTGGGTGAGAAGCCAGGAAATAAAAAAGTTCTAATTCTTTTGGTGGCATCTCAATGGTATGACCATAGTATTGTACGGAATAATTGGACTGGTTGATAATCAAATCAGGGTATGATACATATTCTCCTGTTTGCTCCGGAACTTCCGGTTCTGCAGGCTTTGCCGCAGCAGGGTGAAAACGGCGTAATACTGCCTTTACTCTGGCTACTAATTCTTTTGAATCAAAAGGTTTAATAATATAGTCATCTGCTCCCAATTCAAGTCCCAATACTTTATCAAAGATTTCACCTTTCGCAGATAACATGATAATTGGGACAGAAGAGGTCTTACGTATCTCACGGCACACCTCATATCCATCAATTCCAGGCAGCATTAAATCTAATAATATTAGGTTGGGCTCATAAGTAGCAAAGCTTTTAATAGCTTCTTCTCCATCATGAACCATTAAGGTATCAAAACACTCTTTTGTTAAATAAAGAGAAATTAATTCGGCAATATTTACATCATCATCTACAATTAAAATCTTTTGCTTTGTAGCCATAATTACCTCGATTCTGGCGCTTTAACGCCTGTTACTTAAATTCTACTACGGTAACACCTTGTCCGCCTTCTCCAAAGTCTCCTAAGCGATAGGACTTTACATATTTGGCTTTCTTAAGGAAAGTGTGAACTGCATTCTTAAGAGCACCTGTGCCTCTGCCATGAATAACGGTTACCTTTGGAAGATGGGATAAATAAGCATCATCTAAGTATTTATCCAATTCAGGAAGCGCTTCATCTACGGTTTTACCAATTAGATTCAGCTCCGGACTGATAGAAGCAGTTTTAGACATTTTAATCTTACCGCTTCCAGTACGGTTTAATGTAGGTCCGGTGATAACCGGCTCATCAATTAGTTCCAGGTCTTTTATATTTACTTGGGATCTTAATATTCCCATTTGAACGAATAAATCTCCTTTGGCATTCGGCAGGCTGTTTACCGTTCCTTTTAAACCTAAACTCAGCACATTTACTGCATCCCCTAATCTAAAGTCTTTTGGTTTTAATGCCTTACGCTGTTTTGGTTTATTCCCGATGGAAAGTTTAGACTCCGTTTCCGATAATCTTTCTCTTAAAGCGCCACGCTCATTTTCCATATCTTTATTGATGCCGCCTTCTGCATTCCATTTATTAAAGTTCTTAATGGAACGGTCTGCAAAGTCTTTGGCTTCTTGAAGTAATTTTCTGGCTTCTTCATTGGCCTGCTCTAATATTTTTTCTTTTGCTTTATCTATTTTCTCATTCTTTTGAGTCAATCGATTACGAAGCTGTTCTACTTCCTGTCTTAGAGCCGTGATTTCCTCTCTCTCGTTTTCCATAGTGATTCTACTTTGCTCTAAATCACTGATTAAATCTTCAAAACTCTTATCCTGTTTGCCAATTAAGTTACTGGCATCTTCAATGATATAATCCGGTAATCCCAGTTTGGAGGAGATGGCAAAGGCATTACTTTTACCGGGGATTCCAATCAGAAGACGATAAGTTGGCCTTAAAGTCTCCACATCGAATTCACAGCAGGCATTACTAACCCCTTCCGTAGACAGAGCATATACTTTTAATTCACTGTAATGGGTAGTTGCCATAGTAGTTACTTTTCTCTTATGAAGATTGGACAAGATAGCCATAGCAAGAGCGGCACCTTCGGTTGGATCGGTTCCTGCCCCTAATTCATCAAATAATACAAGAGATTTGTAATTGGCATGTTCCAGTATGGATACTGTATTGGTCATATGGGAGGAAAAAGTACTTAAACTTTGTTCAATACTCTGTTCATCCCCGATATCCGCATAAACTTCCTCAAATACTGCCAGCTGTGAACCATCAAAAGCGGGTATATGAAGTCCTGACTGACCCATTAAGGTAAATAAGCCTACTGTTTTTAAGGATACGGTTTTACCGCCAGTATTTGGCCCTGTTATTACCAGGAGGCTGAATTCTTTTCCTAAATGAATATCAATGGGTACCACTTTCTTAGTATCTATGAGAGGGTGCCTTCCCTTTTTTATATTAATGATTCCTTTTTCATTGAATTTTGGCTCACTGCCCTTCATCTGCTTGGACAAATTGGCCCTGGCAAAGATAAAATCTAATTGAGCCATAGTAGTAACATTGTTATAAAGCTTTTCAATCTCCATACCTGCCAAATTACTTAAATCAGCCAGTATTTTTTCGATTTCTTCCTGCTCTTTAATTGCCAGCTCTTTTAAATCATTATTTAATTTAACAACAGCCATTGGTTCAACGAATAAAGTGGAACCGGAGGAGGACTGATCATGTATCATTCCAGGGAATTGACCGCGGTATTCTTGTTTAATGGGAATACAGTACCTTCCGTTTCGCATGGTTATAATATTCTCTTGAAGCATAGTTCTTGAATTGGACGAACTAACGATAGAATTTAACTGTTCATGGATCTTGTCATTGGCTATTTTCATGGAACGACGGATTCCCTTTAAAGTGGGACTTGCGTCATCGGCTATTTCCTCTTCACTGATGATACAACGTTTGATTTCGTTGTTTAAAGGGCTCAATGGTTCCAGAGAGGTAAACATCTCGTCTAAAGAATCCTGGCTGCTTTCTTCAGTATCTCTGCATCCATAGGATTTCACCCTAAGGGTCGCATCTAAGAGTGAACTCATATGCAGCAATTCTCCTGCTCCTAAGGTAGAACCAATCTCCAGGCGCTTTAAGGAAGAACGGATATCGTGTAGTCCATAAAAGCCAAGACTGCCTTTCTTAAAGATACGAGACAAGGCATCACTGGTTTCCTTTTGTTTGAGAGTAATCTCTGTTAAACTGTCACAGGGGAGAAGAGCGGTACATAAGTCCTTGCCCATTCTGGAACCTGCAAGTTCTGTTAATTTATCTATAATCTTATTATATTCTAAGGTCTTTAATACTTTGGAATTCATAGAATCCTCCTTCATTTACAAACTATATTGCCAAAATGCAGAGTATTTGATATGATGTCATTACCTATTTTACCTTATTTCACACAAAATTAAAACTATATTTTCAAAAGTAGCCATAAACCTTCCTTATGTTTACAAAACATTCATATATTGTTCATAAGTCGGTGATAAAATAACCTTATGGATTGTCCTAAAGGAGAAATGAAATGTCAGAAGATTATAATAATAAGGATAATAAGTTTTCTTTTATTCAAGAACAGATCACATCCAAAAAGAAAAGCAGATGGAAGAGGATGATGCTTTCTTTAGGCTGGACTATAGTATTAGGATGTATATTTGGTGTTATAGCAGGTGTGGCATTTTGTATTTCTGTTCCTAAGTTAAATAAGTTTCTGAATGTGGATAAAGATAAAAAAACAGTAGAGTTTCCAACTATGTCACCGGAAGATGAGAATAAAACTAATACTGATCCTGGTTCGACAGAGAACAACAAGGATAATACAGCAGGTGATAATGGACAAGATCCGAGCAGTGAAAGTTCCCCAGGGGAACAGAATGTCAATGAGCAGGGAACCAAAGGGGAACAGGTACATACTCCGGATACGGTGGTTATTGAGAATTCCATCCCCGCAAATATAGATGATTATTCTAATATATATGCAGAATTAAGATCTGTTGCCAATCTTGCCAACCGCTCTATGGTGACTGTAACAAGTGTCAGCAAAGGAGTAGACTGGTTTAATAATGAATATGAAGTTAAAAAAGTGATCAATGGTGTAATTGTAGCTGATAATGGTGCTGAGCTGGTTATTTTAATTAGTTTGGACAAGATTAAGGAAGCTAACAGCATTCGGGTTACGTTCTTTAATTCCGTTGAGGCAGAAGGAATTCTGCAAGGTTACGATTCTGATCTTAATATGGCAGCCATTGCAGTAAAATTAAAAGATATCCCGGAACAACACCGAAAAGATATCAAGCCTTTACCGTTAGGCGAGTCCTTTGCCCTTGTGATAGGAAGTCCGATTATTGCATTAGGCAGCCCCAATGGCTATGTAGGTTCTATGGAGTATGGATTCATTACCAGCAAAGGAAATAGTGCATATATTACCGATAATAAAATGGAATTATTTAATACAAATGTTAATGATAACAAAAATGGTGACGGAGTAATTATAAATTTAAAAGGTGAAGTAATCGGAATCATTACACAGGTTCTAAAGGATGAAGTCAACGAGGATGTAAATACCGTTATAGGAATCTCCGGTATAAAAAAGATTATTAAAAGCCTTGTGAATAATCAAAACCGTGTTTATTTTGGAATAAAAGGTATGGACATGACAGAGGATGCCTTAGAAAAAGCAGGTATTGTAAACGGAGTTTCTGTAACAGAAGTAGAACCGGAATCTCCGGCGTTAGAAGCCGGATTAAAGAGCGGTGATATTATACTTACAGTAAATGAAACACCTATTAGTTCCATGAATTCTTTCTATAATATCATTTCCTTATATGAACCGAAAACACCTGTTCATGTAACAATAAAACGCGGCACTAAGAATGCAGAAAAGGACTTAACCCTGGAAGTTGTATTGGAGAAAAAAGTTAACTAAGAAGAACTAAAAATGAAATTCCGATTTTTTAGAGATGATAATTAAAATCAGCATGAGAGTGCTATTATAGATACCACTGAAAGGTGCCAAATGTTGGGCTGGACATAAAATTATGTTCAACCAAGGGTGCTTTTCAGTGGTTTTTTTCTTTGAATTCCTTTTATTTCAGAAAAATAACCACTTTGATTCTATGTAATAATAGTGTACAATGTAAATATGTGAAATTAGAAAGGTTAGGTATTAACAGAATGAAATATATTAAGGATTTGCGTGAGGGAGATATGATATGCGAAACTTATCTCTGCAAGGAAAAAAGAAATCTAATGACAAAGGCAGGTAATGATTATTTTTCCTTGTCACTGCAAGACAAAAGCGGAAATCTTGACGGTAAAGTGTGGAAGCTTCATAATGGTATTGAACAATTTGAAGCTATGGAATATATCCATGTGGAAGGTAGAATTATTAGTTTTCAAGGTGCGCTTCAGCTAAATATTGAACGGGTTAGAAGGAGTCAGGAAGGGGAATATGATCCTGTAGATTTTGTACCTTCTACTACAAAGAATATTGAAGAAATGTACAGTGAAATATTAAAATATATCAGTAAATTACAGGAACCTCATTTGAGAAAACTTGCGGAAAGCTTTTTTGTGGCTGATACCGACTTTATTCATAGATTTAAGAAACATTCTGCTGCCAAAACTGTTCATCACGGTTTTATCGGCGGATTGTTAGAACATACTTTAAGCGTTGTCAAGCTATGTGATTATTTTGCCTGTCAGTACCCGATTATAAACAGGGATTTATTGATAACGGCTGCTATGTTTCATGATATTGGCAAGATGGAAGAACTGTCTTCTTTTCCGGAGAATGACTATACCGATGAAGGCCAATTGTTAGGACACATATTTATAGGAGCTGAGATTCTGGGAAATAGGATTCGGACTATTCCGGGTTTCCCAAAACATTTAGCAATGGAATTAAGACATTGTATACTATCTCATCACGGTGAATTGGAATACGGCTCACCAAAGAAGCCAGCTATTGCAGAGGCTTTTGCTCTTAATTTTGCAGATAATGCAGATGCTAAACTGCAGACCATGACGGAAATACTGCAAGGTGCAGATGAAAAATGTGACTGGATTGGATATAATCGCTTTTTTGAGTCCAATATAAGAAGAACAACGATATAATTTAGAGAAATTAGACTGACTTAATAGATGTATAGAAGTTTGCATGGATATAAGAAATGTTTTTGACTGAATCATGCCCGAAGTTCAACTAAGCGGATGAATTGGGAACTCCAGGAATAAGCAGTTATTTCATTGTGTTCAATGGAAAAGTAATTGTAAAATATAATTCTTGGGGATATCTTAAAATCTTCTGTGAGAAAATATATAAAAAATTAAAAGAATTTATGGAGACATAGATGATAGTGAATAAGAATGATGAAGTAATAATAGATATTGAAGATATTGGTTCAGATGGAGAAGGAATTGGAAAATATCAGGGTTACACTATCTTTGTAAAGAATGCTCTTGTGGGAGACAGGATTAAAACAAAGCTAATGAAGACAAAAAAGTCCTACGGATATGGAAGACTGATAGAAATCATAGAACCATCTCCCTACCGGGTAACCCCCAAATGTCCCATCGCAGATAAATGCGGTGGCTGCAGCATACAGCATCTGGATTATAAGAGGCAGCTGGAATATAAACAGAATAAAGTAAAGAACTGCCTGGAGAGAATTGGTGGCTTTCCTGTAGAAACATTCAGCCAGGAAAATATAATGGAACCGATTATAGGAATGGAGGAACCTTTTTATTATCGAAATAAGGCCCAGTTTCCAGTAGGTATCAATAAAGATGGAAAAGTGGTTATTGGCTTTTATGCTGGAAGGACTCATTCAATTATAGATACCAGCCATTGCTATATTCAGGCACCCGTGAATGAGGAGATTTTACAAAGGGTTCGTCATTTTTTAGAAGAATATCATATTAGTATTTATAACGAAGAAAAACATGAAGGCTTAGTGCGCCATATTCTGACCCGTGTAGGCTTTACCACAGGGGAAATCATGGTATGCTTAATTATTAACGGTAAGGAACTTCCCCATAAGGAGCAGCTTATTGAAAGTCTTTGTCAGATACCTCATATGACAAGTATAAGCCTTAATATTAATAGAGAAAAAACCAATATAATATTAGGTGATACAATAAAAACTCTTTGGGGCAAGCCATATATTACAGATTATATTGGAGATATTAAGTATCAAATATCACCTTTGTCTTTTTATCAGGTAAATCCTATTCAGACAAGAGTTTTATACGAAACAGCCCTGGAATACGCCGGTCTTAGCGGAGAAGAAACGGTATGGGATCTTTACTGCGGAATTGGAACCATATCCTTATTCTTAGCTCAGAAAGCAAAACAAGTATATGGTGTTGAGATTGTTCCTCAGGCAATTGAGGATGCCAGAAAAAATGCAGAGATAAATCACATCACCAATGCAGAATTCTTTGTAGGGGCAGCAGAAGAGATACTTCCTAAGAAATATAAAGAAGATTCCGTCTATGCAGATGTTATCGTAGTTGATCCCCCAAGAAAAGGCTGTGAGGAAAGCCTGCTGGATACCATTCTGGCTATGGCACCTAAAAAAATTGTCTATGTATCCTGTGATCCGGCAACTTTGGCTAGGGATTTAAAGTATTTGTGTGATGAAGAGTATCAAATATCTAAAATTCAGGTGGTGGATCAATTTGGGCATAGTGTTCACGTTGAAGTTATTGTGAAGTTAGAAAAACAATAAAGTTCAGTAATATCAATAGTTTAAGCCATTGAGTGTTCAGATGACATTCAGTGGCTTTTGGTTGTGGGAATATTTATTCGAAAGTTGGCCAGAAAATTGAAGATGGCCAGTTTATGGATTCCCTTACATTGGTTTCTTAAAAAATTACCTAGACCCTCAGCAGGTTTCTGAAGCTTATAGGCATCATCTAAAGCTTTTATAGCCAATGTAGCATCTACATTAGTAGTAGGAATGGTTGTAATTTCAAGATGGTTTCAGAGAAAAATGAGAAAAGAACTGTTAATTTTAAAAAATGCAGCGCTACAAATAAAAGAGAAAAATTTAGGCTTTGAAATTCATTCTACAAAGGTATCTGATTTCAATGAGATACTTATGTCACTTGACGCACTGAAAAAGGAGTTGGCAGCTTCACTGACTTGTTGTTGGAAATTAGAAGAGGAAAGAAAAAGCCAGTTCAATGCACTGGTGCATGATATAAAAACTCCACTTACAATAATTAGTGGAAATGCGGAGCTACTTAGTGAATCCCATTTATTAAAAGAAGATGCAAAATTAAATCAAAACATTTTAGAGGAAGTTGATCAGATTCAATTTTATATTCAAACCTTGATTGAAATGAATCAGTCAGAAAAAGCAGTATCCATAGTAAAAAGAAAAAATAAATCTAAAAGATTTTTTACAGAACATTCAAAATGAATTAAGTGCACTATGCAATCCTAAAAAAATCATATTTCTTATGAATAAGATTAATCAGGAGAAAATGCCAGACTTTTTCTATATAGATGAGATGTCTTTAAAAAGAGCATTGAATAATATTATTTCGAATGCAGTTTTCTATTGTTCTGAGGAGAAGGTGATACGGTTTACAACCTACTGTCAATCAGAACAACTTTTCTTTGTTGTGGAAGATTCAGGAAGAGGGTTTAATAAAGAGGAACTTGTAAAAGCGACGCAAGAATTTTATCAGGGAGATAAGAGCAGAAGTGTAAAAAATCATTATGGAATGGGACTTTATATTGCAAACACTTTATTGAAAAAACAAGGAGGGCAATTGTTGCTTTCAAATTCAGAAGAACTAGGTGGAGCAAAAGTGACTTGCATAATTGCTCTTTACTAATGTCTTAAAATTGGTTGATAGGATGAAAGATAAATAATATACTATAGATGAACATTAGTAGTTTTATTTGACATATACATTAGTTATTGCCAATCATATAAACAGGAATTCACTAGACAGATTATTTATACAATATTGTATAAAACTAAGAATGGAGAAAGGAGGTATTTGGGGGTTGTTTAATGCAATAAACGGAAATATTAAAATAGGCGGTACCGATATGGATTACATCTCTTTTGGAAACGGTCAAAAAAATCTAATTATAATTCCTGGTTTGGGTGATGCATTAAGAACAGTTAAAGGTACGGCAACTGCCTTTGCTGTAATGTATAGGGAATTTACAAAAGACTATAAGGTGTATGTCTTCAGTAGAAAGAATCAGTTAGAGGAAGGTTATTCCACAAAAGACATGGCTAAAGATCAGGTAGAAGTAATGAAAAAGCTTGGAATTTCTAAAGCCTCTATAATGGGAGTTTCTCAAGGTGGAATGATTGCCCAATACATTGCTATTGACTACCCACAATTGATCGACAAGCTTGTTTTGGCTGTGACGGTATCTAGACAAAATGAAACAATGCACAGTGTTATTAGCAGTTGGGTAGCAATGGCTGAAGCAAATGACTATAAAGGCATAATCATTGATACAACTGAAAAATCATATAGTGATAAGAATATCAAAAAATACAGGCTACTATATCCTATTCTTAGTAGAATAGGCAAACCAAAAGATTTTAGTAGATTTATCATTCAAGCAAATGCCTGCATTCAGCATAATTCCTATAATGAACTAGATAGAATAAAGTGTGAAACTTTAGTAATAGGTGGTGACAGTGATAAAGTAGTAGGCAAAAACTCATCAGAGGAAATTGCTGAAAGAATACCTGCCAGCAAGTTAGTAATTTTTAAAGGACTTGGGCATATGGCGTATGAAGAAGCAAAGGCCTTTAATCATAAAGTTTTAAGTTTTTTAAATGCCTAGAAAACTATCGATAGCAAATAAAGTAGGATAATGAGTACAATTTAAGTTTTAGTTATGCCATAATATTTACAAATTACAATCTAAATTTATATTATGCGCATTAACACATAATTCATATAAACCCTTATAAATGAAATAAAAAACGTATGAGTCTCTTTGAGAATTCTAAAATCCGAATCATATATATCACATATATTTTGTATTATAACCACCCTTGACACTATATCGGAACACCGATATAAAGGATTTAGGTGATGAAAATGACAATACAACAGCTTTTACATGATATGCAAATGTCCCGATATCGTTTATCGAAAACTAGTGATATTCCTTGGGCAACACTCTCGGATATTTATACGGGGAAGACTCAACTTAATCGATGCAGTGCAGGAACGCTGTCTAAACTGTCCAAAGTACTTGGATTATCCATTGAAGAATTGTTGGAACTGGAGCCAGAGACAGAAAAAAGTACAGCCACAAGAAATCAAGATGAAAAAACGTACCTAGAAACCGGGCTGTCGAAAGCGTACAAAAAGCGATAAAGAACTATTTACAAGGTGAAAAGGAGCATGTACTATACCTTGACTGCCTGTGGGATGAACTATATGGAGCAATTAATGCCGACCTTTGGGCGGGCTTAATTACGGGGGAGCAAGCGGACTATCTGCGTGCAAAGTATCTTGGAACAGAGGGAAAGGAGGACTGTATTCATGATTGATTTTACATCATGCGAAATAAATAAATTTAGAGCTTATAGCGGTGCAAAAGGAGTTTTATACTATAATGATTTCAGAGCGGAAGGCAAAAATCATAGATTACAGTATGGGGCAACTAATGAAACTGGGCGCGCGGAAGCCAGAACGAGAGGAACCGGAAAGAGGTGGGTAGTAATACAAAAATAGCTATAGGAGGAGCCTCATATATTAAAGAAATCAAAGTAATATAGATGAAATTGTGAATTGTGAAAACTTAAGTAAAGCGGTGTATACTTTTCAAGAAAAATCGTATATAATATAGGCAAAGTAATACGAAAGGAGATGTGTTGAATGGAAGCTGCCGTAAAAAATAATTTTGATCAATTTGATGAAAAAACAGCAATGGAAACACTATTTTCTTATCTTGATAAAGGGATTGATGATATGGAATCGGGAAGATTGCATACTGTAGACGAAGCATTCCAAATTGTCAGAGATAAAATGAAAAATGAATTATAAGGTTCTTGTGACAGATGAAGCCATAGATGACATATTTAATTTTGTTAAGTATATCCACATAGATTTAGGGGATCCAGGTGCAGCCGAAAAACTATATGGTAATCTGAACAAAGAAGTAAGCAATACAGGAGTGTTTCCTTTGAAATTTTCAGATTCTGGTATTAAATATAGGGGCTACACCATACATAAAAAGGTTTTTGAGTCGTATTTGTTATTTTATATTATAGATAATGAAAAGCAAACGGTATATATTTTAAGAATATTGAAGGATCGCATGAATTGGAAAAGAATATTAAAAAACAATAAAACATATCATTTCACAAATTATAATAGATAGAGCTTCCGCAACGGAGGTTCTATTTGTTTATATAATAATGAAAGATGAGGAAAGTGTTGTATGATAGATTTTGATAATCCTAATACATTTCCGAATGAGAAATAACTGAGTTTAACGGCAGTATATAGTGGTCAAGAATATTAATGTACTCGTATGGGTATGAGAAAAAAGTAAATAAGAAAGATTATTATAATGTATGGAGAAGTTGAATATGGGTTTAGAATTTATAGGATTTCTTTTAACTTTAGTAATAGCAAGCTTTAGTATAAAATATATGCAAAAAATAAAAACAAATTCTAAAAAGCAATATATGGAGGAAATCTTAGCACATATTATTAAAAGTATTACATTATTGATACTTTATTATATAATACTTTGTGATGCGGGTTTAAATTATATTAATTTTTTTAAACTTTTTCCGAAAAATATAGTTGAAACGGGCTTACCTTTGGCGCTATCGATGCTTTTTATAGGCTTATTCTTAAAGAAAACATTTACTTTCTTATATGATAAATTACTTAAAAAAGAATGTGTGGGAGAAAAAGTTAATGAAAATTTAAATCAGAGAAGGTTAAAGGGGTATTTGAACAATCGAGAAGCTTTTATGGATTTAATACTTAATTCTTTTATGACAGCATTAATGGTAGCGATTATATATAGTGCAACTTTATCTTTTTATAGCAATATTAAAGAAGTAAGTCCATTTGTAATAAATCTAAAAAAGAATTATACTGAGTTTACCAATTTTACTATTACATTAAAGTGGTTTGCATTGCTACTAGGAAAGTTTGTTTGGTTTGATGGAAATTATGATTGGAAATATATAAAAAACATTATTTCTATTTCAATAAAGAATATTATATCGCTCGATAATATTATTTCTAATTTATTATTTATTGCTGGAATTATTAGTGGTATTTTTAAATTATCTATAGGTAAATATGTAGATAAAGTTGCAATAGGAATGCTTTTGGCTGCTATATTATTATTATTAATAGGTCTTACTATACTAATTTCGAATTATATGAGCAATAAAAAACGGTTGACCAAATAAGAGTAATTTAAACGATAATCTGGGTACTAAAGAAGTTGTCTTAGAAGAGGGCAACTACTCAGCAAAAAAACCTTTAATGGAGCATCTTAAATTAACAGTATTGTTGTAGATGCTTTATTTTTTTGTGTTTTTATATTCTTCTGGACTAAGTGCAGAATTTAACTTTTATTTAAAGTTTAAAAAAGGCCTTGACAAATACCTCTAATTAGAGTAAGTTATATCTAACTAGAGATATCAAGCATAATTAAATTATTTAAAAAGGTGAAATTATGAATAAGACAGAACTTAAAATATTTATAGGAATGAACAGAGCTTTAAACAAGATAAATAGAGCTACTAATAAAATTTATATAAAATATGGATTAACCAGTGGTCAGTTTGCTGTATTAGAAGCCCTTTATCATAAGGGAGATCTAACGATAGGAGAGGTTCAGGATAAAATATTAAGTACTAGTGGAACCATCCCTGTTATAGTGAAGAACTTGGAGAAGGAAGGTTTCTTAGAGAAAAGAAATGATCGGAACGACAAGAGAAGAGTCATACTCCATATTACACAAAAGGGTAGAGAACTTATGGATATTGTATATCCAGAAAATGAAGCAATTATCATTTCTATGATAAGTATCTGGAGCAAAGAAGAACAGGAACAAATATTAAATTATATGAAAATATTTGGAGGTATCAAAGATGGAAAGAAAAGTAAAGGATAAGATTAAAGGATTTAAAACTACAGATGGAGCAGGAGTTAGTTTAGTTAGAGTTTTGGGAAATACTACAGTTGAGACCTTCGATCCTATATTAATGCTAGACTCTTTTGAAAGCACAAATCCTGAAGAATATGTAGCAGGTTTTCCAATGCATCCTCATAGAGGAATAGAAACCATAAGTCTTGTAGTTAATGGAAATATGGTTCATAAAGATAGTCTAGGAAATGAAGATGGGATAACAGATGGAGAAGTACAATGGATGACAGCGGGGTCTGGAATATTACATGAAGAAAAGCTGCCTGCTTCTGATAAACTTCTTGGAGTTCAACTTTGGCTAAATATGCCCCAAAAATATAAAATGGCTCCACCAGAATATTATAGTATAAAGAAAGAAGAAATAAAAGAAATTCCTATTGATGGTGGAATTTTAAGACTTATAAGTGGAGAATATAAAGAACATAAAGGTTTCACAGGGAAATATTTACCCCTAGATTATTATCATATAATGCTAGATGCAAATAATAAATTTACTATTGAAACGGATGCAGATAAATCAGTAATGGTATTTTTATTATCCGGTGATGCTAAGGTAGCAGGCGAAACCATAAGTGAGAAGACAGCAGTTAAGTTAACCAATGGAAGTTCACTGGATATAGAGTCTCTTCAAGATGATATACAGATTTTATTTATAAGTTCAGAGAAATTAGAGGAACCGGTATATTGGGGCGGACCTATAGTAATGAATAGTAAAGAAGAACTAGATTTAGCATTTAGGGAATTAAGAAATGGAAGCTTTTTAAAGGAAAAAGTTGAGTATTAAGATAATAATAAAGAATAAAATAAATTTATGATTATGGAGGAAAAAGAATTATGAAAATTTTAGAATCATTAAAAGAAAGAAGATCATATTACGATATTAATAAAAACTTACCAGTAGAGGAAGCAAAGGTATTTGATTTAGTAGAGAAAGCTACAGAATTAGTTCCCGATGCTTTTAATATGAAAAGTTCAAGAGTTGTAGTTGTAACAGGAGAAAAGCAGAATCAATTGTGGGATAATATTTATGATGTATTCGAAGGTATGGTTCCAAGAGAAAAAATTGATAGCTTTAAAAATGGTTATGGAACAATACTTTATTTCTACGATGAGGATGTTGTCAAAAACCTTCAAAGCCAATTTGCATTATATGCAGATAGATTTCCAGGTTGGGCTATTCAATCATCTGGAATGCTGCAATTAAGTATCTGGAGTGGATTAAGAGAGTTAGGAATAGGTGCTTCACTTCAACATTATAATCCAATTATAGATAAGATGGTTAGAGAACTGTTTGAGCTACCAGAGAACTATATTTTAAATGCGCAAATGCCTTTTGGTGGAATTGGATCTCATCCAGCTGAGAAAGAAAAAGAAGATATTTCAAATAGAGTTAAAATAGTAAAATAAATATATCCTATGCAAAAGTAGAAATGGAAAAGAACCAGGTATATTATGATATTATATATAAATAATAGCAGAGGTATTGAAATAAGGATATATAATTTGTTTTGAAAAAGAGGCATCATCTATATAAAATCTATATTCAATATATAATATACAGTTATTTTAGGAAATAGTCCGTAGTAATTTATTATGGGCTATTTTCATTTGAATATTTTTATATTTATAGCAACGTTTATAATTGGCAACTGATCTGAAGATATCCGATACAGAGGGATTTAGGCTTATGATATGACTATCCCATTAGATGGTCTATATGATATAATGGTTGAGTTAGAAGAAAAACTTTGATACTAAGAAGAATATGAAAAAGCTACTTAAGATTTAATGTGGAAGTTTTACTATGTTTTGCGATTATAAAGTTAAAGTTAATTTTATGATATTCTTTATGCAAAGAAGAAAATTACTGGATGTCATAGAGTTTCTGCGCATCAGCAATTTAAATGTTCTGGGCAAGGGGGAAATAATACCTGCTGAGCCGATGCAGAATGATATGAGAATAACGATGCATATGGTCATCCCAGCAAGAATTGAAGATCAGGAGGGATTATGAATATACAGATTTTTGGCACAAACAAGTGCTTTGACACGAAGAAGGCCATGCGATATTTTAAAGAGCGAAACATCAAGTATCAGTTCATTGATATGAAGGAAAAAGCCATGAGCAAGGGTGAGTATAACAGCGTAAAGCAAGCTGTGGGGGGTCTTGATAAGATGCTGGATGAAAACTGTAAGGACAAGGATGCCTGGGCACTTATCAAGTATATTGCTGCTGAAGATAAAGATGAGAAGCTATTGGAAAATCAGAAGTTGCTAAAGACACCAATTGTCAGAAATGGAAAGCAGGCAACGGTTGGATTCCAGCCAGATTTATGGAAGGAATGGAAGTAAGATATGGGAACGAGTAGTTATTAAGAATCCTATATTTTACTGTTTACAAATGCAACAGATAATGCATGATATAAAAGTATTGTCCGTAAAAGCTCGCCCTGCGGTATTTGCGTGAAAAATACCATATATAAGGAGATATTAAATATGCGAAAACAAATTAGTTTTATTATTCTTATCGCCATGCTGGCACTGTCATCATGTGGGAAAAATGGCGATACAGCGGACCTCACTTCGACTACGGAACCAACAGAAGCACCGGTTTTAGAGCCAACCAATATACCGGCGCCCGAACCAACTAAAACACCGGAGGTCAAAACGGTTACTATAAAAGGCGGAAAAACTTCCGATTGAGCCTTCGCGGCGTGTGCCTTGTTCAAACGCAACCTATCCTAGTGATTTGTTTGTTGGACTGGCACTGGAAGTTTTTTTATTATAAATAAAAAGCTGAGGTAGTAAATTGTTTTTTCACTCAAGGGAATGTAGCTGCTTATGTGGGGGTATCCAATGCAGCAGTGTCTAAAGGGCATAATTGAGGAAGTGTTTCTAAGATTCGGACTTATTTGCAGAAGTATTCAGGCTAGACAAAACCAAAAAGAAAGAAGGTATTCTATGTCAGAAAATCAAAATAAAAGAAAGAATTTTGTGCCGGAGCCGGCGTTGCAAGAAAAGAAAAAGAGAAAATTCAAATTATCTCGTATTGCTAATTTTCCGAAACATCCGGCACGGCTTTCTCCTGGATGGAAAGGAGCATCCCTTGCATTAGGAATTATAGCTTTGTTGTTATATTTCGTGCAAGGGTATAACATAATCGGATCACATGGAACAGTACCTTACCTCGTTGGAATCGCTATATTTCTGCTGGTTATGATGCTGCTGGCTGGTGTAATAGCCCTGCTGCTTCATTGGACGAAGAAAATACCCACCCGCTACATATGGCTTGCTCTTACTTCTCTCTGTATCCTGATTATCTGCTTTATTGGTCCTTTGCCGTTAATGTTTATTATTTCTATATTCACCATCGTATCCTTCTCCTTACTGGGGATGTTAATTTTTCGCTGGATAACCGGTCAATATAGCAAGGCAAGCAAAGTGTCCAGAATAATGTCCGGTATAACGGCAGGCTTGGCCTTAATCTGCATTTTTTTAGGGGGTATTTGGCTGTTTGGCAATGGCAATGGTGAATTGCCAAAACCTTACCGGCTACAGGTCATGAAGGCGGTCGACGGTTATCTGACTGCGATGGCTAATCCAGCAGAACCGGGTTCTTATCAAGTCAAGACATTGACATACGGAAGTGCCAACAGCTATCGAAAGGAATTCAATGCCGAGAATTCACTGATCACGAAGTCAGTGGACGGATCGTCCTTTGTGAAAAATTGGTCCTCCATCCGCACAAATACATTTGGATTCGGGCCAGATCAGATGGCGCTTAATGGGCTGATTTGGTATCCCCATGGAAAGGGTCCATTTCCTTTAGTGATTGCTGTTCACGGCAATCACCTGGCTACTGACTATTCAGACCCTGGATATGCTTATTTAGGCAATTTGCTTGCCAGCAAAGGTTATATTTTTGTCTCTATTGATGAGAACTTCTTGAATACTTCACCCTATGATGACTTGTTAATGCTGAAAGTACTAAAAAATGAAAATTCAGCTCGAGGCTGGCTTATGCTGGAGCATTTAAAGGTATGGGAGGAATGGAACAGTACAAGGGACAATCCGTTCTTCAATAAAGTGGATATGAACCGGATATCGTTGATTGGTCATTCCCGTGGTGGTGAGGCGGTGACAGTAGCTGCAGCATACAACAAGCTGTCTGCATCTCCAGAGGATGGCAATATAAAATTTGACTATAACTTTGGCATTCGATCCATTGTTTCTATTGCCGGCACGGATGGCCAATACAAGCCTGCTGATCAGCCTACCCAGTTGAATGATATCAGCTATCTGACCATTCATGGCTCCCACGATATGGATGTCAGTTCCTTTGACAGCGAAAGCCAATACAGTCGAATCAGCTTTACAGACAAAAGTCCTCACTTCAAAGCATCGGTCTATGTGTATGGTGCCAACCACGGACAGTTTAATACGGAATGGGGCAGAGGAGACAGCATTGGTCTTGCCAACAAGCTCTATAATACAGCTCAGCTTTTGCCCCAAGAGGAACAATTGCAAGTAGCGAAGGTGCTCATCTCTTCCTTTCTGGAAGCCACTTTGCATGAACAAGCTCAATACAGAAGCATATTCCAGGACATTGGTTACGCCAGAGAGTGGCTTCCAGACACGATGTACATCGGAAATTATTGGGATAGCAACACAACGCTGATCACAAACTTTGATGAGGATATTGATTTGTCTACCACCACAATAAGTGGTGGGCGCTTGGTTGGAAATGCATTGAAGGAATGGACGGAAGAAAAGGTCAAGATGAAATATGCCGATGGATTGTACAGTGCCGCCCGGCTTGAATGGGATCGTACAACCGCTGGAGAGCTTCCCAGTTATACGATTGTTTTACCTGACACTGGTATTGCCGCAAATCCAAGGAGCTCTATTGTTTTTTCAATGGCTGACCGGGAGAAGAAGAAATCAGGCATACAGGAAGGGATCGTCGATTTAACTGTTCAGGTAGCGGATAAGAACGGCAATACGGCATCCCTGGCTTTAAGCAGTGTAGCTGGCTTATTGCCTATGTTAAAGGGAAATATTGTTAAGTGGCCGTTTTCATCACTACTGCCTGCAAGGGAGCCTATATTCCAAAACTTTACTTTCCCGCTTGCCGATTTCAAAACAGTCAATCCATCTTTCCAGCCTGAGCAGATTAGCCAAATCAGCTTCATTTTCGATAAGACAGATAAAGGTTCGATTTATTTGGGGGATGTTGGTATTCGCAAAGATGCAGTTATTAGCGGCTCATAAAGATATAGTAGTCTTCATGAACGATTCGATAGAAGAGAAGTATTGGGCAGCAATAATGAAAAAATCCTTTAAAGCCATCTTCTGCTGCCTTTAAAGGATTTTTTCATTAAACGATTAACAGTGGGGGAATTGAGAGACACTGGGTGGTTTTTTGTAATATAAGCAGGTAATTTGTGGAATTACATGGGGATTAGCACATGCATTTACCCAAAATAGTATATTGGTTGGATTAGAAGTAATGGTATTGGGTTTTTTATTAGGTGCCACTTACTTATTAGTGAATAGAGATATCAAAAAAACATATATAATATTATTTATTATGTTTGCACTATAGTTTAGGTCAATTTACAAGAAACTAAACGCAGAACCAGAAAGGGGCTGCTGACAACAAAAGGGCTGTATGTTCCCTCAATGGGAATATGCAGCCTGTTTTGTTGACGGGAATTCCCAAGTGCCTCGCCCCTTAGCACACGACTTCCCGAAACAAAGTGTAGTGTGTGATACCTTTAGTTACCGTTGCCGCTTAAAATGCTTATACTATTCGTCTGTTCTTTTCGTGGTATATCACAATGGGTATAATTGAGACAAAAACAATTACAGCATTAGCGGTAATGATTCCCACCCAAGTTATCTGCCGACAGGACTTTTCGAAAGTTCGGATTTTATAAGTAGGTAACAAGGCTTGGAATAAGCAGGCCTTACTTCAGTTCGTAAGCATGAAATATGGACAGCCTGCAATAAGCCACTTATACCATGGGTTTTAGTACTAATCGATTATTTTAATAAAAGTGACACAGAATGATAGACCATCAAGCAGCCAATAAGGCCAACGGCAGTAGGCGCGATTATATTTGACCATTTGGTAATCTTTGCTTTTATAATCGTATAAAGACGATCAAACTTATCTTGGGATTTGATATAAACAAAGTATAAAATCAACAATGGTGATGTGTAGATGGTATTATAAACAACAAGTATGAATGCCACTTGTATAAATGAAAGTTGGTAATTAAAGAGGACGGCCAAAAACGCAAAATATGGCAAGGCAGTTGTCAATTCTGAAATAGTTGCGCATATACCTAATGCCAGTAAGGCCGTTGGAGATACAGATTTTATTTTACCTGCGGTTTCTGTTTCATCATTTTTCTTGTTATCACCAGAATTCAAGGATAAAATTTGGCTTTTAAGTGATTCAATCTTAGTATTATGAATCAAATGAAAAAGGGCAATAAGAAAAACAATGCCTAGTATCAGTTCAAACGTATACAGCATTTGCCCATATTCATTCATAAGCTTGCCCAAAAAATCACTTACGAAGGTGATTAGGCCAAAGTATGCCAAAAATCCACCAATCAAGTTTGTAACCCCGGTTGGTATAATAAAAAACCAAATATGCTTTGGCTTTTTTACCATGCCCTGCAAGACAAATTGCTGTGTTATAGCAATTGGGTTAAGGCTGTCTGCAGCGCTTGTCAAAATTGTTGTAATTAGTAATCCTAACATTTTATTTCCTCCTTCATATGAACAAAAAATAAGCCTAGGAGTATTCAAATAAACTCCTAGGCTTTTATCCCACCGTGTACACAGTCTATAAGACTGTGCGTTTTCTCTTGGACCAGACTAATAATTCTATTACGGAACCCTAGAAAACTAAATTTTATATTTACTTTTTCCAAGTTAGAATAACAAGAAAGAGGATTAATGTCAATAGGTACTAAATTAAAAGAGTAAAGTAATAAAATACTAAATAATATTAAAATAAAATATTAAAAAATATTAAAAGGCTTTTTATAAAAATTTTCACAAAAGTTTTTACTGATAATAACACAGCCAGTAAGCCCCTATGAAATATTTGCTAGGGTTTTGTAAAATATTTGCCAGGGTCTTGTGGAATAGAAAATAATTTTATTAAAGTAATAAAGTTAAAGTAATTTTGATAATTTATTAATAATCAAATCGATAGTAATGAATATAATGGCCTGTGAGTCAAGGAACAGCTGGTTCTTGTCCAAATTAAGAGAAGGAATGGAAATAAAGCAATCATATTTATTGGAATACTTAGCCTTGCTATTTTGAGTAATGATTGCACAGGGAGTATCCCGGTCAAAAGAAGTCTTTGCGGCTGCTGTAATACAATCGGTTGTACCAGATACAGATATAAAAATATTAAAATCAGAAGTTGTAGAAAAAGAGGCTTTTTCACTAAAGATACCGCTATGAATTATTGCTTCGGAATCAATTCCCAAAGAAGCAAGGCGATATGTGAAATAAGTGGCAGACAGGCCGCTTTCATGAAGACCAAAAATTCGTATGCGGGAAGCATTACGAATATAATTACTAAAAGAAATAAGGCTGTCTTCATTTATATAGGCCGGAAGCTTTTGTATACAACTTATATAATTTTCAACAATATCCATATTAGATTTAATAACAGTTGGATTTTTAAATCTGCCAGATAGGAGATACTTAGAAACCTCGTATTTAAATTCAGAATATCCATTATAGCCTAATTTTTTGCAAAAACGCAGTAAGGCAGATTTTGACACGCCCGCTTTAGCAGCAACATCAACAATAGGGTAAGAGGATATATAGTCTGGATTATTCATAACAAATAATTTTATTTTCTCATCTGATTTTGTAAATTCTGATTCATGTAGATTAATTAATTCCATAGGGTTCATATAAATTTCTCCATATAATAACATAATGTTTAACTGTAAAAATTATATCATATCATACAGAAAAACAAAATGGTAAATTAACATCATATGTAAAAAACAAAATAATGAGAAATTTCTCAAAAGAAATGAGAAAAGTATTGAAAAGGAATATAACTTATTGTATAATGTGTAAAACAGAATAAAGAGAGAAGTTAGAAAGGGAAGGTATTCTATTATGGAAACTCAAGCAAGGAAAACGGTTTTGGAAAGAAGTACAGATTTTATTGAACAAAAGATAGCACCACCCCTGTTAAGACTGTCGCAGGTACGATATCTCGAAGCATTACAGAGGACTTTTATAACATTGATGCCGTATATGGTATTAGGTGCTACAGCAACCCTTATTTTAAATCTAAGCGGATTGTTCGCTGGAGAAACCGGATTAAATATGCCTGGTGTAGCAAAAGCTATTGATAGCGTGATTACTCCATGCAGACCATGGCTGCTTCAGATTGTTTTTGTCACAATTAATTTATTGGCATTGATTGCAGCTATGTTGAATGGTTACTTTCTTGGAGATTATTATAACAAGAAAGATTCCAATGTTACTGCGGTGGCATCGGCAGTTGTGGCTATGATTGCATTTCTTAGCTTTATTGATTTTTCACAACTTAGTGCAAATTTTGACTGGCCGGCATATATATTGGGTTCTCCGAGTTTATTTGGTGGATTACTAATTAGTATTTTTGCAGTAGAAATTTACAGACTTCTCATTGGAAGAAAAATTACCATTAAGATGCCGGAAGCAGTACCACCAATGATAGCATCGGCATTCACCAGTATGATTCCGGTATGTGCAGTTATTATATTGTGTACCTTGATTGGGCAGGGGTTGGGAGATTTTGACTTCCTAAGTATGTTAAATAAGGCTACGGCATATCTGGTAGTAGGTGGAAGCGGACCCATTGCACAGGGAATTGGTTTTGTTTTAGATAGAATCCTATGGTTTGTAGGATTACATGGGTCAAATATTGTTTCCTCTGTTATGCAGCCGGTTTGGACTACAATGATCACTGATAATATTAATGCCTTTGCGGCACATCAGGAAATACCATATATGTTTACTGAACAATGGATTAATTTTTATGTAAGATGTTCTGTATTTCCAATAGCACTTCTTTGTACTATGAGCAAGGTAAAACGTTTTAAAGTATTAGGAAAACTATCTCTTCCAGGAACTATTTTCAATATTGCAGAACCGGTTATGTATGGACTGCCAGTTGTACTAAACCCACTTATGTTTGTTCCCTGGGTACTTGGATTCGCTGTACTTTATGTGTTTAATGTAATCCTTGGCTTATTAGGAATCACTCCAGCTGTTGTTGCCATGACGGTATGGACAATGCCTGCTCCATTGGCATCTTTTATTGGCAGTGGGTTTAATATTATAGCACCAATTATCACGTTAATGAATATTGCGATTATCTTCTTCATGTTCCTGCCTTTTTTCAAGGTAATGGAAAAACAGGTTTTAAAAGAAGAAGAACAATACGAAGCAGAACAGGGTAGGAATAAATAATGGAAAAATACAAAATAGAATCATACAAACAGGAATATATGGAGCAGCTTATTGCAGGCTGGAATGAAACATTAATCTTTGATCCAATTAGTGAAGAAAGATTTTTGCAGCAGGTTTTAATGGATGAAAATTTTAATCCCAATCTTGCCCTTGTTTTATTGGTGGAGGATAAGGTTGCAGGATTTTGCCTTGGAATTAAAAGAAGGTATCCATATTTGACACGAGGTCTTGAGGAAAACAGAGGCTGGATCAGCATTATGTTTGTTGCAACCCAGTATCAAGGAAAAGGATATGGAAAAGCGCTGCTTAATGAAGTGGAAAAACGTCTTAAGAAAGAGCAGGTAAAAGAGATTACCTTATGCGCTTACAGTCCGAATTATTTTACCCCCGGAGTGGATTTGAAATATGAAAAAGCGTTGACTTTTTTTGAACAAAGTGGTTATGTAAAAGGAACAGATGCGGTAAGTATGCAAAAAAACCTATTTTCCTATAGTATACCGCCAGAAACTCAAGATATGATAGTGCAGTTAAAGGAAGAAGGAATCAGTTTCATTACATATTCATTATCCTATATGGAAAAATTATTGGAATTTGTTGAAGGAGAATTTGACGCCGGCTGGGTAAGAAATATTTTACAGGCCATTCGTAATGGAGAAGCAGAAGATACTATTTTAATTGCTACGGATAAGGAAAACCAAATAATTGGATATTGCATGCGAAAAATTGATGGTAATGATGCCAGATTTGGCCCTATTGGAGTAAAAGAATCCGTTCGCTCAAAAGGAATCGGAGGTATTTTATTTGATTTACAGATGAGGGAAATGCAGAAAAGAGGAATTTAT
>NZ_DAMAUC010000005.1:0-212521 GCF_032079385.1 Anaerocolumna sp.
TAGGGGATGTTATATATTGCTAGTGACTTTGAGAAATTCGCTAATGGTTCTTATACGATAGAAATCGCGCCAATATTTAAAAATTGAGATGTTTGACGAGGCGAAGCCGAGGAGTTCTCAATTTTTAAATATGTTTTAAGCGATTACTATCGTATTAGAACCATCGAATTTCTATATGGAACAAGCAATATATAACATCCCCTACTCTCTATGGTCTGAATAACCTATATTAGGCAAAGCGTACGTACGTTAATAAACTAAATTTTTATTTCTTAAATTAATATTGCGGAATAGTTTAATTTATACTATTATTAATGAATGAATATACAAAGGAGACAATATTTATGAACACAAAATGGAAAGCACTTAAATCAGCATTTCCTTATACTATACCTGTTCTTACGGGTTATCTTGTACTGGGAACAGCTTTTGGAATTCTGATGAATGATAAAGGATATTCAAGTATTTGGGTTGTTTTAGTAAGTTTATTCATTTATGCCGGTTCCATGCAATTTGTTGCAATTAGCTTGATTGCCTCCGGTTTTAATCCTTTATATACTTGTCTTATGACCTTAATGGTAAATGCAAGACATTTGTTTTATGGAATCGCCATGTTAACTAAGTTTAAAGGGATGGAAAAAAAGAAACCATATCTTATGTTTGGGTTGACGGATGAAACCTTTTCCATTCTATGTTCTGCCCAGCCTCCGGAAGGAGTAGACAGAGGTTGGTTTATGTTTTTTATAACTTTATTAGACCACATATACTGGGTAACAGGGTCCTTAATAGGTAGTATTGTAGGAGGTTTCATTACTTTTAATACAAAAGGAATTGACTTTGTACTTACCGCTTTATTTGTAGTAATATTTGTAGATCAATGGAGGTCTGCAAAGAATCACATACCGGTTCTTATCGGCGTTGGTTCTTCAATACTTTGCAGATTACTGTTTGGAGCAGGTAACTTCATCATCCCCTCCATGATACTAATCGTTTTATTGGTTACCATATTACAAAAGAAAATAGAAGGGAGGGATTTAGCATGACATTTACAACTAAACAATCTATTTTATTCTTTGGAATTATTAGTATTACCACTATTTTTATTAGAATATTACCTTTTCTTATATTTCCAGATCATAAAGAAACACCCAAGTACATAACCTATCTTGGCAAAGTCTTCCCATATGCTACTATTGGAATGCTGGTTGTTTACTGTTTGAAAGATATATCCGTTGCAGCTGTTCCCTTTGGTCTTCCGGAAATAATATCCGTAGGAGTAATTATCCTTTTACATTTGTGGAAAAAGAATACTCTTTTAAGCATAGGTGCGGGAACAGCATTATATATGGCACTGGTACAGTATGTATTTATATAAGATAATATTGTTTTCTAAGTTTAATTTATAGCAAAACTTCTTTACCAAGCATGGTAATATTGTATTCGTTCCATGCTTGGTGAAGAAGTAGACAAGTCAGGTAATCTCATAATCATTTTACTAATTATGTTAACTTGCATAATATTTTATCATTAGGTTCTTCATTATATTCTGTGTATAAATAAACCACTTCTTAATTTGGGTTCAAACCATGTGGATTTTGGCGGCATTAATTTACCTGCATCTGATACGGCAAATAATTCATTAATTTCGGTAGGATACATAGAGAATGCAACCGCCATATCTTCCTTTACTCTTTTCTCCAGCTCTTCTAATCCACGAATGCCCCCAATAAAATCAATTCTCTTATCCGTCCGGGGATCGCCTATTCCTAAAATAGGTGTCAAAAGATAATTTTGCAATATAGAAACATCCAGGGATTCTACCGGATCATTATTACTAATTACTTTTTTCATTGTTAACTTATACCATTTGTCCTTAAGGTACATTCCAAAGCTGCCTTTATTCTCTGGACCCCAGGCTTCATTACCAGGTTCTTCTACAAGGAAGTTTTCAGATACTTTATCCAGAAACTCTTTAGAGTTAAGTCCATTCAGGTCTTTCACAACACGGTTATAAGGTAAGATCATTAACTGGTCTTCCGGAAATAACACGGATAAAAAATAGTTGAATTCTTCTGTACCATTATACCCCTTACAGGCATCTCTTCTTTTTAACCCTACCTTTACCGCAGATGCTGCTCTATGATGTCCATCTGCAATATAAATGTTGTTTATGGCAGAAAATTCTTTTTGAATGACACCAATCTTATCTAAATCAGCTACTCTCCATACATTATGTACAATTCCATCCAAGGCTGTAAAACTATATAAAGGCTTTGTTTTTTTAACTTCATCAATGACAGCGTTTATTTTACTATTGGAACGGTAAGCCAGGAAAATTGGTCCTGTCTGGGCATTACAGGTATCTACGTGACGAATTCTATCCAGTTCTTTATCTTCCCTTGTCTTCTCATGCTCCTTAATAACCTTATTTAAGTAATCATCTATGGAAGCACAGGCTACAAGACCGGTTTGTGATCTTCCCTTCATTATTAATTCATATATAAAGTAACACACCTGTGTATCATCTATAAAAATACCCTCTGCAATGTTTTCCTCTAATAAATCTTTTGCTTTTTGGTACACCCGATTATCATATATGTCGACACTATCATCAAACTGTGTTTCTGCCCTGTCAATCTTAAGAAAGGATAGGGGTTCCTTCTCTACTTCTGCTTTTGCCTCCTCACGATTATATACATCATAAGGTAAAGCAGCCACCCTGCCTGCAACTGTTTCGTTAGGTCTTATACATTGAAAAGGTCTAATATTTGCCATGGTATATTCTCCTTATTTTTATATTGTTTTATCTAAATTTAGAAAAATGCAAGTTACGGTAGTAGATACAAATCTTTACGAAAGGGACTGTGTAAAATAGAATAAAAATACCGATATAAGTAGTCAGACTGATTTTACAATCCATTTTCGGTATGAAGCATTCATTTTACAACAGCCCCTTAATTATGTATTAATTCATGAATAAAGTTAAATTACTCTGACCTTTAGAACTCCCTTTATATCATTAATTTTTCCTTCAATGGTATCCGACAGTTCTTCTTCAAGATCAATAACAGTATAAGCATAATCACCTTTGCTCTTATTAATTAAATTAGAAATATTGATATTTTCAGAAGATAATACACCGGTAAACTGCGTTAACATATTAGGTATGTTTTTATGATTTATGGTAATACGTTTGCCTGATGGCAATGGTCCGGCTTCACAATTAGGATAATTCACAGAGTTTCTGATAGTTCCGGTTTCCATATATTCTTTCAGCTGCTTTACAGCCATAACAGCGCAGTTATCTTCGGATTCTTCTGTTGAAGCACCTAAGTGGGGAATCGCTATAACCCCTTCCATTCCTGCTGTTTTTTCATTAGGAAAGTCTGTTACATAGCATTTTACTTTACCAGTCTTAAGGGCAGTTTCTATATCATTATCATTTACTAATAAATCTCTGGCAAAGTTTAAAATAATAACTCCATCTTTCATCAGGGCTATGGTATCTTTATTAATCATTTCTTTGGTATCCGGTAATAAAGGAACGTGAACAGTAATATAATCACAGTTATGATAGATCTCTTCTCTTGTTTTCACATATTTAATGTCCCTGGATAAATTCCATGCATGTTCTAATGAAAGATAAGGGTCACATCCATATACCTCCATACCTAATCGATTTGCTGCATTAGCAACTAAAACACCGATAGCACCAAGTCCGATAACGCCAAGTTTCTTCCCAAGTATTTCTTTTCCTGCAAATTGAGATTTACCTTTTTCCACTAATTTTGCCACATCCGGTTCATCTTTAACAGAACGAACCCAGTTAATACCTCCTACCACATCACGGGAAGCCAGCATTAATCCAGCAACCACTAATTCTTTTACACCATTGGCATTGGCGCCAGGAGTATTAAATACAACAATGCCCTTTTCCGCACATTTATCAAGAGGAATATTATTTACTCCCGCACCGGCTCTGGCAATTGCTTTTAGATTAGCAGGAAGTTCCATCTCATGCATGGAGGCACTTCTAAGAAGAACCGCTTCTGCTTCTTCTACAGAATCTACCTGTTTATAATTATCGGTGAATAAATCCACACCTACAGCAGCTATAGGATTTAAGCATTTATAATTTACCATAACAAACCTCTTTCCGGCGCATCGGCGCCTTTGTTAATAGCTCTAGTACCTTTCCATCACTATCTTATTTTAGATTTTCAGCTTCAAAATTCTTCATAAATTCCACTAATTTTTCAACACCTTCTATTGGCATTGCATTGTAGATACTTGCACGCATACCACCAACGGTTCTGTGGCCTTTCAAGTTCTCAAATCCTACGGCCTTTGCTTCTTTTACAAATTTAGCATCCAGTTCTTCATTACCGGTAACAAAAGGTACATTCATTAAGGAACGGTCTTCTTTTCTAACAGTTCCCTTAAATAATTTACTTTGATCCAAGTAGTCATAAAGAACAGCTGCTTTCTTTTCATTATATTCCTTCATAGCAGTTAAACCGCCTTTTCTCTTAAGCCACTTAAATACCTTGCCGCAGATATAGATTCCGTATGCAGGAGGAGTATTATATAATGATTTATTATCTGCGTGTATTTTGTACTGTAACATAGTTGGTGTACCAGGGAGAGTATCTTCTGTAATTAAGTCTTCTCTGATAATAACAATTACAACTCCGGCAGGACCTACATTTTTCTGAACTCCACCATAGATAATACCGTACCTTGTTACATCAACCGGTTCTGACAAGAAGCAGGAGGATACGTCGGCTATAAGAGTTTTACCCTTGGTATTAGGTAAGGTTTTATATTTGGTTCCATATATAGTATTGTTTTCACATATGTATACATAATCTGCATCTTCACTTATGGGAAGGTCTGAACAATCCGGAATATAGGAGAAAGTTTCATCCGCTGAGGATGCAATTGCATTGGCTTTACCATACTTTTTAGCTTCCTCATAAGCTTTTTTTGCCCATTGGCCGGTTATAATATAATCTGCTACTTTATTCTTCATTAGGTTCATAGGAATCATAGCAAATTGCTGCGAAGCACCGCCTTGTAAAAATAATACCTTATAATTATCCGGTATGTTCATTAAGTCTCTTAAATCTTGTTCTGCCTCTTCAATAATAGTTTCAAATGCTTTGGATCTATGGCTCATCTCCATAACAGACATGCCGGTTCCCTTATAATCAAGCATTTCTTCTGCCGCTTCTCTCAGTACTTCCTCAGGTAATACTGCAGGACCTGCTGAAAAATTATAAACTCTTCCCATTTTGAATATCCTCCTTTTATATCTATAAGCTTTTTACATTACCTATTTACCACTTGAACACTTTAATCCATTATAGTACTTGGTTAAATTTTAGTCAATATGGTGATGATTATCATTTATTATTAAATTTAATAAATTTTTGTATAAAATTCTTATCATTACCGCTTTAACATGTATTATGTAGAATTAGAAAAGTATAAATTTATTGATATATTTTATTTTCATAATTATCAAATCAAATTCATCTTGCTTATCTTTAACTGATTCTATGCTATGTTGGTACTATTTATATTTCTATTTTCTATGTTTTATATTTATTTCTATATTTATTTTTTTCTCTTTTAATATTTATTCTTTCTGTTTCTTTACTTTTCTATTTCATTCTTTCTTTTTTATTTTATTGTTTCTTTTTTATTTTATTGTTCCTTTTTTCTTTCAGTGCTTTTTATTTCATGTTTCTTTTTCTATTTCATTATTCCTTTTTTCTTTCAGTGTTTTTTTCTTTCATATCTTCTTCCGTAAGAACTTCATCAATTGGCGCTCCCGGTGCAACCATAGGCCAAACTTTATCGTCACTTTCTATTTGACATTCAATCACTACGGGAGTATTTAAAGAAATGGCTTCTTTTAAAACCTCCTCTACCTCTTCTTTTTTTGTTATACGATAGGCTTTTGCTCCCATAGCTTCTGCCAACTTTACAAAATCCACTTTATCATTTAAGGTAGTCTGGGAATATCGTTTACCATAGAATAATGTCTGCCACTGTCTTACCATTCCTAAAACATGATTGTTAAATACAATCTGAATAATAGGTATATCGTAACGGGTAGCAGTTGCAATCTCATTCATATTCATTCTAAAGCAGCCGTCTCCCGCTATATTAATAACCGTTTTATCCGGATTGCCGACTTTAGCTCCAATACAGGCTCCTAAGCCATAACCCATTGTTCCAAGACCTCCTGAGGTAATAAAGGTTCTTGGTTTCTTATATTTTATAAATTGTGCTGCCCACATCTGATGCTGACCGACTTCTGTTGTAATAATTGCATCTCCACCCGTCAGTTCATAAATTTTTTCGAGAATATAAGGTCCTGTTAAGATTTCAGGATTATATATTAACGGAAATTGTTCTTTCAATTCCAAGACCTGATTTACCCAGGATTTATGGTCTTGCTGTTCTAATCTTTCATTTAATCTTTTCAGAACTTCTCCCACATCTCCAATGATGCTTTGATGTATATTTACATTTTTATTAATTTCTGCAGGATCTACATCAATTTGAAGTATTTTAGCATTTCTGGCGAACTTTGATATATTTCCGGTCACTCTATCACTGAATCTGGAACCTATGGTAATTAGTAAATCACACTTAGTTACACTTAAATTAGCCGCTTTCGTTCCATGCATGCCTAACATACCTGTGTATAGAGGATCTTCTCCATCAAATGCACCTTTACCCATTAGGGTATCTGTAACCGGAGCATGAACTTTTGATACGAATTCTTTTACTTCATTTCCGGCATCGGAAATAACAGCTCCACCTCCTAGGAAGATAACCGGTCTTTTGGCATTCCCAATCATCTCTAATCCGGCTTGAATATCTTCTTCTAATATGGTATCTGCTTTTTTCTCGACCTTTTGAATCTGAACCTTTGTATATTCAGTTTTATTGGCAGTTACATCTTTTGCGATATCCACTAAAACCGGTCCCGGCCTTCCTGATTGTGCAATCTTGAAGGCTCTTCGGAGTGTGACTGCCAATTCCTTTACATCTTTTACAATAAAGTTATGTTTTGTAACAGGCATGGTAATGCCTGCAATATCAACTTCCTGAAAACTGTCTTTTCCCAATAAATTAACAGAAACATTACCTGTTATGGCAACCATCGGAACAGAATCCATATATGCTGTTGCTATGCCAGTCACTAAATTGGTAGCGCCTGGTCCGCTGGTGGCTAAACACACACCAACTTTACCGGTAGAACGGGCATACCCATCTGCTGCATGAGAAGCACCTTGCTCATGGGAAGTTAAAATATGTCTGATTTCATCTTGATGTCTGTATAATTCGTCATATATGTTTAAAACAGAGCCTCCCGGATAGCCAAAGATTGTATCGACGCCCTGTTCTTTTAAACATTCCACTAATATCTGAGAACCTGTTAACTGCATTCTAACCTCGATTCTAGCGCTTTAGCGCCTCTTATTTCATCTTCATAAAATCTATGGCATCCTGGCTTCTACTTGATAGAAGCTGGCCTGCCATATAAATATATCTTTTATTTCATTGTAGGAATTTCTAATATTGCTCCCCGATTGCCTGAGGTAACCATGGCGGCATAACGTGCTAAATAACCGGTTTTTATCTTTGGTTCTCTTGGCTGCCACTTTACTCTTCGTTCTTTTAATTCTTCTTCAGAAACTTTCATATTCAAAGAATTGGCATTAATATCAATTTCAATGATATCTCCCTCTTCTACTAAAGCAATTGGACCTCCTACTGCTGCTTCCGGTGATACATGACCGATTGCTGCTCCACGGGAGGCACCGGAGAAACGCCCGTCGGTGATTAATGCCACGGTAGAACCCAATCCCATTCCAATAATAGCGGAAGTAGGATTTAACATTTCTCTCATACCAGGGCCGCCTTTAGGACCTTCATAACGAATCACCACTACATCCCCTGGAACAATCTTACCGCCTTTTATAGCCTGTATTGCATCTTCTTCACAATCAAACACTCTGGCAGGGCCTTCATGCTTCATCATCTCAGGAGCTACTGCAGAACGTTTTACCACTCCGGAATCAGGTGCCAGATTACCTTTCAATACCGCAATACCACCTGTTTGGCTATATGGATTATCAATAGAACGAATGACTTCTGTGTCCTTATTAATGCAACCATCTATATTCTCCCCTACTGTTTTACCGGTAGCCGTAATTAAATCTGTATGTAATAAATGCTTCTTATTCAATTCATTCATAACAGCATATACACCACCGGCTTCATTTAAGTCTTCCATATAGGTATGTCCTGCCGGCGCCAGATGGCAAAGGTTTGGAGTTTTAGCACTGATTTCATTTGCAATATCTACATTTAAATCAACACCAGCTTCATGTGCAATTGCTGGTAAATGTAGCATACTATTGGTAGAACATCCAAGTGCCATGTCAACAGTTAAAGCATTCAGGAAGGCATCTCTTGTTAAAATGTCTTTTGGCCTTATATTTCTTTCATAAAGCTCCATAATCTTCATACCTGCATGTTTTGCAAGTCTGATTCTTTCGGAATACACTGCCGGAATGGTTCCATTTCCTTTTAGCCCCATACCTAACGCCTCCGTCAGGCAATTCATGCTATTTGCTGTATACATACCGGAACAAGAACCTGCTGTTGGACATGTTTTGCAAGTATATTCTTCCACTTCTTCTTCTGATAACTTTCCTGCACTATAGGCACCAACTGCTTCGAACATACTGGATAAGCTTGTTTTCTCTCCTTTTACACGTCCTGCTAACATTGGTCCTCCGCTTACAAATATAGTGGGAATATTAATTCTTGCAGCTGCCATTAAAAGCCCCGGTACATTTTTATCACAGTTTGGAACCATAACCAATGCATCAAATCCATGTGCCATTGCCATTGCTTCCGTAGAATCCGCTATTAAATCCCTGGTAACCAGAGAATATTTCATTCCAATATGTCCCATGGCAATACCATCACAAACTGCAATGGCAGGGAATACAATTGGTGTACCGCCAGCCATAGCCACTCCTAATTTCACGGCTTCCACAATTTTATCAAGATTCATATGACCAGGAACGATTTCATTATAGGAACTTACAATACCAATAAGCGGTTTTTGTAATTCTTCTTTGGTTAATCCCAACGCATTAAATAAAGATCTGTGTGGAGCTTGCTGCATCCCTGTTTTTACCGCATCACTATTCATAGACTACCTCTTTTCCGCAATTTACTGGATTGCTGTTATTAAAATAAAATCCTTTTTACAGATTTCATAAATTATTATTTTTATCCTTATTCCTATATACTTTTTTCATTTCAGTTAATATGGTTTTTCTCCCATTGAAATGTATATTTTTTCGTGTTGTTGTCTATAATATATCACTTTAAAATAAAAATCAATGAATTTTTAGAAATTAATTTATATTTGATTATAATTATTTCCTATTATTTGTGTGTACCCACTTAGTTTTTAGTAATAAAAGGGACTGCTTAATTTATTTTCCATAGTAATATTTCGAGAAATTTCTTTAATATAGCTTCTATATGCCTCTATTTTGCTTGACTTTCTTATTTTCTTATAAATAGAACTTCATTATAAATTCTATTGTATTTTTGATTTTTATTAGCATTCTCTAACAACTTTTTATTTGCTAAATAAAAAATATGTTTTACCACCAATGACATTTGTATTTTTAATAATGACATTCGTTTGGTATAGGTTGACATATGTTTCTTTTCCAAAGACATTGTTAAATTTGGTTTAAATATGGATATTATTTCTTCTTGAAAATTTACAAAAAGAGCAAAGATGAATGCTTCTTTGCTCTTTTACAATATTGTATATTTATTAATAAATATTCACTATTTCAATAATTATTCAGCATATATACCAACAATATTAAGTAATATTTCTACTACCTTCTCCATGGACTGAACAGGTATATACTCGTATCTTCCGTGAAAATTATGACCGCCGGTACATATATTAGGACACGGTAATCCCATATAAGATAATCTTGCACCATCGGTACCACCGCGAATTGGTGTAATAATTGGTGTAACTCCTGCATCTTCCATTGCCTTTTTTGCATTCTCTATCAAATGAAAATGTGGCTCAATTTTTTCTTTCATGTTATAGTAGGAGTCTTTTATAATAGCTTTAAAAGTTCCTTCTCCGTATTTATCATTAAGATAATTTACGATTTTTAAGAAATTATCTTTCTTCTGCTGGAATTTCACTTTATCGTGGTCACGGATAATGTAAGAGGCCTTCGCAGAATCAATTCCGCCTTCTAAGGATTCCAGCAGATAGAATCCTTCGTATTTTTCTGTATACATAGGATTTTCCTGCACCGGAAGCATTCCTTGAAACTCCATAGCAAGTAACAAGGCATTGATCATTTTGTCCTTCGCAGAACCGGGATGAATACTGGTTCCTTGTATGAATAGCTTGGCACCGGCTGCGTTAAAGTTCTCATATTCCAGTTCTCCGATTTCCCCGCCGTCTACGGTATAGGCAAAATCTGCTCCAAAACCTTCTACATCAAAGAAATCAACACCTCTTCCCACTTCTTCATCGGGAGTAAAACCGATTTGAATCGTTCCATGCTTAATATCAGGATTAGAGAGCAAAGTTTCAACCATAACCATGATTTCAGCAACCCCTGCTTTGTCATCTGCACCTAATAAGGTGTTGCCGTCTGTAACAATTACATCCTGTCCGGCATATTGCTTGATTGCAGGATATTGAGAAGTTTCTAAAGTAATCTTAAGTTCCTTATTTAATATAATGTCTTCTCCGTCATAGTTCTTTATTATTTGTGGATTCACATCTTTGCCGCTAATGGCAGGTGACGTATCCATATGAGCAATAAAGCCGATTACGGGAAGTTTTTTATCTGTATTAGAAGGTATCGTGGCGTATACATACCCATGTTCATCTGTACGAACATTAGAAGCACCTAACTCCTTCAATTCTTCTACTAAGACCTTTGCTAAATTCTTTTGTTTTTCACTGCTTGGAACTGAGTCCATTTCATCTACAGATTGGGTATCTATTTTTGCATATTTGATAAATCTCTCTGTTACATGCTTCATACTAACCTCGATTCTAGCGCTTTAACGCTTTTTAATATTGCAGAAAAACCCTTGATAGCTCAAGGGTTTCATAAATTCTTTATAACATACCACATACTATGCTTGTATCATTATCATACAATCAAAATTATGCTTTTTCTTATACTCTCTTTAAATAATCACCAGTTCTTGTATCAATACTGATCTTGTCACCTTGTTCTACAAATAAAGGTACATAAACAGTTGCGCCGGTTTCAACTATAGCTGGTTTTGAAGCACCTGTTGCTGTATCACCTTTAAAGCCAGGCTCTGTTTCAGTAATAACCAATTCTACGAATAATGGTGGCTCAATTGCAAAAACTTGTTTATTATGAGAAAGCATCTTAACCATATCATTCTCTTTTACAAACTTTAAAGTATCTCCAACTGCATCTCCATTTAATGCTATTTGATCAAATGTAGTAGTATCCATAAAGTAAAATAAATCACCATCTGAATATAAATATTGCATATCAGAACGCTCAATATGAGCTTGCGGACATTTTTCAGTTGGTCTAAAAGTTTTTTCTATTACTCCACCATTCTTTATATTTCTTAATTTAGTTCTAACAAAGGCTGCACCTTTACCTGGTTTTACATGTTGGAACTCTATAACCTGATAAACGTTATTCTCCAATTCAATTGTTAAGCCATTTCTAAAATCGCCTGCTGATATCATACTTGATATTCCTCCTTAAATTCACTAACCTATAGTTTATATTATCCGACAATTTTTTTCAACTATTTTTTTATAAGAACATAAAAAATATGTTAAAAAGTGTATAACTTTTTATTTAAATTAATACAAGACTTTTCACTTGAATTATCTCATACTTATCTCGATTATAAAACCTCTAAAAACAATTAAAAGATCAAATTAATTACTTATATTTACTTATCATTAAGAATATTCTTAATTGCATCAATTGCCAATATATATCCTTGTAATCCTAGTCCTACTATCTGCCCTGTACATACCGGTGCGGTTACTGAAACATGTCTGAATTCTTCTCTCGTATGCACATTGGAGATATGTACTTCGATTTTGGGCAGCTCTATAGAAGCCAATGCATCACGGATTGCGTAACTGTAATGGGTATATGCTCCCGGGTTGATAATAATCCCTTCCGTACCATCAAAGTAAGCTTCCTGAATTCTGTTGATAATTTTCCCTTCACAATTACTTTGATAAGTATCAATAAGAATAGATTCTTTTTCTCCTTTATCTTTTAACAGTTTTAAAAGATAATTAAAATTTTCCTTCCCGTAAACTTCTTTTTCTCTAATTCCCAGGAAATTAATATTAGGGCCGTTAATTACCAATAATTTCATATCTTCCCTTTCCGCATATAAATATTATATTTCTTATACAGTAATGTATCAGTAAGTAATAATATTTTATGCATTCAATATTTCTTCATGTATATCTTAATAACTAAAAGTAATATCTAATTTAAATATTGCATAAATCTATTATTTCATCAATAATTTCATAGAATTTTCTATGGTCCGTTGTAACTGAATAATGTGCAGTCTTTTCATAAATCGGTGTCCGTTGTTGTAAAAGATTATAGACCCTTTCTTCTGCTTTTTCTCCCCCAAGCAATGGCCTGGATGTATCTCCTTGTAATCGCTTCATTAAAGTTTCTTGAGAAGCTTTTAAATAGATAACATGTCCTAAACGTCTTAACAGGCGGTCATTACCTTCTGTAATTGGTAAACCTCCTCCTGTAGATAAAACGGTTCTTGTCATGTTTCCGTATAATTCATTGATTGCGGCAGTTTCTAATTTACGAAAATATTCTTCCCCATATGCTGCAAATATATTTCGTATACTATTTTTATTTTCCTTCTCAATTAACTCATCTGTATCGCAGAAAGTATATTGCAGCTTTTTGGCCAGCTGCCTTCCCACACTGGTTTTACCACTGCCCATGAAACCAATTAATATAATATTGTTCATATATGTTTCCTAACTTTCCTATCCTTGGTTTCTTACCAAATTAATTTGCCTCTAATCTTTTTTGACGTCTATAGAAATAAAGTACGATTCTTTCTAAATAACGTTTTAAAACAATTTGTATCTCTTCTTTGGGGCCGATTGGCTTTACAAAATAACTTTTAATACCGGCACGGTTTGCCCCGTACACATCAGTAAATAATTGATCTCCGACAAATACAGTATTTCTAGGTTTCGTACCCATTAACTTCATTGCTTTATAATAATTTTTTCTGGAAGGTTTGTGAGCATCATAAACATAATGTACTTTAATGTCTTTGTTAAAACTGGACACCCTTTCTTCCTGATTATTGGATATCAAACAAATTCGAAAGCCGATTTCTTTCAACTTACTAATCAGTTCAATAGCTCTTTTGTTAGCAGGTGCACCGTGTTCTACTAACGTATTATCTATATCAAATAGTAAACCACGATAACCTTGTTGGTATAAACTTTTATAATCAATGGCATATGCAGAATCTGCAATTTCGCTAGGATAAAATTTTTGTAACATTACAACCTCGATTCCTGTGCTTTAGCACCGTTTAATAACGAAGCAATTTTGTGCACCGGCACAAATTGCCGGTTGAAAAATTGTTCTTTCAACCTAAACCTCCAGATAAATTTCCCAATTCTGTTCTTTATTATAGCAGAACCTTTTATAGATTGACAAGTAGACAAAGAGCTTTTGCAGCATTTATATTATAATATGCAATTCTGAGCCTAAAGGGCAAAGAATCTCACATTAAAAGATTCTTTGCCCTTTAGGCTCAGAATGACATGTTTATAAATGTTAATTCGAATACAGTCAGAGTAAATAATATTGAAGAGGACTCTTATTATTATTGCCTTTTACCCAATATATATTACTTTCCCTCTCCAGTAAATTCTCAGATATCATATCTCTTCGAATGGTACAAAAATCATCGTGGTAATCGGCAATGATAATATTTACTTCTCGTTCCGTATATTTTCTATTTGGTTCAAAGGCTTTTAAAATCTCTTCATAAACAATTCTTGCTTTTTTTCTTTGAACCGGTATGGACTTTAGTTTTCCATATTGGAAGAAACTGTTGATTACTTTGTTCCTATACTCTTCTTCTCTCTCCCGTTGTTTTTTCTCCTCCGAATTCTCCTGATGGACAAAATCCATTAATGACATATTCAACAACTGTTCATCAATTTCATATATCATGTAATATTGCTCTTTTTTAGAATGCACTAAGCCGGCCTCCTCCAATTTCTTTAAGTGAAAAGAAACGGTGGAAGGGGTCAGATTCAATCTTTCCGCTAACAATTCGACGTACATAGGCTCGTTAATCAAATTAGATAATATAGATAATCTTGATTTATCACCCAGGCACTTAAATAGCTTTACATTTTCCACATTCATAATAACCTCGATTCTGGCACTTTAGCGCCTTGGTATAATTGCTTCATTATATCTGTAAAGTGATTTTTTAAATGTTCTGCCACAGAAAGTTTATTTTCTTCAATAACACATTGAGTTACATCATTATACTCTTTTGCTTTTTCATAATTTATTCTCCAGCTTTCAGGAATCTTATCAAAGTAATCCAAAAAATCTTGGCAAAATCCAACTGTTTTATCTTCTGCCCCCATATTCTTCTGATATAAGAACTTATTGGCACTGGCATTTATTAAACTTTCAAAAATACCGTAAATATTCAATTTTACCTTTTCTAAATTAGCTTCGTCTTCTTTATCATCCAGTTTTAGTACTTGGATTTGCTTTTTACACTTTTCAGCCTGTTCTGCAGAATATTCCAGATATTCTTTTTTAATTTCTACTATTGTCTTCATTTTTTCACCTTCTCCTTTTTGAATTCCTATAGCTTCATTTAAAAGCTTTTGTATCATTTCATCTGAAAACATTTGATATTTATTAGTTGACATAATATCCCCCATTCTTATAGTTCTTTATTAATTCAACTTAATTATATACATGCAAATAGTTTATGTCAATATGTTTTTATATTTATCGAAATAGATTTATCACTTTTAAATTGATACTAGGAATTATCTGTGAAAATGTATAACAATATGTTACATATTTTTTCAACTACATATAGTAAATAGAAAAATAACGTGGTAAAATGTGTATACCTTAACATTTATTAGACTGGCAGCATAAATGCAACTTCTCATGCTGGATAAAGATATGTTAATGTACGTTAAAAAGGGAAAAGATATGGATAAAGTAGTTCTTTAGTGAGACATACTCCATTATGAAAGTCAAAGCGGATATTCCCTTACCCACAGGCAAGTTTATCCGCTTACGCTACTTGCTCATAACCTCATTGCCATTACGTGGCATTTCAGCAGGAGCTTGAACACCTGCTAAAGCAGGCAAGTCCGCTTCCCTGATGAGGTTAAATATTAGAGATGGCAGAAAGTGAGGCTATTATGAAGAAACCTATTATCGGTCTTACACCGCAGTATGATTATGAAAAAAACAGAATTTGGGTTGGTCCAAATTATTTGGAAGCTATTTATGTATCCGGAGGCATTCCAATTATGTTACCTTTGCATACAGACAAAGAATCTTTAGAAACAGCAGCAACTATTTGTGATGGATTTTTATTTACGGGAGGACCTGACATTAGTCCTTTCCGATATGAGGAAGAGACCATGGCACAATGTGGTGTTGTAGTACCGGAACGGGATAAGATGGAGGAAGATTTATTTTCAAGCCTTATTGACACTAATAAGCCTGTTCTTGGTATCTGCCGGGGAATGCAAATTATGAATGTATTCTTGGGAGGAACTCTATATCAGGATATTTCAGCACAGCTTTCAACCCCTGTACAGCTTGCTCACTCACAAACCTCCGGTAACTCAGTGGTATCACATAATGTTATCGTAGAAAAAGGCAGTTTACTTCATAATATTAATCCAAAAGATTGTATTCAGGTAAATAGCTTTCATCATCAGGCAATTAAAGATTTAGCTCCTAGTTTAAAGACTGCCGGTAAATCAACTGATTCCTTAATCGAAGCAATTTATCATCCCCGAAAGAAGTTCTTTTTAGGTGTTCAATGGCATCCGGAACATTTATTTAAGATTAATGAAGATGCGGATAACCTTTTTAAAGAATTTATCCAAGCATGTAAGTAATCCAGTTTTTAATTACTTTAATATCAGTTTTAAAGGTTGGCTGCCCCATTGTGACATACTATTTTTATTAGTCTTTTAAGCAGCCTGGTTCCTTTTCATATGAGATTTTTCACTTTAAAAATGCACCTGAAACTAAGATATATTTATCTAAGATTTGAGGTGCATTTATATTTTCGTTGATTAATTTATTGACTAATTTTGTTATTACAGAACAGATACTGCATAGTGATGATAAACGCAATAACTCTTTTACTTACTTACTGAGAACTTAAATATGGTACAATGGTCATATGTTTCCCCAGCCTTTCGTATGCTGGAGGGAAAATTCGGTGTATTGCAGGAATTTGGATAATATTGAGTTTCAAAGCAGACTCCGCCTTGTTTCTCATAAACGAAACCTTCTTTACCGGTTTCTGTCCCCGTAATAAAGTTACCAGTATAAAGTTGCATACCCGGCATATCCGTATATACTTCCATAACACGGCCGCTTTTATCATCCATTAATTCAGCCGCTTTTTCTACTGTATTACCCTGATTGTTTTTATAATTATTAAGTATATAATTATGATCGTAACCCCCTGCTTGTTTTAAAGGTATATAATCTTTAAATATATCCTGACCTATTGATTTTAATGTCTGAAAGTCCATTGGAGTGCCTGATACCTCTCTTATTTCTCCGGTAGGAATCAATTCATCGTCTGTAGGCGTAAATTCATTTGCCAAAATCTTCACTTTTTGATTTAATACTGTTCCAGAACCGTGTCCGGATAAGTTAAAATAAGAATGGTTCGTTAAATTAACCACTGTATCCTGATTAGAAACAGCATGATATTTAAGAATAAGTTCATTATCATCCGTTAAAGTATAGGTCATACTTACTTTAAGTTCTCCCGGGAAACCCTGCTCCATATCTGGGCTTACTCTGAAAAATTCAATGGATGCTAAGTTATCTTCACATAATACTTTCGTTTTGTACATGTATTTATTATAACTGATAGAACCACCATGCAAGTTATTCTGTCCATCATTTTTTTCCAGATTATATGTTTTATTATTTATGTGGATTACAGCGTTTTTAATACGGTTGGCATTTCGGCCAATAAGGGAACCATATCCCGGCTCGTTGTGTTCATAAGAAGCTAAATCATCGTAGCCCAGAACTACATCCTCTAACTTACCCCATCTGTCCGGCACTATAATTTTAACAATAATTGCTCCAAAATCAGTGAAATTAACAGACATGCCATTCTTATTTGTAATAGTATATAATAGTGCTTCTTCTCCTGACGCCGTCTTACCAAATGATTGTTTTTCTACTTTCATATAGTCCTCCTTTTTATATTATCCATAAAATAACAAATACTGTTGGGCCATTATTCATATATTAATTAAATGATTATGTATATAAAAAACGAGAGATAATATTTTGAAAAACATCTTCTCTCATTTTTTATTCTGATTACCTTGTTATAGTCTTAGCTTTACTCTTCCTTTGTGCTGTTCTTCCTGTCTTTTTCATCCCATCATTGCTCTTATTGTTTTTGTATTTGTCAGTATTCTTATTTATATTTCTCTCCGATGAAAATTTACTTTCTTTACCTTTTTTATTTGAGCTGCCTTTATCGGAATGTTCACTTCCCCGCTTATTACCACCATTGTGTTTGCTATCGGATTTATTCCCGTATGCATATTTTCCATTATTCTTTGGTCTGATTAAACATTTTTTATCAAATCCGATTAAGTCCGTCCGATTAGCTAAAGTAAGAGCCTCCACAACCAAATCATAATTTTTAGGGTTACGATACTGAATCAATGCTCTTTGCATCGCTTTTTCGTGAGGTGTTTTAGGCACATATACCTGCTTCATGGTTCTAGGATCTAATCCGGTATAATACATGCAGGTAGAAATAGTGGATGGAGTCGGGTAAAAATCCTGCACCTGTTCCGGCATATACCCAATATCTCTAATATACTCTGCCAATTCAATAGCTTCTTTTAAAGTTGAACCGGGATGGGAAGACATGAGATAAGGTACAACAAATTGATTTTTTCCAATATCCTGATTAATCTTTTTGTATTTGGTAATAAACCGTTTGTACACAGAATTCGTTGGTTTTCCCATTAAATCCAACACTCTATCACTAATATGTTCCGGAGCTACTTTCAACTGACCGCTAATATGATTCTCACAAAGTTCATTAATGAAGGTATCATCATTATCATTAATTAAATAATCAAAGCGAATCCCGGAGCGAATAAATACTTTCTTCACCTTTGGCAATTCCCTTAACTTTTTTAATAAAGATAAATAATCTTCATGATTTATCTTTAGATTTTTACATGGAGCCGGGAACAAACACTGTTTGTTAATACATGCTCCCTTGGTATTTTGTTTCTCACATGCCTTGAATCTAAAATTTGCCGTTGGGCCTCCAACATCATTAATATAGCCTTTAAAGTCCTTGTCCCATATTAATTGGTTTGCTTCTGCTAATATGGATTCATGACTTCTGGTTTGAATAATTCTACCCTGATGAAAGGTTAGTGCACAGAAATTACAACCGCCGAAACATCCGCGATTATGAACCAGGCTGAATTTTAGTTCTTCAATTGCAGGAATGCCGCCTTTTTCTTCATAAGAAGGATGATAATCTCTCATAAAAGGCAGGGAATAAATCCGGTCCATTTCCCCCTGTGATAAAGGCTTTGCAGGCGGATTCTGCACTACATATTCATGTTCTTTATACTGCTCCACTAATCGTTGTCCTGAATATGGATCCGTATTACAGTATTGTGTATAAAAACTTTTTGCAAATTTCTCTTTATTATCTGTTATCTCTTGAAAAGATGGCAGGGTAATGGCATCATATACAGAAGATAGGTCTTTGGCTTTATAAACAGTACCATTTATAAAAGTAATATCTCCAATTGCAATACCGCTGTCTAACGCTTCCGCAATTTCAACAATGGAACGTTCACCCATGCCATAGGAGATAATATCAGCCTGTGAATCCAGCAATATAGACCGTTTCACTTTATCGCTCCAATAATCGTAATGACCCAGTCTTCGTAAACTGCCTTCAATTCCCCCCACAATAATAGGGATATCTTTATATACTTTTCGAATCAAATTACAATATACAATAGTAGCCCTGTCCGGTCTCTTGCCCATTTCTCCGCCTGGTGAATAATAATCCTTATGTCTTCGTTTCTTAGCAACGGTATAATGGTTTACCATGGTGTCCATATTACCACCACTTACTAAAAATCCCAACCTAGGTGTACCCAGCACAGTTATACTTTTGCTATTCTTCCAATCTGGTTGTGCAATAATTCCCACTTTGTATCCATAGCTTTCCAGCACCCTGCTGATAATAGCAGGTCCAAAAGAATGGTGATCAACATAAGCATCTCCCGAAATAAACACAAAATCACACTGTTCCCATCCCCGTATGTCCATATCTTCTCTACTAATTGGCAAAAAGTCTTTTATCATTTCCTAAGCTCCTTTGGGAGAAAAATCCCATCTATAGTAACTACCTTTATCAAGATAATTTTCTTTGTTAGACTTAGCATATAGATTATATATACTGATTATCTGGTTTAAATACATGCAACTAAGTATAACCTACTTTTCCTTAATAGTCACTATTTTTTAATAGGAAGAGTATAGAGAAATATGGTATAATTGAATATTTTTTAATTATCTTTATTTAAAATAATCCAATATCTTTGTGTAATTCCATTTCCCTCCGGTATTTCATTTTCCAATATGGCTCCATTATTTATCATGGTCTTAGCAGAGGCTGTATTTTCTTTATCGCAAGTAATTAAAACTTTATTCATATTTAATTTAGCACATTCTTTTAAGGCTAATGCTAACATTTCCGTTGCATATCCCTGCTGCCTTTCTGATTTTCTAATACTATAACCTATATGGCCTCCATAGTGAAACAAATAGTCGTTTAATCGATGCCTAATATCTATCATACCAATTAGTCTGCCATCATCTGCAGAAATGGCCATATAGGTAGTTGCAGGAACCATGCCGGCTTGTACCGTTTCTTCTTTTAGATTATCAAGAAATGCCTGATACCACTCTTCAAATGATTTAGTACGTCCTAAACCACCAGTACCATCCATGCTATCTCCATTCTCAATAAATTCTCTTTTATAATCCAAAAGCTTTTCTTTATACTCCAGTGTTGGTAATATTAATTTTAATCTATTCATAGTCTCTCTCCTAAATATCAAGTATTAAAAAAATACTCTCTTCCTTATCTATGTATACAGTAACCCAGGGTGCATGCATTGCGTAATTTTATCAGCTTGTTCTTCTTTACTTTAATACTGCAATGTTTCCGGGCAGGTATGGGCTTCTATATAACCTGCTACCACATCTACACCATACTTTTGCAGTTCTCTTGCATCATCTAACATTGCATAGGTCTTACCTACTCCTGCTGCATAACCAAAATATATTTTCAGGCAGCCTTTTTGGTTTTTAACTAACTCTATTCCTTGTAATAACCTATCATGTTCCGGTATTATCATGTTTACCTCCATGTTCCGAATGATTTGATATTTTCAGACGATAACATAAATCTACTATCTTTTTCTTGGAATCATATCACTAAAATAATAAAAAGTAAACTAATGTATGTTGGTTATATAATTAAAATTTTTAGTATTTTCATAATAGAAAAAACAATTTAAAAATTTTAGGAAGCATTGAGTCAATGCTTCCTATTCTGTACATTACACACCTATAACTTGGATTCTACCGGATTGTTTAGATCGTATAAGCTCTCTTGATAATCCTTCACATAATATCTGATGTTGCTTCTTCCTCGCTGAATAATGTTATGTCCTTCTGCCTCAAGCTTTTCCTTTTGGTCCTCAACACCGCCTGGATATTTGGGATTTAGCTCACCGTCCCCTTTAAGTGTTCTCCAATATGGTGTTTTATCATTGTTTCTTTGTACACTTGCCCATGCAGCAATAGAAACAAAAATTCCTGCGGTAATGGGATCCGTAAAATCCGCATTATTCGCCTTTGCAAAATAATCTCTAATCCCTCCCACCGTAATGACTTTGCCCAACGGCACTGTCTTCATTACCCGGTCGTATTTTATAAAAATTATTTGTTTGAGTTATTACCTCCTAGCTCCATTTTCAAAGCTGCCAATGCCTGTATAATCAAAAACTACATTACCTTGTATCATAAAACGATACCGTATTTTACAATTGATACTTTCATGGACAGTACGAATCATCTTCCCTTTCTCTGGTGCCATTAAGCCATAAGCATTCTCTTCAAGCAATTGTACATACAAATCATATTTGCCTTGCTGTATCCACAGTTCTTTTTTATTATATTTTTTTATTTTTACTCCTAAATAAGTAGCAAGTCGATACTCTTTTCCGCCATAATATATAACACTGATACACCCTGTAAAAGAGAATTTTGCTATGGGAATATTCGCTATGGATACCATAACTATATTATTCCCTCTATCATACCAATTACATTGTGTCCAAAGATAGTCACTTGGAAAACCCGTGCCCCGATCTCCCTCTACATACCCCATACCTTGATAAAAACTCATGCTTCTGCCATTCATTTCAATCATGCCATTTACATTATGTGTAAGGCTGAAAACGCTGTGACGGCATTGCATAAAGGGAACATATCGAAATGGTCCCATAATATCATATTTTAACGGTGTAAAAGCAGTATAGCTTAGCTTACCTTTTATTGTGAGATTTTTTCTTTTAATATCGAGAATGAGCCCTCTGTCAGTAAACATATTCTTTCCTATTCGTATACCAAATCTTTTATCCGATACTGAAAATTCATCGATTGGATACGTAAGATAATAGGAGGAATTATTTGTAATCACCTGAATAGATGCCGATTTATTTTGATTCTGATCAACATGAAATGCCGGAATAAACGAGATAGTATCCCTTTCATTTTGATTCTTAAAATACCAGCCCTCAAAATAGGAACGCTTTTTATATTTGCCATAAAATTCAGTCATGTCTTTCCCTTTCAAAAGTTTGTTTTATTTTACTCTTTTAAGTTTGATACAAAATCACTTACTTTATGCTGTATTGAAAAAGCTTCCTTCAATGTATCACCTTACAAGGTATGGGCTGTTTTATTGGGCTTGATTAGTATTGATATTTTTGTAAAAAAGTAATATGATGATTTTAAAACATAAATTGGTTATTAATATATAGATTTTGTCATAATTATATTAATCCAGGGGGATAGTTTGAATTATTGAAATGTATAATCCACACCCTGATTTGTAGCAGTGCCGCATCTGCAAGAAGACGCGGTGTGCAATGGGAGGTAGTATGAAGATAGTCGTATTAGTAGGAGGCCTTAGTCCGGAGAGGGATGTTTCGATTGCTTCGGGAACGTTAATATCAAATGCTTTAATTGAGAAAGGACACGATGTTCAATTACTTGATTTATATTTAGGAATACATAACAAGACATTCTCTCCAGTATATGTAAATAACAAATCAGATTATAGATTTTCTTACTCCGTGCCAGAACATGAACCGGATTTAGAATCAATCAAAAATAGTGTAAATAATAAAAGTAGTTTAATCGGCGAAGGTGTCCTTGAAATATGTAAGAAAGCAGATATTGTTTTTCTTGCACTTCATGGTTCAATTGGTGAAAACGGGCAGTTACAAGCAGTACTAGATGTGTACGGAATTCGATATACAGGTACGAATTATATTGGAAGTCTTCTTGCAATGGATAAGGATTTGTCTAAGAAGATAATAAGAGCAAATAATATTTTAACGCCGGATTGGAAATACATATGTTTAAATAAAGAATATACTCTTGATGATATAAAATATCCTTGTGTTGTAAAACCCTGTAGTTGTGGTTCTAGTGTGGGTGTTACTATTGTAGAAAATTCGAATCAATTAAATAGTGCGATTGAATTGACTAAAAAGTATGAAGACTTTATCCTTATTGAAGATAAAGTTGAGGGAAGAGAGTTCTCAGTTGGCATTCTTAATAATATAGCTTTGCCAGTAATTGAGATTAAGCCTTTGTCTGGCTTTTATGATTATAAAAACAAATATCAAGTTGGCTTAACACAAGAAATTTGCCCTGCAAATATTTCAGAAGATATATCAAATTTACTAAAAGAAAAAGCACTAGCTGTTCACAATGCATTAAGGTTAGGATTTTATTCAAGAATTGATTTTATTGTAGATAAGCATAACAATGCATTTTGCTTAGAGGCGAATACATTGCCAGGAATGACGCCAACCAGCTTGTTACCACAAGAAGCAAAAGCGATTGGAATATCCTATCATGATCTTTGCGAAAGAATCGTATTAGAAAGATAAGATGATTAAGGTTAGTTACATGTAAAAGCTGTTACAATAGTGATATAATTGTAACAGCTTTTATTTATTATAATTATATTATGAAGAGATTGATTAGTCTCCATTCTCTCCATTCTTAGCACTTTCTTCAATAGCTCTCTGCTGAACATCAGATGGTGCCTGCTCATAGCGGTTGAATTCATAGGAGAAGTCACCGGCTCCGCCTGTCATAGAGCGAAGATCTGTTGAATATCCATACATCTCAGATAAAGGAATGTCCGCAACAATTTCTTGTTTACCACCGTGATGAAGCGGGTTCATACCTAATACCCTGCCACGGCGTTTATTCAAATCACCCATTACATCACCGGTAAATTTATCCGGCACAACTACTTTTAAGGAAACGATGGGCTCTAATAATACTGGTGAAGCCTCCATAAAGCCTTGTTTGAATGCCTGAATGGTTGCCATTTTAAATGCCATTTCGGAGGAGTCTACGGGATGGTAGGAACCATCTACCAGGGTTGCCTTTACTCCAACAACCGGATATCCTGCAACAGGTCCTTTTAAAACACATTCAGCTATTCCTTTTTCAACTGCCGGGAAATAGTTCCTTGGAACCGCACCGCCAAATACCTTCTCCTCGAATACATAAGGCTTTTCTAAATCTCCGGATGGTTCAAATTCAATGTGAACATCACCATATTGTCCATGTCCGCCGGATTGCTTTTTATATTTACCTTGTATTCTGACTTTCTTTCTAAGGGTCTCTCTAAATGGAACCTTAGGCTTCATAGTTTCAATTTCTACTTTATATTTGGATAGTAATTTACTTACCGTAACTTCTAATTGTTGATCGCCGATACCGTAAAGTAAGGTTTGTCTGTTTTCTTTATCATTTACAATCTTTAAGGTTAAGTCTTCATCCATTAACTTAGACAATGCCTGTGAAACTTTATCATCATCCCCTTTATTCTTTGTCATAAAACGTTGATAAGTATATGGTTTTGGCATCTCATATTTATCATATTCAACAGGTACAGCCTTTGTAGATAAGGTATCACCAGTTACCGTGTTGGATAATTTACCAATAGCGCCTATATCACCGGCATGAAGCTCATTTACTTCAATTTGCTCTTTTCCTCTTAATACATAAAGACGAGAAAGTTTTTCTTCCGTATCCTTCTCTGTATTATATATATTGGAATCTGATTTTAAGATTCCGGAACAAACCTTTATAAGCGAGAACTTTCCAATGAAAGGATCTGCAATAGTTTTAAAAACTCGAGCAGTCATAGGAAGACTTTCATCATAATTTGCTTCAAAAGGCTGATTAGTTTTCGTATTTAATCCTTTAATTTCATTTTTATTTGGAGCCGGGAAATATTTTTCAATTGCTTGAAGCAGCATAACAGGGCCTTGTGCATTCAGTCCGGATCCCATAAGAACCGGTACTACACTGCCATCTATAACATTATTTCTAAGTGCAAGAGAAATTTCATCCTGTGTAAATTCCTCTCCATTAAAATATTTATCCATTAATTCTTCGCTTGTTTCAGCAACTGCTTCTAACAAAGTTTCACGGAATTTATTCAGATTTTCCATAGAATAATCAGGAATCGGGCATTCTTCATATTGTCCTAAGGTAGTAAATCTTCTGCCGCCCATCTTAACTACATTAACAAATCCAACAAATTTTTCATTTTCACGAATTGGTATGTGAAATGGTGCAATCTTCTTTCCATAAAGTTCAGTTAATTCTTCAACAACTTTTCGATAACTTGCATTATCGTCGTCCATATCAGTAACAAAAAGTATTCTTGGCATATTATGTTTCTCACAACACTCCCAGGCTTTTCTGGTACCAACTTCTACTCCTGATTTGGCAGATACCACGATTATTGCTGCATCTGCTGCTGTCATTGCCTCTTCTACTTCTCCAACGAAGTCAAAATATCCTGGTGTATCAAGTATGTTAATCTTAATATCTTCCCATATAATGGGTACTACTGTAGTACTAATTGAAAAAAGACGTTTTACTTCTTCCTTATCATAATCACTAATGGTATTACCCTCTTCAATTCTACCTTGACGCTTTGTAATTCCGGTTGTGTAGGCCATGGCTTCGACTAAAGTAGTCTTGCCACAGCCACCGTGGCCTAACAATACAACATTTCGAATCTTTTCTGAAGTGTAAACATTCATTCTTTTTTCCTCCATTACTTAATATTTTTGTCTTGCTTATTAACTGAATATTATGGATTGCACGCCAAATATAATATCCATGTTTATATTTTACTAAAAAATGTCTGATTTTACAATAGTTATATAAGAGATTAACAAATAATTTTCATTTTATTTTGTAATACTAATGTATTCTCATAGAAAATATCAGTAATTTTTTAATAATATTAATAATATTGTCGAATTATTATAATACTCCTGCTTATCAGCGCTTTAAACCGTAACGCTTTAAAGTAATACAGTGTTGACATATATAAAATTTCATTGTACAATAATTTTGTTTAAAGCCACTGGCTTATTTTTAAGGCGTTAAAACGCCAGAATCGAGGTTACTATGATTATTGTTATGAAACCGGGAGCAAAAAAGGAATCCGTTCAAAATATTGTTCGTATCATTGAAGAAAATGGACTGACCGCTCACCTTTCTGATGGTAAAGAAGTTACAATCATTGGAGTTGTGGGTGATAAAACTAAACTTCAGAATCAAAACTTAGAAATTGCAGAAGATGTGGATAAAGTTGTTCCCGTTACAGAAAGTTATAAATTAGCTAATAAGAAATTTCATCCGGAGCCTTCTATTATCAAAGTCGGAAATGCATCCATTGGTGGAGATGAATTAATCATTATGTCCGGGCCTTGTGCTGTGGAAAACGAAGATCAGGTAATGGAAACTGCCAAAGCCATTCAAAAAGCCGGAGCCCAGATATTAAGAGGGGGCGCATACAAGCCAAGAACTTCTCCATATGCTTTTCAGGGACTGGAAGAAGATGGACTAAAGCTTATGAAAGAAGCCAAAGATGAAACAGGGCTGGCTATTGTTTGTGAAGTAACCAGTCTGGCAGCTATTGAAGCCGCAGTAAAGTATGTAGATATGCTTCAAATTGGAGCCCGGAACATGCAAAACTTCTATTTATTAAAAGAAGCAGGAAAAACAGGGCTTCCTGTATTATTAAAACGGGGGCTTTCTGCTACCATTGATGAATGGTTAAATGCCTCCGAATATATCATAGCGGAAGGTAATCCTAATGTTGTATTATGTGAGCGGGGAATCCGTACCTTTGAAACAGCTACACGAAACACCTTAGACATTAGTGCTGTTCCGGTTATAAAGCATAAGAGCCATTTGCCCATTATTGTAGATCCCAGTCATGCTACCGGTGTTAGAAAGTATGTAAAACCCCTTACCATGAGTGCTATAGCAGCAGGTGCAGACGGGCTTATGATAGAAACCCACCCCAATCCGGCATGTGCCTTATCTGATGGACCACAGTCTCTTACCTTCCCTCAATTTGAGGAGTTATGTGAAGAAATCAGACCATTAGCAAAATTAATGGGTAAGAAGTTTTAAAATCTAATGATTCTTTCAAGGCTGAAAGAAAATATTGTATAGAAAGAGTGCCATAAACTGATTTTTAATATGTTGAAAGAATATATGTAGAAAGAATATTTTAAGTTGATTCTTTCAAAGTTGAAAGAACATATAGAAAGAATATTTTAAGTTGATTCTTTCAAAGTTGAAAGAACATATATATATAGAATATTTTAAACTGATTCTTTCAACGATATTTATGGTAATATCATATGCAGACAAAGTAACATATCTAAAACATTATGATATGCAATGGGTGAAAAAGATGAATGATTTAACAATTGGATTTATCGGCTTTGGATTAATTGGCGGGTCAATTGCACGGACTATAAAAGAAACTTATCCAACTTTTACTTTACTATCCTATGATTATTCCAATGGCGGGATGGGAAAAGGGTTGGAGGATGCTCTAGCGGATCATGTATTGGATTTTGTTTATAAGGATTTAAAGGAAGGTTTCTCTTCCTGTGATATTATCTTTTTATGTGCTCCGGTACTATCCAACATTACATATTTAGAGCAATTAAAAGATATTATTAAACCAAGCTGTATCATTACAGATGTAGGCAGTGTTAAAAGCAATATTCATGAAGCAGTTGAGGACATAGGATTAAAGCAGAATTTCATAGGCGGACATCCTATGGCCGGTTCTGAAAAAACAGGTTATGAGAACTCTCACAGCAAATTACTGGAAAATGCTTACTATATCTTGACACCAACCGATGAAACACCATCTGCCACTACAGAGACTCTATATCAATTGGTGCAATCCATAGGTGCCATTCCTTTAATATTAGATTATAAGGAACATGATAATATAACTGCTGCCATTAGTCATTTGCCCCACTTAATAGCCACAAGCCTTGTAAATCTAGTAAAAGAATCTGACGATTCTGAGGAGAATATGAGGACACTGGCCGCAGGCGGTTTTAAAGATATAACCCGTATTGCTTCCTCCTCTCCTACTATGTGGCAGGATATCTGTTTAACAAATACAAGAAGCATTCAATATTTCCTAGATAAATACATCACTTCTTTAAAGGATATATATTATGCCTTGGAAAAGAAGAACGAAAAGTATATCTATAATTTATTTGATACTGCCGGAGAATACCGGGACTCCATTCCCAATAAATCCTCGGGTATATTGTCAAATGTCTATGAAATCTATATTGATATTTATGACGAGGCCGGTTCCATTGCTACTGTTGCCACTTTATTAGCCTCTAACCAAATCAGTATAAAGAATATCGGTATTATTCATAATCGAGAATTCCAGCAAGGTGTTCTCCGTATTGAGTTCTATGAAGAAATAGCACTTATAAAGGCAGTTGAATTGCTAAAGAAATATCGTTATACTATATATGAAAGATAGCCCGCCCTTTTATGGCAGATAGGAGTTAATATGACCAATAAAATAAAGAGCTTACGGGGTGAAATTATAGTCCCAGGGGATAAATCCATTTCTCATAGAGCAGTTATGCTTGGTGCTTTAGCAGAAGGTACCACAGAAATTACTCATTTCCTGCAAGGAGGAGATTGTTTATCCACTATTCATTGCTTTCGTCAAATGGGAATTACCATAGAGAATGATCCTGAAGAGAATAAAGTTACTGTACGTGGGAAAGGATTACATGGTTTAAGACAGCCCTTAGAAACCTTAGATGTAGGTAATAGCGGAACTACCATGCGTCTTATGTCCGGTATCTTAAGCGGTCAGACCTTTGATACTATAATTACCGGAGATGCTTCCATACAAAAACGTCCTATGGGAAGAATTATCACTCCTTTATCTCAGATGGGCGCCACCATAGAAAGTATACCTGGAGGAGGTCTAGCTCCTCTTCATGTTTTAGGAAGAAAGGATACTCTTTTACATGGGATCCACTATAATTCACCGGTAGCCTCAGCCCAGGTGAAATCCTCCGTTCTGTTAGCAGGCTTATATGCCGACGGGCCTACTTCCGTCACAGAACCTAATGTGTCCAGAAACCATACGGAGCTTATGTTAAAAATGCTTGGTGCAGACATAAAAGCCAGTAATACTACTGCCACGATTTGCCCAAACCCCAAATTGACAGCCGGGAAGATAGAAGTACCAGGTGACATCTCCTCTGCTGCATACTTTATTGCAGCGGGATTAATCGTGCCCGGTTCTCAGTTGACAATAAAAAACGTGGGCATTAATCCTACTCGTGATGGTATTCTTCGTGTGTGCAAACAAATGGGTGCTGATATTAGGATTGAAAATATTCGTAACACAGATACAGAAGCTGTTGGAGACATTATAGTAAGTTACAGCGAATTAAAAGGAACTGAAATAGGCGGTTCCATTATCCCTACTTTAATCGATGAAATTCCCATTATTGCAATTATGGCATGTTTCGCAAAAGGACAGACCATAATCAAAGATGCGGGAGAACTAAAAGTAAAAGAATCCAATCGTATCGACGTTATGGTAAATAATTTATCTCGTATGGGTGCAGACATTATGGCAACGGAAGATGGTATGATCATTAATGGCGGCTTACCTCTTCGTGGAGCTGCTGTTGATAGTAAATTAGATCATCGAATTGCCATGTCCTTTACCATTGCCGGACTTGTTTCAGAGGGACCCGTTGAAATTCTAGGGGCTGAATGTGTGAATATATCCTACCCTACTTTTTATAAGGATTTGGAAGGGTTAATGGAATAAAAGATTCTTCTTTGACTTCTAAATAGAGTTATATTATAATTTTTATTAATAAACTATGAATATTTGTAAGATATATTCCTGTTTTTGATTGCAGAAAATATGCAGAAATCTTGATGAGGAGAACTTTATGTCTGTACTTAAATCCATCGTTCCAAAAGAAATGCGAGATATTAATAGAACAGCTATATTAGAATATGTACGGCAAAATGGCGTAGTATCCCGTTCTGCCATAGCTTCTGATTTAAATCTTAATTTATCTACCATTGTTCGTATCATTGATGAACTAATGGAAGATAAACTTTTGCGCATGTCCGGAGAATTTGAATTTAGCGGTGGACGAAGAAGACCGTTAATTGAAATTGATAATACTCACAATGTTATTATATCCGTAGACATCGGTGGTACCAAGGCATCCGTTGCTCTTTGCGATATATTAGGAAACATTTTAGAAATTAAGACCATTAATAATCATCAATGCAAAGGTAATAATTGTATTAAACTGGTGGAATCCTTAATTGATGACATGTTACCTTTTGTGAAAAATCGAATATTACGTGGAATATCTGTAGGTGTTCCCGGTGTTGTACGAGACAGTAAGATTTTAGCTGCCCCTAGTTTAGGATGGGACAATCTTCCCCTTGGTATATATCTTCAAGATAGATACCCATATCCGGTTCTTGTGGAAAACGATGTTAATTTAGAGGCACTTGGAGAACTTTGGTTTGGTCATGGCCGCCAAAGTGATAACTTAATCTACATTCACATAGGAACCGGCATTGGTATGGGAATCATTCTGGATCGTTGTATTTTGCGGGGTGCTCACAATGGAGCCGGGGAGTTAGGTTATGGGATGTTTGATAGAAACGATTTATTACATAGATATCCGGGTTTTGGTGCTTTGGAATCTACCATTGGAGGTTATGGATTAGGAGAAAGAGCAAAAGAAATATTAAAAAGCGGTCTTAATACAGAAGAGCTGGCCGCTATAACAGCACAGGATGTATTTCGTTATGCTGAGTTAAAGGTTTCCTGGGCAGTGAATATGATAGAGGAATTTATAGATAAATTATCTATGGCATTAGTTAATGTGAATACTCTGTTTGATCCTGATTTAATTGTTCTTGGCGGCGGTGTTATGAAAAGTGGTAACAATTATATGGAACAAATCTTAAATAAAGTCACAGATAAAACACCTAACCCTATTTATATAAAAAGTTCCGGATTAGAAGAGCCGGTAATTTTAGGCGGTTGTGCGGGCATTCAACAGAGAATATTAAAGTATTGTGTGGTAAAAGAGACTTTGTAAAAGATACTTGCTAAGAGACTTGTTGAAAATACTCACTAAAAGACTTGTGAAAAATATTCTCTTGAAAGACTTGTGAAAAATATTTGCTTAAAAGACTTATTGAAGATGCTTATTTAAAACACTTGTTGGAAATACTTGTTGGAAATGTTCTTAAAATATTTTAAAATGCAGGAATAAAGACTTTTAAATCTTTATTCCTGCATTTTTTGCTGCCAGATAAATGGCACCCCATTGCGCTTCTCTCTTTAGTAGAAAAGGGGTTAAGAATGGATACTGGTTAAGAATCCTATCACTTATGGAAGAACATAAACCAGGTGAATTGGTTAGAAAACCACCACCATAGATAACCGGATAGGATTGCTCTGTCATCTGCAATTCCTTTACCAATGTAATTACCATTCTGGCAAGATAAGCAGCTGTCTTATTCATTATCTCTTTCGATACCATGTCTCCTTGCTCACATCCTTGTATAACAAGGGTTGCCAATTTAGCAATTTCACTTTTATTAGCATTATAGATAAAATCAAGAATTTTATCAAAACGTTCTAATTCTAAATGTTTTGTTAACATTTCTGTTAATAAAGTTTTTTCTCCTGAATGATCATAATCTTGCAAAGCAGCTCCAATCCCTTTTCGTGCCACCCAATATCCGGAGCCTTCATCACCTACTAAGTATCCAAAACCACCAACTCTCCATTTTTTACCGCATTCATTTACACCGAACCCAATGGATCCGGTACCGGATATAATGATAATTCCCGGTTTACCCTTTGTTTCTGCAGCTAAAGCGATTTCTGCATCGTTCATAACTTCTATGAAACATGGATAACCTAATTGATCAATCATATCGGTGACCAAATCCACTGCTTCCGGAGTATCTACTCCTGCCGTACCTATACATATGGATATACATTCTTCTTTGGAATAATTGGTTCTGTTATGAAATTCCTGAAACAAATCCACAAAGTTTTTCTGTACGATTTCTAAAGAATTACTCTCTATATTCGTACTTTTACCTATTCCCTGATATATTTCATTGCCATGCAAATCTGTTACCAGTAACCTGGAGTGTGTACCTCCGCCATCGACTCCCATTATATATTTCATTATAACACCTGCCAAAGTATAATTTTCCAGCTATAAAACAACTTGTTATTTCATAACTTCTTATTCGCTTATTCTTCTAATAAGCTGTGAATACGATTTCTTAAATCATTATGTGCATTTACTATTAATTCTTGCTTTTTGGATACCCACTCCTTATGTGAAGCATTGATTTGATTTGCTTCCACCAGCATGTCTTCCATAGCTTCAGGGCCACAGCCCCCTTTTATATTACGAACATTTACGAAGTGTTTCGGATCAATACTTTCTTTTATTTTTGTATAATCCATTTCCCAACCTAAACCTGTCACCTGTTCAAATACGGATTTAACGTGCTCTTCATCCATATCCTGAATGGACATACCTTTCGCCACATACTCCGTTGCTAATTTACTTGCCACACTATGAGCTTTCCGGAATGGTACACCGGTTTCTCTTACCAAAGTATCTGCTAACTCCGTAATAGTAGCAAAGCCATTGTAGGCACGCTGTAACAATACTTCTTTGTTAACCTCAATAGTTGACATAACATTGGAGAATAAAATATACGATTTTGATAAAATCTCACAGGCCATCCAACCATATGGCTGTGCATCATCTTCCGTATCAACAATATCTCCATAAGGTGTATTATGTAACATGGTCAATAAAGTTTGACAATTACCTATGGAAGTAGACAGCAGGGATCTTAAATGCTCAATGGAAACCGGATTTCGTTTCTGAGGCATAATAGAACTTACCTGTACATAAGGGTCCCCGGCCCGTAGAACATTAAATTCCTGTGTTGCCCACAAAAGAAAGTCCTGAACTACTTTTCCTGCATCAATAGCGGCCAACATAACAGCAGTTGCTGTTTCTCCTAAGTAATCTCCGCCACCAATGGCATCATAACTGTTTACAACCATTTCATCGAATCCAAGCAGCTCAACCATTATCTGTCTATCAATTGAAAATCCTGTTGTTGTAATAGCACAGGCTCCCATACTACTTCTATTTACAGTCTTAAATGCATGTTTTAGCCTATCCATATCGCGGCCAAGTATCTGGCAGACTGCAAGTATATAGTGCCCTAACGTTGTAATCTGTGCCTGTTGGGTATGTGTATGGGCTACCATAATGGTATCCTTATGCTCTTCTGCCAGACAAGCAAAGGTCTCTATCAGCTTATGTAAAGATTTCATCGTCTCCAGCAAATATTTTCTCATTACCATTCGATACATGGTAACTCCCATATCATTTCTGCTGCGGGCAAGATGTAAATTTCCCGCAATATCACCGGTAGATTTTAGTAAAGCATCTTCAACTTCAAAAAACAAGTCTTCGTATTCTCCGGTATAATTTCCGTTCCGAAATCGGTCTAATTCCAGTTCTTCTAAGGTTTTGGCAATCTTTTTCGCTTCTCCCTTATCTAATAGTTTTTGTTCATATAGCATAATTAGATGTGCATAGTTTACTTCCATCATGGGATCTAACAATTTGTCTTTTGCATTGTCATATGCAGGTTTTAAAACCAGTTCTGTAAAAGACTTTGCCGGAAACTTATCACCGTCTTCTAGTTCTACTCTTTTCTTCATTTCTTCATAAGAATTAGTTTTCATAAAATACCTTCTTTCTATCAAATTCAATTATACAGGAGCCCTAACTCCTGCTGAAACAGCAGATCTTAACCTCCCCTTATAGAACCGGAGGACTTCTCCGAAAAGGTTAGATTGCAGAGATTTTCGAATCGCCTTTCAGTTTTTCAGAAATAAGTAATAAAACTGTAACTAATACAATTTGTAATACACCATATGCACAGGCTGTTCCAAAATCAAAAGAGTACATTTTTTGATAAATAGCCACCGATATAGGAACACTTCTGGGCGTATACAATAATATGGAGGCTACAAATTCTCCAATTCCTTGTACGAATCCCAAGATGGCTCCAGATGCAATACCGCCTGCTACCATTGGAAGAACCACCTTGCAAAAACTATACCACCAGTTTGCCCCAAGGCCTCTGGCTGCTTCCTCACAGGAAGAATCTGTTTGGGAGAATGCAGCATAGGTGGACCGGTAAATCAATGGCAAATGTCTTACAAAATAGGCTAATGGTATAATCCAAAAGGTTGCTACAATAACTTTGCCAAAGCTAAATAATGAGGGAACATTAAATGCAGCAATCAAACTAATACCCACTACGGTTCCAGGAAGTGCCCAAGGAACCATAATTAATTTATCAATAATTCCTTTTCCTTTAAATTTTACTCTGTTTACTGCATATGCAACCATAACACCAAAGATTACATTACCTGCAGTAGCAATAAAACTCATAATCAAACTATTCTTAATAGGTTTCCAGGTCTTAGCATTAGTAAATAATTCAACGTAATGGCTTATTGTATATTTGGGCGGTAAAACTTGATGGGTCCAAGTACCATCTTTAGAAAAAGAAATTAGTATAATTGTTAAAATAGGTAATAACAAGATAATTACCACTACAATAGATGCTATAATAGCCAATGCCTTTTTAAATTGACTTTTTACTTCTTTTCTATGTACTGCTGCGCCTTTACTTACACTGGCATAATTTCGTTTTCCTTCATACAACCGCATAATGATTAAAAAGGCTACCGAAATAACAGTTAGTATAGTGGATTGGGTAGATGCCATTCTCAAATCTCCATTGGTTCTGGATAATACAATCTGCATAGTCAAAGTTCTATCGATTCCATATATTAACGGGGCTGTGTAAGAAGCCATAGAAATCATAAAAACCAATAATGAGGCAGCTATTAAGGAAGGCGTTAACATGGGTAACGTTACTCTTCGGAAAACCTGCCCTTTGGAAGCGCCTAAATTCAAAGCTGCTTCTTCCAGGGAACTGTCTCTGTTACGTAAAGCCGCTGATATTGGCAAATAAAAATAGGTATACATAGTAAAGGTATGTACTACAATTACTCCTGCTATTCCATTCAGATAAAAAGGAACTTTTTCAAGCCCGAATATTACTTTTAATCCTCTTGGAATAATCCCGGTACTTCCATATAAGAAATCAAAGGAAATAGCTCCGATTAAGGAGGGCAGTGCCATGGGAATCACTGCAAAAGCCTTTAATACTTTTCTTCCGGGAAACTCATAACTTTCTAAAAGAAAAGCCAAACCGGTGCCAACAATACCACAGCTGATTACACTTAAAACAGATATGTATAAACTATTCCAAGTAGCTTGTATATTCGTCATACTGGACAAGCTAAAGAATCTTTTATAAAGCTCCAGGCTGAACTTTCCATTCACATAAAAACTATCGATAAATACACGGTATAATGGATACACAACGTAACCTAATAAGATAAAAAAGATAGGGGCCAAAATAATATATATAAACCAAGGTTTTTCACTAATGGGAAGCTTCGTAACAGAAGAACTATTGTTAACTTTCTTCATAGCTGACCTCCTTATTTAAGAAGTACAAACTATTTACCGGTATATGTACAGACAGGCTTTCACCTTTCTTCTTAAGTACTTCCCCTTGATTTACAATCGCTGCCTTAAGAGTATTTCCTGCTAAATCAAGCTGGTAGTTAGCACTCATTCCCGTAAATTCGGAATGGATTACTTTCGTATCCACTCTATTTATATCCTGATTGTGATAAAGCGCAACACACTCCGGACGTACAGCTACCAAAACTTCTTTTGTTGGTTCTAATTGAATATCCGAAACTGCATTTTCTTTTAACCCTACTAAACTCGTTCCATCTTTTAATTTGATAAAGATCTTATCATTTTCAATCTTCTCTATATGAGCTACAAAAATAGAATATTTCCCAATAAACTCTGCAACAAAACTGTTTTTGGGTTTTGCATACACTTCATAAGGTGTACCAATTTGTTGCATAATACCATTTTTCATTATTAATATACGGTCAGAAATTGCCATTGCTTCTGACTGGTCATGGGTTACATAAATGGTTGTAATCCCCAGTTCCATTTGTAATCTTTTAATTTCACTTCTTGTATCATCTCTTAATTTCGCATCTAAATTAGAGAGAGGTTCATCTAATAGCAGAATTTTAGGTTCTATAACCAAGGCTCTGGCTAATGCCACTCTTTGCTGTTGCCCACCTGATATTTCATGAACTTTTCGATTTTCATAACCGGATAAATGAACTAAATCCAACGCTCTCGCAACACGTTTCTTAATATCCTGCTTATTTAATTTACGGATCTTTAAACCGAAAGCAACGTTTTCACCAATGGTCATATGAGGAAACAACGCATAATTCTGAAAAACCATACCAATATCCCTTTTGTTTGGTGCCAGGGTGGTTACATCTCTTTGATCAAATAGAATCTTTCCTTCACTTGGATAGCTAAATCCTGCTATCATTCGCAATGTAGTAGTCTTTCCGCAACCACTTGGTCCAAGAAATGTAAAGAATTCTCCGCTTTTTATATGAAAATCTGCATCCTGTACCGCTGTAAACTTACCAAATTTTTTGTTCACATGTTCTAATATTACATCAGCCATGGTGTCCTCTCCTTATAAAAAGGAGAAGGGTGGGACTCATTAACCCAAGTGCCCTTCTCCAATATGTATCAGTATTAATTTTTACCTTTTATATTTTCATCCCAGTAAGTCATCCATTCCATTTCTTTTTCAGCAATAACCTGCCAATTCACTTCCATGGCTTTTAAATCTAAATCTTGTATCCATTGAGGAAGCTGTTCTTTGGGTATATTAGCCTGAGCTGGAATCTGGAACATATTCTCTGCTAAATCTAAGCGAATCTTATCATTGAAGATAAATTCATAAAAAGCTTTTGCGCCTTCCAGGTTCTTAGCACCTTTTACAATTGCAACAGCATCTACCAGTATTGGTGCACCACTTTCCGGCATTACATAACCAAAAGGTTGATTATTGGTCATCTTCTGAATCATAATATCCTGTAGGTTCCATAAGGATAAAGAGCCTTCCTGACGAGTCATCTTTAAATAAAGATTGGTAGGATCCTGGGTGTATTCTTTGGTATTGGCATCCAACTTTCTAAGCCATTCATAACCTTTTTCAGGATTGGCTGCATCTTCTTTTACAATCATACAGCTATAGATAGTTCTCATAGTTCCGGAAGGTAAAACATTTCGAATCAATATCTGATCCTTATATTTTGCATCCAATAAATCCTCCCAGTCTTTTGGTACATCCTCACCGGTTAACATATCCGTATTGTACATAATTACTTCTGGAAGAAGAATTTCACCATACCAGCGATCCTGTGCATCTTTATATTCTTCCGGGAAACTGTCTGCAAAACTTGGACGATATACTTCCAGTAAATCTTCTGCTGTGGCAATTTCAAATGCTGCCTGTGTGCCACCCCACCAGAAATCACCCTGTGGATTTTCTTTTTCACCACGAACACGTTCTAAAATCTCTTGAGCACCCATATTCAAGAATTCTACATCATATTCCGGATGTGCTTCCTCAAATAATGGTTCAATATACTCAAGAACTGCACTATCACGGCCTGTGTAAACAGTAACTATTGTTTTTTCCTTCGTTGCCTTTTCTTTTACTTCTTCTCCTGCCCCAGTTTCTTCCTTCTTTTCATTGGTCTGGTTTGAATTTGCATCCGTAGATTTTGTCCCGTCTTCCTTTTTACTGCACCCTACGGTAAAAATTGCTAGTAATGTCATAGTAAATAAGATCATTACTATCTTGTTCCACATTTTCTTCATACTTATCCTCCTTAATGATTATATATTGTATTAATTGTTTAAGATCTAACTTAAATAATTAATTACATGCGAAATGCAAATAACTTGGGAAAATAAAAAGTACGTCATTGTAATGTTGGGATCTTCTTGTGTAGTATGTACTATGTAATGAAAACAGCTTAAGTGGTATAACTTGCAAAACAAATATGCACAAATAAATTCAATATTTTAATTTCTTGTTTATGCACTATGAACTTATTTGCAACTATATAATAACTTTTTATAAATAAACTAAATAACAACCTTTAAATTATCCTTATTATAATAGCATTTTTGCACAATGTCAATACTAAAAATTAATCTTACTTTCAAAGATGCTGATTATAAGTTACTGTCTTAATTGAAAGTATGCGAAGGATGTATTTTAATAAATTATGAGGAAATGAAAAGCCTATCTATACACTTCCTGATAGGCCTTTACATTCTCTATTCTAATGGTTTCATGATTGAATACTTACTTACTTTTCTTATACTTGGATAAAGTAATATACTTAACCCAAACATAAATAGAGTAATTCTCAAAGTTGTACTTGCATCTATAATGATTAGAAATTGATTATAATCTGCGTAAAGCATGCCGCTCACAATCAATGTACCTACTAATATACCTAATACAACTCCTACAAAAAGGTAGATTAATACCTGGATGCTAATAATAATTTGCAACCGTATTACGGATACCCCTTGAACTCTTAGAATCGAATATTCCTGTTTTCTCGAATAAATAATATTTCGCATGGAATTAAACCATCCTATTCCCGCAATTATTATTAAAACACCAATAACTATTTCAAATAAGTAAAACCTATCATTTAGTGTCTTGGTACTCATTTCTTTTGCTTCTTGATAATTTGACCATTTTAATGCCGGATATACAGCTTTTAATTTTGATAGTTCACTTTCCGCTTTATTCCAATCACCATCTATATATATGTTTCTCATGCCCATATGAGGTAAAATAAAATCTTCATTTTTTATATCTATAAATACATCAGAACCCCCCATTTCAGATTTTTGCAATACCGCGCAGACTACAAATTTTTGGGGAGTTGGTTCCTTTAATACTGCTACTTTATTACCAAGCTTATCATATTTGTAAATAACAGGTGTGTTTATGATAATTGTATCACCTACATACTTATTGAAAGTAGTGGCACATTCAGTATTTAATACAATTTGATTTTCTTGTGTTATTTCATTTGGAAGGATGCTCTGCACTTTCATTTGCTCTATATCGGCAATAGAATAATCAATAGATTGTTTCGTATTATTATCTAAGATAATTTCCGTATCAGGTCCATTTGTCAATAATAATGAAGTATTTATTCCATCTATCTGCTTTAATCTCCCATAAATATTTAATGTATCTTCTAATTGTAATTGATAGTTGCCGGTTACAACTATATCTGTTAAGTACTGACTATCAATATATTTGCTGTTATTATTCTGAATAATGCTATTTAAACTAGCTCCGACCATTGAAAATAAAACAATCATCATTATTGTTAATGTTAAATACAGATTTTCTTTCATCTTAGGAACTATAAATTTAATTGCTAAAAACAAGTTTTTACCTAACAGTTTATATAATGGTAATTTAATTTTTTTATCTTTTCTTTTTCTTCCATTCTTACTTACTTCATTCTTTACAAGGGCTTGTAAAGGCAATGACTTTTGATTCTTTAATAAAGAGAAAAAGAGAAATGATAATAACACAATAAAAATGATCAATGTTATAAAAAATGATTTTAAAAATAAAAATGTAATTTCACCCTTTATTAGACTTAAAAATTGATTTAATTTTTGCAATACAATTCTATTTAAAAATATGGTGGCTATATAACCTGTACCACATGCTATACCATTGATAACTATAATTAAAATGAAGAAGATATATTTAATTTGAGAAGTGGTCCCACCTATTGCTCGGATAATTAGCATGTCGTTATTATATTTATACATAAAATTTTGGAATATACTTGTTACAAACAGTCCGGATATTAGTAATACGATTACCGACAATATATTTAAATATATTGAGAATGACTCTACAACATCTTTATACACAGGATCATCTTCTACCATTAATGTTTCTAACTTTCTATCAATGAGTTTTATGACACTAATGGCAGTGGAAGCAGATGAATTTTCTTTCATTTTCACCATTATGAAATTGGCTTTATTCACTGTGCCAGCAACTTTTACTAAGGTATCTTGTGTTAAAATTGCCATAGGAACGCTATTTGCGGAATTAATTTTATCCTCAAAAACCTCACTTATTGTTAACGTATAATTACCGATATTAGTGGTTTCCCCGGCTTTTTTATTCAAACTTTTTGCTAATACCTGGTTAATTACTATTTCTTCATTATTTAAGTCAACGGTATAATTATATCTGCTTTTCATCATATCGCTATCTACAGCTCCAATAACATAAACATTATTGTTCTCAATATTTACTGAATCTTCAAATCTTCCAGAAGCAATTTTAGATACTCCCTTAGCTTTAGCAATGTTTTCAACTGTCTGCTTATCAATGTCACCATAGTTCTCATAATTTACTATCATATCATAATCGCCATATGCTTCGCTTAAAGATTTTTTATAAGAATATTTAGCATTATAAGAAAAGTTGTACATACTAATAATAAATACAACTGCGATAAACACACTAATGAAGCAAGAAAATGTCAGTGTTTTACTCCTTTTCATAAATGCCAGACTTACTTGATATAATTTTTTCATGTATACCCCCTGCCTGTCATACTCACCGATGTGATATTACATAAATACGATAAAGGAATTCCTTCGTGGCAGCCTTTCCAAATAAAACTTCCCAATAGCCTTTAATCTTTCATTTTAATGAGATTTCGAAATATATAAAGAATTTCATCTACATCTTCTTCTTTTCTTTTATTAATATGTTCATCTCTTAGCCTTCCATCATGAAAGAAAATGACACGGTCTGTATAAGAAGCCACCATAGGATCATGGGTTACAATTATAGTACTTTGTCCTAATTCCTGATTCATCTTTTTTAATAGTTCCATAATGTCCATGGCAGTGTTATAATCCAGATTACCTGTTGGTTCATCTGCTAATAATATTTTAGGTTTTGTAATAATAGCTCTTGCTATAGCAACTCTTTGCTGCTGTCCTCCTGATAATTCAAAAGGACGATGATTCTCTCTTCCTTTCAGCCCTGTTAAAGCAATCTTCTCATTTACAAATTCATTGATTTCGGATTCACTATGGTCTGATAGTATTAAAGGAAGTGCAATATTTTCTTTCACAGTTAGATCATTTAGTAAGTTATATTGTTGAAAAACAAATCCTATGTATTGACTTCGTATCTTTGTGGCATAAGGTTCCACACTGAATTGCTTCTCATATTTATTATTGAGGTATATACTGCCTCTATCTGGTTTATCAAGTGCTCCCAGGATATGTAACATGGTACTTTTACCTGAGCCGCTGCTTCCCATTATGGCTAGCATTTCTCCCTTTTTCAGTTGGAAAGAGACATCTTTTAAGGCTGCTACTCTTTCTTCACCATTTTTATAAACTTTGCTAATATTTTCTACGCTTAGAATGTTTTCCATAGAAATCCCCTTTCCTTCGCTGATGCTTCCCGCATAATCACTGAGGAGAGCAGTATGTATATTCCATTTTAAAAGCAGCTTCAAATTCACTTATTAACTCATTGTTCATATGATATTTTTCCTAGGTTTACTAAATAGTCCTCATTTGGGCAGCAAAAGCTTGATATGTGTTTTTAGATAAATTAAATTTGAATTCATCTTCCGTTGTTTTAATTTCCAATTGGTATATATTTAAAGGTAACATATTCAATTTGTAGTTAATAATTTTACTGAATTCAATATACTTATCAAATTTCATAATAAAAATCTTACTGTCATTCATATATAAATTATTTATCTTCGTACTTATAGCTATAAAAGAATACGCTAATGTCAATAGATAAAGCAACATAATAAAATATTCTGGGATATGATATATTAAAGAAATGTTCTTGCCGGTATATAAAATTATAAGAACTACCATTGCGATAATTTTTGTATACTTTGTGAATTTATAAGAATATAGTAATTTACATTTATATACTTTCTTAATAATAAATTCATTAAAGATAAGAGTGATATACAGAGCCAAAAAAATATCTATCAAAATTTCGCCTAATACTATAATAGCAAGTGAAAATTCGCTATACTTTTTATCATTAAATATTTGAAAAAAATTCGCCATGCTAATACAGAATAAAAATAAACTTATACCAAACCATAGTTTTTTCATATATTTTATCTCCCTGATATTAATTATTAGTTGATAATTAATAATATAAAAAATCTAACCATTATTTTTATATCTGTATTCATTAGCAAACCAGCTAATAATAGGTGCCAGTATAGAAATTAAAACAATTGTAATTAGATCTGAACTATTTAATTCTATTTTATTATTTACTAAACCATTTCCTAATAATATCGCAGTAGTGAATAATGCAAATCTAATTATTCCTACTGTAATATATCTTATTTTTCCGACCTTTCTTTTTATTTCCCATTCAGCAATGAATTCTTTATTCTCTAATATAAATTTTTCTCTTATTTTCATTTAAACCACCTCTTATTAATTCATAGACAGGAAAATGAACCGTTTGTTGGTATGCGTTATTTTTTCTATAATTTATCTTCAATTTTTAACAACTAATATTCTCGTGCTGGAAAACCTGCTCTCACCTAGACACCCGCTGTGCCTACACTATTTCCTATAATACACCGTCTCATTAGCTGGTACTAAACCTGCATAAGTTCCAATGATTCCACCTGCCAAACACCTGCGGCTACAGGGAAACGGCTTATTTTTTTCCCTTATTTGCCCATTTCATTAGATTGTCCCATTCATCTTTTACACCAGTACCTCCTGACCAGTAACCTGTTGCAATTAAGAAAGCGTAGATTATTAAAGCTATTCCTTTCTTGATTAATTTCATAATTATATCCATTCCTTTCCTTTCACTCAGGTATGAAATGTAACGAAAAACTTTGTTGGCTGCTGAGTGATATCTTTTATACTTAGTTATAGGAGCTCAGTATACTACAAATAACGTAAAGGTAAGCGGGCAGTTCAGCTTGTTGAATGACAAAATAATCATATCTGTAATCCGCCCTTATGGCTTTAAAAATCCTGTACACAATTTGTACAGAACCGTTCACCAGACTTTTGAACTGGCTTATATCGCTTCTACTAGAGTAACCACTTAAGGTTAATGCTCATTTAATTCAATCTCTTTCGTATCCTTCGTCTTCCATATTATCATAAAAGTAAAAGATATAAATAATAACCCCATAAAAAGATATAGTATTCTTGGTAATTCAAACATTTTTATATCTAAACTTATTCCTAGCAATCCAAATGTATTGCATAGCACATGTATTAAAATACAACAGTAAATATTCAAATTTCTTTTTACCATAACCATTATCATTCCAAACATAAGGAAGAATAGAAATAAATCAATGTTCATATGTAAAATAGAAAAGATTAATGATTGTATAAAGTTCGCTATAATGAAAGAATATTTATCACTTAACTTCTTCATTATAAACCCTCTAAATATTATTTCTTCTGAAATTGGGGCAACAATAGCAATGCTAAAATAGTCTATTGATTTTAGTTCAAAAACTTGCTCATAGTTTGGGATAAAATACATTATAAATCCTGTCTCTGCTATATTATAACTTATAAAAATTAGAAACGAAGTTAGCCCCATTACAAGCATTCTTTTTATCGAGATCGAGTTTTTTGGCAAATTGTATTTATAATATAATCTAAATAGAAATATAATTTGCAACAAATATATTGCAAAAACAACAATACTTATAATATTGGAATAAAAATATTTAATAAGTATTGTTGCTATAACCTGACAATAAAAATAGATAAAAAAAGATTTCCGTATAGTTTTTATTTTTAATCATATCCTTTCAAAATAATTGTCTCATCTATTATTATCCATCACCGCTTTTCATGCGAATTTTTCTTATTTCAGGATGAGTTCCCTGTGGTTCAAAATTACGAAGCTATTTTGCATTTACCTACTTTTTCATTATGTTATAAACTATTTATAAACTCCATAATCTTTATTTGCCTTTGGGATTTTCTTTTTAAGGGCAAAAACAAATATAATCGAAACGACTATATTTGTAATTAAAATACTAAAAACCAAATAAACGCCGATCAAATTATATAATACATCCCACATGAGAATTGATATTAGACTAGCAACTAATATCACAATTAACAATATTTGTAATACTCTATTTCGTTTTACTCTTTTAGTCTGTTCGTCTGATTTTTCTTCCGTTAAATTATCATCATAGAATATTTTTATATTTTTATTACTTAGTGTTTCAATAAATTTTTCCTCATTATGTATTGAATAAATAAATCCTTTGCCATCTGATTTATAAGGTATAATTTTAATTTTATTCTTTGATAAAGTTGTTAATCCCATTCCATTTTCAGTTAACTTAATACACTCTATTTCATTAAACGGTAATGTTTGAAAAGTAATGCCAAAAACCTTAAAATGTATTTTCTCTTGATAAATACTAAAACCACTTGTCCTAATAAATGCAAACATTAATAGAAAATAAACTGTAAATGTAAATGCTGCTAATCGCATGCTCCAATATTGTCTATTGATAATAAATGTTGTTATATTAGATGCAAAAATAGGCGCAAATAAATATATAAATCCATTTTTTGATACTTTTAAATTAAATTTCATCATATTATGACTCCTAAATAACTTAATGCAGATACTAAATCTTCTCTATTACATCCTGCTGAAACCGCATATTTGTCAGCATTAAATTCCACGTATTTTTTTATCCATCCAACACATAAAAATATAATAACACCAATTACGATAATATAATGGTGCCTATTACCATACAAAACAAAATGTAGTCCCATTGCTGAAAACAATACTCCAAAACATTGAATAAAAAGAATACCTTGTTGCGATATACTATGTAAATGTCCTAATTCATGGTAATAAACTGCTTCTTTTTCTTTATCACTTAATTCTTGCATTACTCTTTCTTCTATTATTATGCAAGTTTCTTTTCCTTGAATTAATGCCACATTATGGCTTCCCATTTCCTCATATTTAATAGCATATATACCTACTCCCTTTGTTTCACCAATCTTTTTTAGTTCATTAGCGTTTTGTGGTAAAATGATATACCTCATATTTTTCACATCATTTCTATATATTAATTATAACTATTCATACACACTTATTTTCCCTGCTGCATTGACTGTTGCATTTAAATTACAAATGCCATTTACGACACATTTAATACTTTTTTTATCTTTTTCTTTATATTCAACATTATTTCCGCTTAAGTCCAAGGTGATACTCCCTGTATCTGTCTTAACAAATATATCTGCTTTTACTTCTAGACCTTTTCTAATTTCTAAAGATATTGCTCCCGTATCAGTACTAACAGAACAATCACCTTCAAAAATACAATCTTTTACCTCAATACTTCCAGTATCTGTTTTCGCCTTAATATTTCCCTCTAATCCTAATAATTTTATTCCTCCACAGTCCGTCTCAACAATGTAAAATACAAAACTTCGTGGGAGAAAAATTGCTAAACTAATGCTGAAATTTACATTTTCTACATTTTCACTAACCCAATCCCACAAATCTGTATTATTATCCTCTTTACTAACCGCTGCAACTAGACATTCATTATCTTTAGTCGTGATAATGACATCTACATTTTTTTCAATCTTATCTACATCATCTTGATTATAAAATTCTATAAAACATGTTGCTTCAACCTCAATATTCTCACCTTTATTATACCCCACAATAACATCGCCAACATTGTGATTCACTACAAATGAAGAAAAATCACTTATATTATCAAAAGAGTAATTCTTTGTTATACTTTGTGATTGTCTTCTATTATTAGATTTTCCTCTCATAGGGTTTTTATCTCCTACATCTACATCTCCCACTTCTATGTCTCCTACATCTAAATTGGCATTAGAATTCACAACAAAGTAAAACACTATCACAAGAAGTACAATTATCGCTCCAGCACATATCCCAATAAATACTTTACCTCTCTTCATCGTAATCCTCCATTTTCTTTCTAATCCTGCAGCTCAAATATTAACCATAAAATAACTGTCTTAATTCTTTTTATTCAATTGTTTATTAATACTATTCATCAAATGGTTAGTATACCAAAATATTTTCTTTCTTTAAACTACATAGATATTTACAAAGTATTTATAAGGTTGATTTGTTAGCGCCAATCATATACACTGGTCCTAACGTATAGATATGATATATGTTTTCTAATCTCTTCAATCCACTCTGCGAACTTATATGTTGTATTACTTTCCGGAATTATTCTACCCAATACATTATCTGGCAGTTCCGATATTTTAATTTTTCCATTTCAATATATTTCTTAGATAGCTCCTCTACTCCGGTATCCTAAACATACTAACCAATCGCCTAACTTATCTTTAAATTATAAGGGAAGCTCCTCATAATCACAAATTGCTATACGCATAATAACCAAACCCCCTCTGTTTATTTGTCAAAATAAGTATACCGCATTATTGTACTTTTGGCAATTTATACATAATCATTAACTAAGGCTTCAGCTTATTAACTTTCTCTATCTCAACTATGCTGCAAATAATGGTATTGAAATCAACAACTACGATTGTATCAATCCTCATCCAGTTTATTTCAAGGTGCATAGCTAAAATCTATATGCGAAGTTTGTATTATATACTTTTATAAATTCCACATTCAATAATATTCTCCCACATCACTATTTCTAAGTAGCTTTGGTAATAATCCACCTTCGCTTTATCTTTTTCATACGCTGCTTGTTGCAGTTCTAACTCTGTAGCTTTTTTGTAATTCTTTTTTATTTTAACAATATTATATTTATCATTTTTATTTTGCAATTCTAATTTTGCTGCTTCCATTACATCAAATGCATTATGGTATGATAATATAGCTTCTTCAACATAAGCACTTATGCTATTCTTCAATTCTTGGGCTTGCAGACTATAATCTTTTATTTGAAGCTCAATTTGTCGATATACATCTGACGCTAAATTTAAATTATTCGTTAAATAATTTCGATAACTATTCTCGAAATTTATCAATTGCATGTAATTAGTGTTTTTTTCGAGAAAATTATAGAAAATCTGATCTATATTATAATTTTTCTCATATATAGGAAGTTCAAAGATTAATGTAGCATACTTACTAATCTTTGCTTCATTTTCAATATATTTCTTAATCATATAAAAATTGTTTTCTTGCTTTTTTAATAAATTTCTATTTTTTAAACTTTCTAACTTTATTTCATTAATTTTTACCCCTGTAGATAAACCATATTCATTTTTTATAAGTTCTGTTTTATATTGTAAATCTAAATATGTTTGGTATGAATTATAATAATGAATTTGCTCATTTGATAAAATCATATTAATACATTTTTTTAAGAACTCATGTTTTAGTAAGTTTTGAGATTGATTAACAAGAGCAGTCTGATATGTTTGATAAAAAGAAGAAATGTCTTCTTGCAATTTTGCATCTGCTACACTGCTTTGAAGAGTATTAATATTTTTTTCAAATTGAATTAGTTCTTCATCTATTGCTGCTATTTGCTTATCAATTTCACCTAAAATAATTGTTATATCTTCTATTTCACTATATGAATTCATTAAATTATTATCTTGTCCATTTTCAACATTTTTTGATGACACTAATTTGTTTTTATATTCATTCAATTCGGTTTTAACTGCATTTAATTCGGATATTCTTTGAAGAGAGTAAAGGTACTGGTTATTTAGGTTATTATAATTATCAGTTATGAGATTAGCTTTTAAAGCCTCAATTTGATACGTAATAGTACTTCTTAGGTAAGAGATACTATTTATTTCATAGTAATTTTTTAATTCATCATAAGTATATTTATTATTGGTGCCTCCTATTATATAAGTAATTTGTTCAGCATTAATATATTCAAAATGATTTAAGCTAAATAAAATACTTATCACTATACTAATTACAACTCTTCTTGTTTTATCATATATGTATTTTTTCTTGGTCATGTTGCCCCCACTAATCAAACCATAAGTCAATTTTTTCAAGTAGATAGAATAGAATCCTTTTATTCTCAGTAATTATCTGGGCCTGACAGGACATTCCTGCCTTAAGTTGTGCCTTTTCACCTTTAGAATTATATAAAGTATTATTATCTAGTTTTGCTTCCACTAAGTAATATCCTACAGAATTTGCAGAATCTACTTTTATATCTTTTGATATTTTTGCTATATCGCCAGTAAGATATCCATATTCACTATTTGGCAAAGCATAAATATTGAATTTGATTTTCATACCTTCTTTTAGTTTACCTATGTCAGCATTACTTACATAAATATTCACTTTATATTCACTGCTATCATCCGGAATAATTGTTAAAACCTCTGTTCCAGCAGGTAAAAAATCCCCTTCAACTAATTCCACTGCTGTATTAACAATACCAGATTTAGTGGCCTTAACTATTGCATTATCTATCTGTGTATTAAGTTTATCTATATTAGCTTCAATTTCTGCTTTTTTATCAACTAAAGAATTAATACTATTAATGGTGGTTCTAAGTTCATTATTCCGATACTCAATAATATTCATGGGTTGATCTTTATCTAACTGTAAGTTTCGATTTTTATCTTCTTGAAGTTCAAGCTTGTCTTTATTAAACTGTAGTGAAGTTATATTATCATTAAGAGCTAATATTGCAGCTTCTAATTCTACAATATATTGCAATTTAAAATTATCTAAAGCCGCTTTTTTATTCTTTTCATTTTCTTCTAATAATTCTTCCTTACTTTGTGTATTATCTTTTGCCAATTTAATTTCATTAACATTCTTTTTTACATCAGTAATATTAGTAGCAATACTTGAAAGATAACTTATCTTGTACTCCTTGATTGCCCTCTCTGCCTCTTCCATTGCAGTCATAGATTGCTGAACTTCCCATTCTGTTACAGCTAAACCTTCTAAGGCCTTGTTAATGGAATGATTTTCTTTTGCTTGCTCATAAGCTATAATAAGCTCATTACGTTTACTGTCATATTCTTCATATTGCAGGCTATAACTACTGGTCGATGTAAATAAATTCTTATCTGCCTCTATACTAGAATATAATAAATTAAGCCCTTTTAATAATCTCTCATAATGCTCATATGAGTTGACTAATCCTTCTTCTGCTGTAGATAAATCAATCTCTGATTTTGTTGAATTATATTGATTTTCAAGAGTTTGATAGTCACTTACGTATTTTAAGTAACGATTTAAATAATCTCGCTCTCCTTCTACTTTTGTAAAAAGATTCTTATTTTGCTCAATTGAGTTTTTTAATTTCTTTGAAAGTCTTAGACTATTATTTAGAGTTAACAATTGTTCTGAAGTAGATTGTAAATTTAAATTCATTTCTTTACTTCCATATTCATACTCATTTTTTAACATTTGATAATTGATATAATAGCCTTCAAACTTTAAATAATATTCTTCTTCATCAATACTATTAGTAAAATAATTAATTCCATCTTCTACAGAATTTTTATATATATGAAGCAATTTTAACGAATTTTCTGCATCAGTATGCTGATTTTCATAAAATTCTAATTCTTTTTTAACGTTTTCATGCTCAATAGTAAAAAGTAACTCATTCTCTTTTACGTATGTACCATCTTCATAATGAACCGATTCTATAGTTCCTCCAAATGTACCCGATATTGATGCAACCTTATCATTTGGCCGTATCATTCCTTCTGATTTCACAACAATATCAATATGTCCAAAGTACATCCAGATAAATGCTACTATTATAAACAATAAAATTAAATAAATAAACATCGTTATAAAAACATTTGGTTTTGACTCATAAAACTCTCTGCTATCTGATAATTCGTTAATATCTATAAGAATTGGTTTCATTGTATTCTCCTTGATGATATATTATAGACTTCTGGCAAATACTTAGCTCATTGATTTTAAAGGATTTTTCTATATAATTTTTCCCTCACTCATGGTAAAATAGACAAAAACTCTCCCTCAAGAACGGAAGAGTAAAATTTACCATCATCATATCTCTTGCTTTTTTATTATTCTCATCACAATTAGCAACAAGACTAATCCAATTACACAAGAAATAATATACTTTGTAGTAGAAGGATAAAGACCCCTTAAAAGGAAACCACTTAAATTGAAATTAAGAAAGCTATGCAAAACAATTGATGCCATAACTGTTTTATATTTAAAAGCAATGTATCCTAATAATAGTCCAGCTATAAATGCACAAGTTCCTTGTATAATATTCATATGATATATTCCAAACAATATAGATTGTAAAATATTAGCTCCTATAAATGTAAGCTCATTACAAGCTTTTTTTAATATTACTCCTCTAAAAATTAATTCTTCTGAAATTGGAGCAATCAATGTTAAATATAGCAAAGTAACAATCTGATTCCCGCTATATAATTTATTCATCATATTAATATAATTTTGTGATGCATTATGAAATCCGTATATAACTAAATTTAAGGCACCTATTTCAAGTAATCCGTACCCAAAGCTCAAAATTAACAATAAACTAATATTCTTTAAAGATAATATACTGAATATTTTACTATTTACATTTTGGGGATAATATTTTCGTATCCATTGATAAAAGACTATTATGCATATAATTGCAGATAATATACTTAATATTTTAATTAAATATAAATTTTCTATTATGGTCATTTTATCCAAGATTATATTAAAATCAACACTTCCACCTTTTATAAACTCCCACCTTGATAATAGTAAAAATATTAAATAAACTATACTATATATAAGACCGCATATTATACCAGTTCCAATTTGTATACCAATAGCAAGGAAGAAAGGCACTATAATTGATAAGTATTTATGAAACTTGCGCATTGCTGTTTTCCTCTTTTTGTTGTTATCCTATATTAATTATTTTATAAAAGAGTCAAGACCACCAGCTAAGCGGTGGCTTGCTCTACCCCTATAAGGAGCTTTTCCTGTTCGGAAGCGCCTGAGGATTTACCAACCGTATTTTATCAGGATAGTCCAATGCTTTCTTTATAATCTTATTACTCTGACAAGTGCTTCAAGGCTTTCAAATATAGCTTTCTTTACTAACGGTTAAAATACCCGCTTAGCGATCCCAAGAAAGTCTTTTCTTGGGATAACACACGCATTGAACCTTTTTAAACATACAATGCCTTTTATAATACGATCAGCATACTTATTAATTGTAAAAACATGTAATCTGATGATTTTGAAAAACTAAACTAAAAAATTAAATCATTTAGAAATTTAATAACTTTCTCATTTTAAATTGCACTAAATTTTTATAGAGGATCATATTACTTTAAAATGCTCTTGTCCCACCACTATGGGAATATCCACTACTAGATATGTCACCTGCACCACTACTTCTACTAAAAAAGTTATTAAATACATTTTTAGCACCGGCACTTATTGCGTCACTAACGTATTCTGAACCAGTTTTGCCTGTAGTTGCATCTAAGATTCCATCTGCAACCCACCCTGCAACAATACCAATGCCAACACCAACTGCAAAACCCACCCCACCTTCAACATTCATAATCTGGTCTTGAGTCATAACATCAAATTCTAATTGTTCCATTTTTAAAATCTCCTTATCTTAATATATTATAGAAACAAGCTTCTACTTTGAAGTAAGGTACCTAAGAAACTCGTTAATATCTTTGGAATTTATGAAAATATGTTTAATATACTTGATATTATAAAATAAATTATTATTCCAATAATGATACCTAATATTAAATAGTTTTTATTATTTATTTTTTTCATATAATTCTCCTTATTTACTAATTCTTTTCTCAGAATCTCTAAGCTTATGTTTATAGTACCTTTTTCAATTAGTCTTCTTTTGTATATACTTTTGTTTCAACCTGTCTTATCCAAAGATTATAATATTTTCCTCTTTCATAAAAAACAACCTATGTATATTTTATTTTATACTTAGATTGTTTTCAATATTTCCCCGATGAACGTTAAGATTTTCCCGATAAACGTCATATGTATTCAATTACTGATATGTCATAAAACAAAACTTTGACAACAAAATAATCACCATCGCACTCTTTAGCTTGCAGATTGCAATCCGATTTGTATTATAATATTTTTCATATACAGTAAATTCATATAGTTCTATTCCACCTGTTGCTTCCAAAGCTTCGAATATTGTCCATTAATGTTAATCAACTCCTCATGGTTACCCGCTTCAATAATTCTCCCTTTTTCCAAAACATAAATCATATCACATCTCCTTATGGTACTTAACCTATGTGCAATAATAATTGTAGTCATTCCCTTACTAAATTTCTCAATAGTATCCTCAATTGCTTTTTCTGTAATAGAATCCAGATTACTTGTAGCCTCATCCAGAATTAAAATATCCGGTTTCTTAAGAATAGCTCTTGCTATTGCAAGTCTTTGCCTTTGACCTCCTGATAGATTTGTTCCATTTTCTTCCAATCTAGTTTCATACCGTAGTGGAAGTTCATTAATAAATTCATGGGCTTGGGCTTTTTTTGATGCTTCAATCACCTCTTCTATGGTTACATCATCTAAACCAAGTGTTAAATTTTCCATAATACTTCCACTAAAAAGAAATGTCTCCTGTGGTATGTATGCAATCTTTTCACGTAGAGTCTCTAATTTAATATCCTTTATGTTATTATTATTAATTAATATATCTCCATTTTCAGGGCTGTAGAGATTTAACAGCAATTTAGATAACGTTGTTTTCCCTGAACCACTCTCTCCAACAAGAGCAATTCTTTCCCCTTGCTTTATATTCATATTTATATGTTCAAGAACCGGTTTCCTTGTACCATATCTAAAATTAACATCTTTTATTATAATATTTCCTCTTAAACTATCAGGTGCTAACTTCTTTTCCTCATTAGATAATCTTTCGGGTTCTAAATCAAGAATTTCACCTAATCTATCTGCCGCAACTATGGCAGTTTGCATTTGTGGCTGTAAATTAATTAAATTCTTTACAGGTTCCAGAAAATATGCCAAAAGTGAATTAAATGTAATTAATTGACCAATTGATAATTCCCCTTTTATCACGTTATAAGCACCAACCCATAAAATAACAATTCCACCTGTCAGTTCCACAAAAGCTACTAGCGAACCCTGTAAATTACTGACCCAACTTAAATTAAACACACTTCTTAATAATCTTATAAATTTAGTTTCTGTTTCCAGATTAACTTTTCTTTCTGCATTATATGCTTTTACCGTTTGAATACCATTTAAGGATTCCACCATATAGGAGGTTAATTGCGCATTATTCTCCATCTGAGTTTGATTTAACTTCTTATACCACTTATTAAAACTAACTACTATTATAAAATATAGAATTACAATTATAATTGTAACACCAAACATATATGGATTTTGAAAATATAGAATGATTCCACCTGCAACAACCATAACCGTATCAATCATAATAGTCAGGGTAGCCCCTGAAATAGCATCTCTTACTTTTGACGCATCGTTAAATCTTGATATTATTTCACCAACTTTACGTGTACCAAAAAAATTCATAGGCAATTCGATTACATGTCTATAATATCCTAGCAATAATGCTATATCTAATCTTTGACTTAAATATAAAAGTAAATGTGAACGAAATGCAGATAAGATTACTTTGAATAAATGTAAGAATATAACTCCTATAGATAAGACATGTAGTGTCTTTTCTAATCCTGATGATAAAATATCATCAATTAATACTTTATAATAAAAAGATCCCAGTATTCCAAAAATCGTAATTAATATAGATGCTACAAAAACATGTAAGATTAACCTTTTTTGTGGAAGTAATAAATGAAAGAATCTTTGAAATATTCCTTTTGTATCATCACCTTTTTTAAAAGTTTGGTTAGGCACTACGAGTATTAGTACACCCGTCCACTGATAAGATGGAGGCTTCCCTTTTTCAATTTTCTCACCAAATAATTCTTCTGGAGAAAATTTAATAATACCTTTCCCCGGATCTGCAATAATAACCTGCTTCTTTGTAATTTTGTGTATTACCACGTAGTGAAGTAATCCTCCATCAACTACTACATGCGCAATACAAGGAAGTGGAAATTCAGAAAAGAACGCATTCTTATCTCCTTTTACCCCTTTTGCAGTAAATCCCAACTGTTCCGCTGCTTTAATGACTCCATGGGCATTAGTCCCTTGTTTATCAGTACCTGCTACTTCACGTATTCTTGTTATGGATGTTTTATAACCATACTGCTTTGTGATTGTTGCAAGGCAAGCAGCGCCACAGTCAGTGATATCATGTTGTTTTATACAATAGTATTTCACCGTTTACTCCTTCTATAGTGAGATTCATTGATTCTCCAAGATAGAATAGGTGTAATTATTGTTATCACAATATATACGATGGCAGTCATTATATAATTTTCATCTATACTTAGAAAAAAATTAATTATATATATCAGCAACATCATTACTCCAAACGATGCCATTTTGGTACGAAAATAATAACGAAAACCTTTTTTACGAATACTTTCCCAGCATTCTCTATTCTCTTCTTTCAATTTCTTATTCATATAATTTATCCTCCTTAGAATACATGTGAATACTATTTTTATAATAGTCACATGCATCACCTTCAATTATACATCTGAGAAATTATGGCACAGGAGCCAATACACTAACAGCAGCCACAGCTGTTGAGCATGCTACCACACTCTGCTTGATATACTTGGTATCCCCTGTTACAGCAGCAGGAATTAATCCTACAAATGTTCCTATCATAGCGCCAGCCATTCCTCCTGCAATACCGGATATTACGCCACCACCGTTAATGTTTTCCTGTTCTTCTACTGTACTTATCTCTTCAAAATAACCCATAATCATCCTCCCTATCTCACTACTTCATAAAATAATCCCAAGCAACATTTACGACTCCGCCTACTGCTGCACCAGCAAGTATTCCTACAGGATTACTTGTAACTGCTCCAACTTTTGCTCCTACTACTGCTCCTGATGCAGCCGCAGTGACTGCCTTACACGCACCATTCCATGCATCTTCAAAGAACCCACCACCATCTACCAAGTCCATTTCCTGTTGTGATAACATACAAAATCCATTATTTAAAACCATTTCCATAGTTTTAACCTCCTATAATTATTTTATGTATAACAGTTTCGCGCGCGATAAATATATAAGAAACTGATAAACATCATACGTTATAAAATACTAAGATTTAAACCGACATAAACATCCTTTCTTGCTTGTTAATTGTTAAGCAACATTTTACCATCTCTTAATTCTTTCGTTTTACATCAGGTTGCTTTCTGTTCTTCATTTTTTACCACTACTGCAACGTGTTGTTTTTTTACTATACTAAAACGGTATTAATGAACTTTACACAGAATGTTTTACACCATCAAGTATTTTCCAAAATACATCAATAAAACCATGCATCTTAAACACCTCTCTTTCGTAAAAAAATCTAAGTATATTTTATTTTATACTTAGATTGTTTTCAATATTTCCCCGATGAACGTTAATGTTTTCCCGATAAACGTCATATTTATTCAATTGTTATGTCATAAAACAATATTTCAACAGTAAAATAATCACCATTACACGAATAACTTATATTTCCATTATATCTTTCTACACACTCTTCTACATTAAGACTTCCATAGCCATGCTGACCTTTGTCTTTTTTTGTTGTTAATAATTTATTATTTATAATATTTACCTTTTTAGAAACTGGGTTACTAATATACACAATAATATTATTATCTAATAGTTTAATTTTTATATTTACTATTCTTTTATTATAATCCCCTATTTTTGCAACAGCTTCTATGGCATTTATAAGTAAATTAGAAAATATAGTACATAAATCCATAGATGAAATTCGTAGATTTTCAGGCAACATTCCAGTCCATATAAATTGTATATGATATTCCTTATATCTTTCTAGTAAATCATTTACTATAATATTGATTACTTCATTACCTGTATAAACTTTAAGTCTTAAGTCTTGTATGGTATTCTCCAAGTCAGTAAGATATTTTTTTAATTCATCATATCTTCCCAAGTTGCATAAATATGATAAACAATATATGTGATTACTAATATCATGCCTAAATTTTTTAGTTTTTTCATCTTTTGCTATTAGTGCTTTATAATATTGTTGTTGCTGTAATAATAGCTTTTCTTTCGCTTCCACCATATGCCTATATTGTATTTTATCTGCATTGCCAATAAAAAAAAGTGTACATAATAATATAAATACGATTCCGCTTGTTGTAAAACCAAAGGTGACTAAGTTTCTTACATATGATCCCCTCTTTGTTAATCCATATATCTGAATAGGTGCTATATAAAGTCCACATGCAACTATTCCTAAAATCATCAAAAATATATGCCGGGATTTTAAATATAATCTGATTCTTTCCATATGCAACTCTTTCTTGTGTTTAAACAGGATAATTATAATCAGAAGAGGTACGCTCAATGAATTACTAACAAACCTTAAAGAATAATTATTCATTACTGTATCTGTATTAGCTTTTAAGAGAAAAACTAAACCACCGGCTAATATAATATCAATTACACTAAGTAAAATATGAGAAAGAAGAACACCCCAAAATTTTCTTTGTCCTGAAAGTACTTGATAAAAAACAAAAAGCATAATAAACATAAATAAAAAACTTAATACAGTTTCATTTATTAAACCTATATATGTAATATTAAGTAATAAAAACGTACTGATTAATCCTATAAAATATATATAATACTTTTTATTTGATTTGTAATCTAATATTTTAATTGTAATTAACCCCATTTTTATAAGTTCTAAAAAATAAAGCGCAATCCAATAAACTGCAAAATTCATTCTAACCTCGATTCTGACATTTTAGTGCCTTTAATAACAATATAATTTTTTTACAATTACCCGATTGTTATTTTTCATGAAACTCTTTACTGTTATATTGCTTTTTTTATTATGTAATCTTTCACTGCTACTTTAAAATTAGTACTTTTTCGATAGGATATTGGGATTTTTATATTATTTTTTAGAAAAGCAAAATTATCTTCAATTTTTTTCACATGAGATAAGTTTACTAAATATGATTTATGTGTTTGATAAAATAAGTTCTTGAATTGATTTGCCCAATATTTAAGAGGCTTATTACTTATGTAATATTCATTTGCCATATGTATAGCTGTATTATCTCCAAGAGATTCAATATATATAAAATCTTTTATGTCCACAATTGCTTGTCCATTTTTATGTTCTAATATTATTTTAGTCTTACTAGACAATTCTTTTATAACCTCTTTCAAAGCTTCTTTTAATTGAGCATCGTCTATTGGTTTTAGTAAATAACGGAAAGCCTTTACTTTAAATGCTCTTTGCATATATTCTATTTTACTTGTTAGAAAAATGATATATTTGTTATACCCCTCTTTTCTTAGTAATTCAGCAACCGAAAATCCATCTATATCTGGCATATTAATATCTAAAAATATAATATCCGGATTCTTTAATTCTTGAAGTAATTTTTTCCCATTATTAAATAATGCGATATCATATTCACAATTATTATCATTTAATATAGCTATACATTTTTCTTTTATAATCTCTAATATAATCTCCTCATCATCACAAATTGCTATGCGCATAATACCAAACTCCCTCTATTACTTATTAAGATAAGTATACCATAAACTTGAATATATGGCAATTTATACATAATTTAATTACTATATAAAATGAGAGCACGCTGAATCTTGATTCTACTAATGGTGGAATTACCACTCATAAGTATTTAAGTAGCAAAGAGGAAATATACAAGTTTATACAGCATGTGACTGTTACAATCAAATAATACTAAAAATATAAAAGCTGTACGTCATGTACAGCTTTTATATTTTTGAAAAGTTATTTAAAATGTAATCTGTTATTAAAATTCCTTATAAAGTTCTTTCTTCGCACCACAAACCGGACAATTATCCGGAGCACCATCAAGGATTGTATGTCCACAGATTGGACAGATGTATACGTTTTTAAATTCCATATCCTTGCCTTCTTTGGCTGCCTTTTGAGCTTGAGCAAATAAATCAGCATGAATTTTCTCTGCTTCTAAGGCAAAATGGAAGGATCTTTGAGCCCCTTTTTCATCTTGAAATTCTGCTGCATTTAGGTATACCGGATACATCTGCTCTACTTCATGTAATTCACCATTGATAGCTCCCTGCAGATTATCTACCGTTTTACCGGTACCAAAAACTGCACCGGCTACCACTGTTGCATCTGCCGCAGTCTCTCCACCTATTTCTTTGTAATGATTATTGGCATGTACTTGTTCTGCATAAGCAATGGCTTCGAAAAGCCTTCCAATATTTTTAAATCCTTCTTTTTCAGCCATAGTCGCCCATGTTAAGTACCTCATGTGAGCCATACTCTCTCCGCCATATGCAGAATGTAAATAATCACTAGTCATTGCATTTTTTACCGCCATAATATTACCTCCTTATTATTTATAAATATTTATTTAAAAAACAATGCTACCTATATTATTGTTTTACTATTTGTAGATTATACTATAATTGTACAAAAATGTCATATACAAGTCAAGCTGTTTGGGTTTTTATGTCTGATTATTCAATATATTTCTTTTTCTATCCATATGTGAACTATGCGCATATGAGCAAGGACTTAAAATATATATTTTTTACCAATAACAAGACATTTTGAGTTAGTACCGTGTCCAACTTCCTCTGTCTTCACAATAGGCAGCTTCTCATCACCAACAATGTTAACTACCAGTTCCTCCATGGTGGGCTGCAATTTTTCTTTCTCCATCTTAGTAAAAGTACCTAAAAGTATGCCGTTGATCTTTCGAAAAATGCCCATTTGTTTATATTGATTAAGGTAAGTAGTCATTAATCCTACGTCTCCACTCATACTCTCCAGGAATAATATTTTATCCTCAAAATCAGGCATATATGGAGTTCCTGCCAGTTTCAGAAAACATCTGATATTTCCGCCTACAATAATGCCCACCATTCTCTCCCCTTGTATAAAGGTATAGTCTAAATTATATAAATCATTATTGTCTTGGAATAGTGTATGAACAAATCTTTCTTGCTGTTTTACTTTCTTATCATATATTAGATTTTTTATCTGATACAAATAAGAGGGATGCCCGGTTTGTGAATATAATGCATTAATGATTGTCGTTAAATCACTATATCCAAAAAAGGGCTTATGGTATTTCTTTATAATTTGAAAATCCAAATATGGAAGAATTTCATTAGCAATGTCTCCCCCTGAAATATCAAAGATAGCTTTAATTTCTGGTTCTAAATAAAACTCCATAAGAGCTTTGCCCCTAACCGAAGCTTTTCCGCTAAATACAGAGTATTTTTCGTAAATAAAATCACTGCATAGCGGTATTAATCCAAGACTTTCAATAGTTCTAAGTAATTCATCTGTTTTTGTTTTGCTGGATATTGATAGTGCATTGGAACACCCTACAATACCCACTTTATCTCCCTGCTTTAATAACATTTTCACACCTATTTCCTATCACATTAAATTATATATGTGATATCTTTTTCAATTTAATTTGTCTTCCTTTTATATTATTATATTAAATATGATATACTAAAAACGTAATGAGGGAAATGCAAGCTTGATTGCATTTCTCGAGTAGAGTGCTAAGATCATGAACACGCTTTAACGTTCATGATATAATAAAAACGTAATAAACAAAGCGGCAAGATTATGATCACCCTCTATACCATGATAGAAAATAAGAATATACAAAACAGGATACTCATACATCACACAGCAACCATGTTTGCAAACTCTAAGTTCAGCCTCAAAATCATGAACAAACTTTAGGTTCATGATATACTATTATACATTATTATGTTTAAAAATAGAATAATCGAAAAGAATTATTTGGGAATTAAAGCAAAATAAATTGGAGGAAGCTTATGATTATCGGCAGTGCTAAAATTATTATACACGTACCCTGGGTGCATTCCTTAAAGGAAAAAAGAATGACTGTAAAAAGTCTTTGTGCTAAGGTTTCTAATAAGTTCAATGTATCTATTGCAGAAGTGGAAAATCAGGATATTCATCAAAGCATTGGGCTTGGCTTTGCCTGTGTTACAACAGATTCCAGAGTTGCTGATAGTATGATTGATACTATCTTAAATTTCATAGAGAGTAATACTGAAGGTGAAATTATGCATGTGGAAAGAGAAATATACTAATCAACTTTCCCATTTTAGTTTACAAATATTTTTAATCCCCTGTTCTCATTCTTTTGTCCTAACGGCAGATAAACCGTTAGGATTTCTTTTTTAACATATCAAATCTTCCCCCATGGCCATCAATTTTATATTTCTAAAGTCATTGCAAATATACTGCTTATACTTTTTTCTTTTTTCACCCATTAATATTAATATAGAGTTCTAATAAGGTAATAGTCTTTGTTTTTATTGGTATATTTTGTATTTATTTGTAATTGTTGTGTTCATCTATTGTTTGTCCAAAATATTTATGTTAGTATTTTTATAACATATAAGTGCGTAAATAGCAATTGTAACTATTAACTTTTTTTCTAACGTATAGGAGGGATTTCATGAAATTAAAATTGCAACGAATTCTTTGTTTTTCTTTGTTACTTTTTATCTTTGTTCCTTCACTTTCTATTCATGCGGCAGATTTAACACCTTTAACCAATTCTATGACACTCAGTGAAATGACTGAGCCGCCATATCCTTTTTGGAAAGATTACAAGAATTATTCAGGTGGTACAAAAGTATATTACATAGGTAAAATTTATGAAAACAGGTGGTATGCCAATGCCGGACAAAAACCAGATACTGGTGACCCTTGGGTTTTAGTAGGGGATGCAGAATGGACCGTTCCTGAGAATGAAAAGAATTATCAAAAAGAAGAAGGTTCTGAATCAATAAACAAAATATTGACGGATTCTGAAATCCTTTCCTTATATGGGGGTATTAATCCCGCGTATTCACCTGAAAATGCACTTAACAGACTAAACCAACTTATACAAGAATCAGCGTATAACGAGCTATTTCCATACCGCTTCGGATCACCGGAATGGAAAAACTGTTCTGCAACTCCACAGTACTATCCGGACACTTCAAATATTACGGATTACTATTCTTACAATAACTTAAGAGAAGCCCTAAGAACTTTGGCTAATACCATTGTTAAAGTTCAGTGGTATGAAGGAGCAGATTGGTGTTACCGTATTATTCGTTTGGACAAGACTACAAAAGAGCAAAGGCTGACTTATTCTGATCCGAACTTTGATGCTGAATGGCTTCAAACCAAAACACTTCAAACCAGAATATGTGACTATGGCTCATTTCTGGCTGTAGGTGATATTAATACACAAAAAAGAGAGTTGGCAGGATTTCTGGCGAACATATCCCATGAAACTGGCGGCGGTATCATCGCTGGTGAAGTGGAAAATGATACTTTGACCGGACTCTTCTTTAATGAAGAATTAGGTTTTATCGGTTCAACTGCTATCGGTTATGTACAAAGTACCGGAACAAATTACCTCCCAGTGCCCGGAAAGAGTTACCACGGCCGGGGACCAATTCAATTATCCTATAATTATAATTATGGACTTTGTTCGGATGTTATTTTAGGAGATAGTTCTATACTCTTAAACAACCCTGAGTCACTTACAAGTAATGGTGTATTAGGTTTTATGACCGGCATATGGTTCTGGATGACACCACAACCTCCAAAACCTTCTTGCCACGAAGTAATCACTGGAATCTGGGAACCGAAACCAGGCAGCCCAAATGCACAATATAACGGTAATTTTGGATTAACCATTGTTATAATTAATAATGAATCAGGGCAGTCAGAAAACGGAGCCGGAGCAGTTGCCCGTCGAGCGAGATATTATAGAACCTTTTCTCAAAAGATGAATGCTAATATTCAAGGAGAACAATGTGATACAGTTGGCATGACAACCTTTGTTCAATAACCTTTGTTCAAATATTTGGGGTTGTATCCTTTATTCCGATACCATTCTGTAAATACCGTTCAATAACTTTTATTTAATATTTTAAGGGGGATTATTTTTTGTAAGTTAAAGCTCACAAAAAATAATCCCCTTAGTAATATCATAAATCGTAATTGCAAAACTCTTATGTCATTTTTTAATTCTATTTCTTTTATATACACCAGAAAATTGCGACGACTATATTTAATAGCAAAAATAAGAATATTATAACTACGTTTATTTTTTGAAAGTAGATTGCTATTTCTGTATTTAATGCTACTATAAGCAAGGAAACAAATAAAAATACTATAACTTTCTTTCTCTTCTTCTGATTAATTTATACAGATTCATCTACAAATAAATTAAAACAAAATCAAAAACTTCTAAAATAATATCAATCACTAAAATCTCCTTCCTTAGTGCTAAACAAATCTATAATCAAGTTATATATTTGCATTTCATTTACCAGAGTTTCATATAATTGATTTTCAATCCATTAACATACTTAAAATTATTTATTTCCTGTTCCCGTAGCTATAAACATTGCATCTCCAAAACTAAAAAATCTATATTTCTCTTTTACCGCCTCATCGTATGCATGCAGTACATGTTCTCTTCCTGCTAAGGCAGAAACCAGCATAATTAGTGTAGATTCTGGCAAATGGAAGTTGGTGATTAAGGCATCCAAAACTTTGAATTTATAACCCGGATATATGAATATCTCTGTATTGCCGCTGCCCGGTTTCACCATACCATCTTCTCCCGTTGCAGATTCCACAGTTCTACAGCTTGTAGTTCCTACACAGATGATTCTACCGCCATTCTTCTTAGTATCATTAATCTTCTTCGCTTCTTCTTCCTCAATATGATAGAACTCTGAATGCATATGGTGTTCTTTAATATTCTCCACTTTAACTGGTCTGAAAGTTCCAAGACCTACATGAAGAGTAACATTAGCAATGGTTACACCTTTTGCAGCAATTTTCTCCAGTAATTCTTTTGTAAAATGCAAACCTGCTGTTGGTGCGGCTGCAGAACCTTCATATTTAGCATAAACGGTTTGATAACGGTTCTTATCTTTTAGCTGATGGGTAATATAAGGTGGAAGGGGCATCTGTCCAAGCTTATCCAGGATTTCTTCAAATATCCCTTCATAATAAAACTTTACTAGCCGGTTACCTTCATCTACTACTTTAATGATTTCACCTACAAGTAATCCATCTCCAAAGCTGATGCGGTCTCCTGTCTTTGCTTTTTTTCCTGGCTTTACTAAAGTCTCCCACACGTCATTTTCCTGCCTCTTTAAGAGAAGCAGTTCCACTTTAGCTCCCGTTCCCTCTCTTTCACCAATGAGTCTTGCAGGTATTACTTTCGTATTATTGATAACAAGACAGTCTCCTTCCTTCAGGTAATCAATAATATCTTTGAATACTTTATGTTCTAGTTCCCCTGTTTCTTTATCCAATACCAATAGTCTGGAGCTGGAACGATCCTCCAAGGGGTCCTGTGCAATTAGTTCTTCCGGTAAATAAAAATTAAAATCTTCCTTTGTCATATTGTTCTCCTAATCTGTTCTGGCAATTGATTAAACAAGATTACCATCTATACTCTATATAATATTATCTTACCTCGGTTCCAGTAAAATAGTGTTCCAGGATTTCTTTATAAGTAAACCCCGCATCTGCCATTCCTTTCGCACCGGACTGGCTCATACCTACACCATGTCCATATCCCTGCCCTGCAAAATAAATCATGTTATCATTATTCGGTGTAATTCTTGGAAAGTTAGTTCGATTATCTTCACTTAAAACAATATATTGTTCTAAGGATTGGCTGGCTTTTTTTACCTGACAATTTCCATCGATTACATAACTATTGCTTATTTGTTTTCTTTCACTTCCGGAACTTCCCTGCATAACAACATAATCTGGCTTATCTCCATATTTTATCACTTTAAATTTCGTGCTATATAAGGATAAAGCAGAACGAATGATTTCTGTTTGCAATACCACGTTTTTTTTGGTTCCTTTTATCCTTAATGAATATACTCTTCCTGAGCTGGTACGTATTTCCGGTATTACTTCCAATACACTTCCCACCTGCATTCCTCTATCCAAAAGTTTGGAATATATTTCAGACTTTGAAAGTTTGATTACCCACGGTTTCAGCGCCGGTTCATTTTCATACAAGTCAGGAACACTTCTAAGATAAGGGGAGGTGATACTCCATACATCCTCCACATTTTCCGTACTTCCTCCGCTGGTGGAGGAATAGTAGGTTACCGTTTCTCCCTTTGTTTCATTCACAGCCTGATTGGTTGCTTTCGTTTCCACATCATATCCTTTATATACTTGACTTTTTGTGGTGTCGTCTATTTTATAAGGTTTATCCACATTAGAGTCACTGCGAAATCCGGCTTTTAATATAGCATAACCTCTGGCACAGACTGCCTGTGCTTTTAAGGCTTCTTTGGGCCAACTGCTGCTTACTTCACCAGGTACAACGCCATATAAGTATTCTTCCAGATTCACAATATTTACTGCTGTTAGTGAATTACTTTTATATCTTCCGATTTCAATTCGTCCCCGGTAACGATAGGAATCCAGATCCAGCAGGGGAACGCCGGAAGAATTATAAGTACCGGAAACAAATTGAGGATAGGCCATATGTTTATTTACATCAATAAGAAAGCGGTCTTCCTCTCCCTCCACCAATATGCGGTATTGATTATCCTTCATAATATCTGAATAGGTAAAGCCAAAGCGTCCGGTTACCTTACCAAGCTGTGCTTTCACATTCTCCTTGTCGGTGCCCCCTCCTATGTACACATTCCATGTATTGCGGTACACTATAACCGGATAAGCAATTACATCAAGTTGCTTCATTGATTCTACAACCTGTTTTGCCTGACTGTAACTTTTAAAGTCCTTCTGGATACTAAAATAATAGCCCTGAGCAGATGAATAGGAAAAGCCGGAATTGCTGACCAGATTAATTTCTTCCCGAAATCCGTTATTAACACAATAACCAATTCCAATCCTTTTGCTCTTTATGGTAATTTTACTTCGGTTCTTAAAACGGCTTTCTAATCCTACTCGAATATATTGCTGGTCGGTTGCTGCCTGAACATTGGGAATCATAAACATTCCCAATATAATACAAACCATCAAAATTATTAACTTATTATATTTCTTCAAGCAATCACCTAATTTCTTTCGTATTTCATATATCTTACTTTCTCATTTGGATTTCGTATTTCTTATATTACATATATTCTGTATTTTATTTATTCTGTATTTTATTTATTTTGCATTTCATTTATTTTGTATTTCATTTATTTTGTATTTCTTCCATTTGCATTTCTTTCATTTCCCCATAACTACATATCATCTGCTCCACTACAATCATTTTCATTAACTTGATCATATTCCTCTAAAAAGCTATACATTTTATTTTTCTTCTGGTAACCGATTACCGTATCCAGATTTACGTTATGCATACTTCGGAAGATATTCATGTCTATAATGGAATTGGTCTGACGAAACTTCTTAATCAACTCTTTCATTTCCACACGTTTAGAGCCTCCGCCATTATCACCAAGCACACAGTTTTCTGTAAAACGGCATGCACATTGAATGAATTGCAGATTATTGTATTTCTTCCATGCAATAATATCGGCTTCTTTTACCATGTATAATGGTCTTATTAAATCCATTCCTTGATAGTTGGTGCTATGGAGTTTGGGCATCATACCTTTTACCTGCCCACTATATAACATACTCATTAAAGTAGTTTCTATAACATCATCAAAATGATGACCCAGCGCAATCTTGTTACATCCCAATGCCTGGGCATTCTTATATAGATAACCTCTTCTCATTCTGGCACATAGATAACAAGGTGATTCATCCACCGTTGCTACTATATCGAATATATCGGACTCAAACATCTTTATAGGTATATTTAAAAATTCTGCATTATCCAATATTACCTGTCTGTTGTATGGATTGTAACCTGGATCCATAACCAAATATTCCACCTCAAATTTAAATTTGCCGTGTCTTTGTAATTCCTGCATACATTTTGCAAGCAGCATAGAATCTTTCCCGCCGGAGATACAAACTGCAATTTTATCTCCTTCCTGTATTAGTTGATAATCATTTATTGCAGTTATAAATTTCCTCCAAATCTCTTTTCGGAATCTTTTTATAATACTTCTTTCTACGTCTTTATAATTCTCCATACATATCCTCTTTCTAATAGGTTCCTTCCAATGGTATCAGATACCTGTTAAACAGGTTCTATTTCATTGATGCTAAGCATCTGTCAAATGTATCCATGAATTCTTTAATTTCTTCCCTTGTTGTTAAATGACTAAGGCTGATACGCAAGGTTGACAAGGCCAGCTTTTTATCTTTCGTTATGGCATATACCGGCCTGGATACCGTATTCGGTGCGCAACAAGCGGATTTCGTGGCTACAAATATATTTTCTTTATCTAGTTCTCCCTGCAATTTGTTAGTATTAATGCCATTTATACTAATATTAAGTATAAATGGAGAACCCGCCTCCGGTGTATTGATTTTAACTATGTCATATGCTGTTAAAGCATCTCTTAACCCTTTGTTTAACTCTTTTACATAATCATATCTTTTTTGCATTTCTTCTATAGCAATCGTTAGGGCCTTTTGTGTTGCTGCTGCCAAATTAAGCGTCGGAGTACCGCTTCGGAAGGAGGTGGTACTCAACCCGCCATGGATTAATGGTTCTAACATAATGGATTCTTTCTTTAATAATACACCGCTTCCATTAATTCCATAGAATTTATGAGCCGAGAAAGTCATTAAATCAGCCGGTTCAAATGCTACCGGAATCTTACCAACTGCCTGAGTCGCATCTACATGAAAATAACAGTGTGACTTGGCATGTACAATTTTACTGATTTCTTCTATTGGCTGTATGGTTCCTACTTCACTATCTACATAACAAATGGATACTAATATAGTATCCTCTCTGATTAATTCTTTTAAATGTTCCAAATCTATTTGGCCATTATCTGATATATTTACAAAATCCACTTCGAATCCGCTGTTTTGTAATGCGGCTACCGGCCCTGTAACGGAAGCATGTTCCAAATATGTCGTAATAATATGCTTGCCATATCTGGAGTATCTTCCTGCAATTCCTTTTATAGCCATATTATTGGATTCACTGGCACCGGAAGTATAAATTACTTCATTCTCTTTTGCTCCCAGCAAATCTGCAATCTCTACAGTAGATTGCCTCATACGTTCATTTGCATCAACCCCCGGTTTATGTGGTGAATTGGGATTACCCATATATTTTAAAGATACTTCACAAAATGTGTCCAACACCTTAGGATCCACTGGAGTGTTGGCTGCATAATCTAAATAAATCATAGTAACACCTTTCTAATTTCAACTTATATAATAATGCTGTAAGGTTAAAATAATTACCTAAATCATTTTACTCTATCTAATAAAACAATTCAAGACAATCCTTCATTTCACTGTATCACAATATCATTTAAGGTAATTTTTCATTTAATGAATGTCCCCAATCACTTCACCATCTTTCCACTGAAAAACGGCTCCACCTTATAACGTAAAAAGGACCTGAATGAACTGAACTCCAAACGAAGGTATAATAAACCAACGTTTGGAATTCACTTCATTCAAGTCCTTTTTAATAAAATACTTTAGTTATCTAAGGTATTTAACAATGGGCAGTTTCTTTAATCCGAATTTTTGTAATTCTGATTTTAATCTTTTGTTCTTCTAAGATTTATCATAAGTGCTATTATCACTAACACACGGCCATGTTAAATAAGCTGCTTTTATTTACTTAGCAAGATAATATTTTCTTGATACTTTATCTTTTCCTAACATGATACCAATGAATACTACAAATGATAGAAATAATAAGATGATTTTTTTCATAAGGCACCTACTTTCTGATTTATCATAAAGTTAATTGTTACCAAACTGTATTAAACACTGACTTTCTTCTCCAGCATCCAGGAAGTTCCTACATAGGTAATAATTGTGAAGCCAAGAAGATATAAACTCTCGAGTATATAGTACATGGATAAATTAGTAAAATTATTTATGTCATATACTCTGCCAAGTCCCATATTCACTATTACACCAAATACATAATTTATCCCGATAAATATCAAGAAACTTACCAAGCCCTTTAATTTAAAGTTGGCCAGAAAAGTGCTACTTAATGTAATGGAGAAAAATGCAACTGTGATTGTGCTGATCCAAGCTGTAATAATAACTGCTACTACTGCAATAATATCTTTTAATTGAATATTTAATGAAAATACTTCTTGTAAAAATCTATGAAGCATTTCTGTTATAAGTTCTATCTGATCGTATTTAGCAACTAGAACAGCCATATCTAGAAAGAACACTAAAAAGAAAGCAATACCTGCCAATATAATTTGAATCGCTGCTGCTAAAACCTTGGCACCTACAATACTGTAACTAGTATGAGGTGTTAAAAACAGCATATAACTGCATTTTTGTTTCAAATCATTACTAAAGGTAATAATAGCCTCAAATGCCATAAAAAATAATGCTCCAAAAGTAAATACAGATAAAATTCCCATTGCAGTACCAATCACATCATTTTTATCTGTTACAACACCAAAAAAGAATAACAATTGAATTAAACCTACTAATAAAAGTATAACCATTTTTGAAAAAGCTTGTTTTCTAAATTCATATTTCATTAATTTTAGCATTAACATTTCCCCCTATTACGCATATATTTCTTTGTAAAGTTCTACAATTGATTTTCCATGTTTTACTCTTAATTCTTCTGCTTCACCCATCAAAGCAATATTTCCATTCTTTACAAAGATTGCATTATCAATTATTTTTTCCAACTCATCTACTAAATGGCTGGAAATAAGTAGTGTTACATCCTCTTTAGCTGCTTCTAAGATGGTGGTTACTATCTTATCTCTTGCTATAATATCAATGCCGTTCAGAGGTTCATCTAACATATATAACTCTGCTTTTCTTGCTAAAGTTGCTGCAATTTTTAATTTAGCTGCTAAACCGGAAGATAAGGTCTTTGATTTATCCGTCATATTTAATTCCATACGGTCAATTAATTCTCCATAACGCTTTTCATCGAAATCTTCAAAGAAATCCTTGTAGTATTTACCCACATCCGCCACTGTCATATAGTTATAAAAGAAGGGTTCTGTTGACATGTAGGCAATTCTCTTCTTGGTAGCAGGTCCTATTTGATTTCCTTTATAAGTAATGGTTCCGCTGGTTGGTTTTACTAACCCTGCTGCTATCTTCATAAATGTGGTTTTACCGCTGCCATTTGGTCCAAGCAGTGCATATATTTTGCCCTGATCAATATCAAGGTTAATGCCGTTTACGGCTGTTTTACTGTAATACTTTTTTACTAAATCCTTGCATTGTAATACCATAATTTTACTCTCCTGTCCTATTATAAATTTATTTTATATATAATCCATTAAGAATGAATATAAAGAAAGATTCTTAATGATAATTGCTCCTTTAGTCAGCTGTTTTTATACTGAATACCCCGTTATAAACATTTAATTACTTATTGGAAAAGCCTATACATATTAAAACGATATTGCATCATATTTTACTTCAATTATTTTAATAATTTCTTCCTTTTTAAATCCAAGGTCTTTCATTCCTGCTATAAAATTGTCTATTAAGGTACCTGCCATTTCCTCTCGAATGGATTTTTGTTTTTCTTCATCCATAGTGACATAGGTTCCTAACCCCCTTTTAGTAAAACAAACCTCTTCCCCTTCTAATTCTTTATATATCCGATTAGCAGTATTGGGATTTATCTGATATTTTAATGCCAAGTCTCTGCCGGAAGGAAGTTTTTCTCCCAGCTGAATAACACCCGTCACAATATCTTTTTTAATATCCGCAATGACCTGAATGTAGATTGGAATATTATTATCAAATTCCATGTTCAACCTCCTTTCAAATGTACTTAATCATTAGTGAACTAGTTATATAGTACACTATCATTTTATTGCTGTCAATACTTTATTTTAAAAAACATCGAATAATTTGCTAGTGCATTCTGAAGTTGAAGAAACAATAAAATATAGTTCTCTTGAAAAAAATGAGAATACAATAGGAATCTATAGCTATTAGGTTGATTCGAAATACCTGTTTTTATATTTGCAATTTTAAATTCAACAAAAAGATATATTAATTTTAACGCTCTCCCGCATAAGCTGTGATTTTATGATATACTATTTTAAACCAATATAATTTATGGGTTAACGAGGGAATTACAGATAAAATCCCCATTGTGTGTAACTCTATATGAGACGTTTTATGCTGTTTCTCAATGGTTAGGCAACACAACGCGACGCGACTTAGTATGTTACCTTAACAATAATGCAGGCAATTGTTATACCAGATGATATTACATATAAATAAGTAAAGTAGGTGTTACTATGAAATGTCCGTATTGTACAAATGAAATGGAAGAAGGATACATTCCAAGTGATCGCTATTCTTTAAAATGGATTAGTAAAAAAGAAAAGTCAAAACTTCCATTTTTGAATAAAAGAATAAAACTAAACAGTTTATCGGAAGAGCCTTCTGTGGATGCATTTTATTGTAGTACATGTGAAAAAATTATTATCGATTTAAAAAATAATGGAATTTAAAAGAAGCGAAAGACTCTTTGTAATCTAACTTTCAATAAAAATAGACCTCCTATTGATTATTATATCAAAGAAGGTCTAAATGTAATAAATTCTAGTTAGCATCATTATATTACCTATAAGAAGGATAATCTTACTTTCAAATGGCGTAAGAGTGATACATTATGTACTAATCAATAACTGCTTATTTACAAGTACAAGTTGTAATTTTTTTTGAGTCTTCAGTACTATTTAAGTTCGAGGTTCTACAATGGTATTTGCAATTGGTCTTCGTACAGCAACAATCTTTACATGCCTGTTCGTCACAACTATGCTCAATCCGCTGTTTTTGATTTTTTATTACAATGGATAAATTGGCTAAATTCTGTACCCCTGCCTCTCGTAAAACTTTCTTAAGACTCTCAAACCAATCTCCCTTTTTTAGAATAATGGATTGATTCGTATTCTCATCCACAAATAAAATTTCTTCTTCCGGTGAAGCAGATAAAGTATCATATTCTAAATTATATAATTTATTTCTATTAATGACCCCTAATTCTTCCAGAGTATTTATCATGCGATAAACAGTAGCAATTCCTACAGAAGAATCTTCTTTTACTGCTTTATAATAAATCTCCTTACAACTGGAATATTCGTCTTCCAATATGATATCCAATAATACCCTTCTTTGAGTAGTTATACGAAATCCATTAGCTCTAAGATGTTCCATGATTCTTTCTTTTCTGGAAAGTTTTTGGGATAATGGTATATGTTCTTTCTTATCCACCTATGATCACCTCTTTCTGTTTTGCGAATGGTTATCAATTACCTTATTTTATATATATTAATTTCTTTTGTCAATAACCTATATGCAAAAAAGATGTTATGCAAAAGATAAGAATGCAATTTTTACCTCGTACCAGGTCATATACCGGCTTATATGGAAAAGGGTCTTACTGTTTTATCTGACCTGCTAAGTAATTTATAAATTGCTGGGCGGTTCTTCCCGATTTACCACCATGGCTTAATTCCCATATATTTGCTTTGGCACATAATTCTTCTTCTGTTAACTCCATATTAGGAATTTGTTTTGCAAGTCCTTTCACAATGTCAAAATACTCTTTCTGGGTTGGTGCTGAAAAATTAATGGATATACCGAATCTGGCAACAAGAGATAATTTCTCCTGCATGGTATCAGAACGGTGAAGTTCATCCTTTGACATATCCGAACGGTCACTCCAGGTTTCTCTGATTATATGTCTCCGGTTAGAGGTAGCATATATAAGTACATTGTCCGGTTTGATTTCAAGCCCGCCTTCAATGACTGCTTTTAAATATTTATACTCTATCTCAAATTCCTCAAAAGACAAATCATCCATAAATATAATAAATTTGTAATTCCTGTTCTTAATCTGGGAAATCACCGCCGACAGGTCTTCAAATTGGTGTTTGTAGATTTCAATCATGCGAAGTCCCCTGCTATAATAACCATTCAGTATAGCTTTCACACTGGTAGACTTACCGGTACCACTGTCTCCAAAAAGTAATACATTATTGGCTTTTCTGCCTTCTACAAAGGCTTCTGTATTATCCACCAGTTTTTTCTTTTGAATCTCATAACCAACTAAATCATCCAAATGAATTTCTGACGTATTGGTAATTGGATATATTATCGGTTTATTATCTTTGTGATGAATGCGGAATGCTTTATTTAAGCCGAATTTACCAACGCCATAATCCCTGTAAAAGTCAGTAACGATGTGAAAGATTTCATCTTCGTCTTTTGCCTGTTCAATTTGTGTACTTAACAATCGGACTTTTTCACTTACACTTCTATTGTATCTCTTACCGTTTTTTACAACGGCATGATAATTCTGTATGATGCTAAAACAATTGATCTCTAATTCTTTTTCAATTTCGCTAAAGTTATATTCAAATAATTGTTTAAAGATTTTAAAATCACTTTTTGCAAACTGGTTTACAGACCCCTCTCTTGCTCCTACCTTTTCACAGGTTATGCTGAACGGATTTTCATTGGTAGCCAGTATAAAAGCTAAGTAATTGTGCCAAAGGTTGGTATCAAATCCGTATTCTGTAGCTAATTCTAAGAGCCGGTGAATTTGAACATATATTTGTGAAGTAATTTCTTCTTTATTAACATTAGTAGTACCATACTCTCCATCCGAACTTTTTCTTAATTTCCCAATAATTTCTGCTAAAGAATATAGTATGCTGTTATTTCCTAAATCTCGATAAATTACTAATTTTGATATTTGACGGTTCATTTCATCTTACTCCTTTTGTATGTATAGTAGCTTTATTAATAGGATTGAACTTTAAATCAACTTTAGCAGAATCCCTGATATCTCCACAGAATGCAAAATAGGCCGAAGATAATCTTTTAAACTTGATTTATCTTCGACCTATTATATCATTTTGAAATTTATGAAACAAGTCTATGTGTTCATATACACATAATATGTAACTTCATAATTGTTTACTACCTCTAACCTATCATTATATACGGAAACTATTAATTGCCTCGTTTAGATCCTTCGCATTCTCATTTAATGTTTTCGCTGCTTCATCTAATGCCTTAACTGCATCGGACTGTACATTAACCGTATCATCTACAGAAACGGATGCCGCTAATGTTTCTTCAGAGATAGCAGATATGCTTTCTACGGCACTTAAAGTACCTTCTCTTGCACTATCCATATTCTTCATGTTTTGACCAATTGTAGTTAGGTTGCTGATTAGTTTCTCTACTCCGGTATTCATATCATGGAATGTTTTGATGGTTTCATCTACTATCTGAGTCTGCATATTTACGATATTCTCAGCTTTCTTCGCAGTAGATACGGTATCTTCTGTTTGCTGGCTGATTTCCTGGATTACTTTCTTAATTTCATTAGAAGCCTCCAGAGATTCTTCTGCTAATTTTCTAATTTCATCTGCAACAACTGCAAAGCCCCTTCCCATTTCACCGGCTCTTGCTGCTTCAATGGAAGCATTTAAAGAAAGTAAATTAGTCTGGTCAGCAATACCATTGATTACCTGAATGATCTTGCCAATTGCATGGGATTTATTTTCTAACGCAATTACGTTATCTACAACATATTTGGTAATACCGCTGGTAGCCTCTGACTGTTTTGTCAATTCCTCCATGGTAGTAATACCTTGAGTAATTAATCCTTTCGTTTCATCGGTTACCCTTTCAATTTCAATAATGTTATCATTAACGGTTGTTATCTTTTGTGATAATGCATCCATTTCCAATAAGCAGTTTTGTGAATCATCTGCCTGCCCTGCAATACCACGTCCAATTTCTTCAATGGCGTTGGAGATGTTAGTGCTTGCTACTTCAATAGTTCTGGAAGCATCCACAACATGTTCTGAAGAATTAGAAACAAGACCGCTGACATTTGCTACTTTTTGTATCAGAGCACGGACATTATTAAGCATTTCTGTAATGCTATACCCTAAGGTTGCCAGTTCATCTTTACGTTTTACAGAAACTTGAACTGTTAGGTCACCTTCTGATATTTGTTTTAAGTTATAATTAATTTTCTTAAGACTATTGCTGATACCACCGGACATAAGCATACCAATGGTTACTGCAATAACACAAGCTATAGCTACAATAATCAGGGTAATATTTTTAATATCATTAGCCTGCTTCATAATATTGGCTTTTGGTACCATACTGCAAAGAGTAACTCCTGTATCGCCAATTTTACTATACAAATATAAATAATCCTGTGATTTGTAACCTACATATTCAGAACCAGATGCCTCTTCCTTATTTAAACTATCTTGGAAGAAACTTTTTAAACTAAAACGAAAATCATTTCCATCATACTCTTTACTGCTTGTTACAATTGTCTTGGCTTCATTATTATTATCTTTCTCTATTAGGATTTCCCTACCGTCACCGGTAATGATTCCTACAATACTGCCTTTACCAAGATCAAGATCACTTAAAAAGTTGACTATGCCTTTCATACTAATATCCGTTACAATACTTCCTTGACCAGAAGCTAAATTATGTATTACGGATAATGCATACTTGTCAGGGTTTAAGTCTAATTTACTATCCACCAATGGATGTTCGCCTATCCAATAGCCTTTATTGTCTTTTCTTTTAAGAACTTTACCCTCTTCCGTCTCTATAAATTCTTCATTAAACCCATCCAATATTTTCATTTTACTAGTAAACAAAGGAACTTTACTTGGAGTTATAATGTGGATTTCTTCAATAAAAGGGTCTAGACTGGCTCTGACCATTAAATCATTACTAACTTCCATAACATAGGATAATCTTGCCTGAGATGTAGTTTTGGATAAACCGCGTATATAATATGTAATGTCCGAATTACTTACATATTGTAACGCAACAGAATCTACAGAACTAAAAGCAAATTCCATATATTTAGTTGCCATATTAACGGTATTATCCGTTGCTTGTTCATAATTGGATATTAAACCATCCGATGCTTTTAAATAAGAGAAAACACCTAAAACCATAATACACACAACTGGAATCATAAAACCTGCTACCAGCTTTTGACGGATACCAAAACGTATCTTTTCACCGACTTGCTTGATTTTTTTGTTTTCTTTTTTATATTGTTTTTGCTGCAGTCTTCTTTCTTTTTTCTCCTGCTTTGACAATTTTTCTTTCGGAGTTTTCTCTTTTTTCTTTTCCCAAATCAATTTTTTAGCTTTTACTTTTCTTTCACGTTCTACTTTAGATTTAATCCTCATTTTTTCCCTCCAAAGTTGCTCTTTTGTAATATATTTCTATTATAATCAATATTGGAATCTTTTACAACTATTTTTACAATTTTTTTGTTTTTTCGGCAAAAAAATTGTTACATTCTATCAGGAGCGTCAAATCCTAATAGGTCAATACAGGTTTCTAATATCTCCTCTATAAGCATGATTAAGGCTATCCATGATTGTTGTTTTTCTTTGTTTTCCTCTGCTATGATTTTGTTTTCATGATAAAAACTATTAAATGCATTGGCCAATTCATAAATATATTGACAGATTCTGTGAGGCGCATTATCTTCATAAGCATTCATAATTACATCATTAAATTTGGAAGCTTGCAGCATTAAGCTGTTTTCGCTTTTTATATCAGTAGGAAGTATAGTACTTGCTTCTATTTCGCTTTTTCCAACCAGTTCTTTATATTTTGCAACAATAGATTTAATACGAACTATGGTATATAAAATATATGGGCCGGTATCTCCTTCAAAGGATATGAATCTATCAATGTCAAATACATAATCTTTTGAAGCCTGATTGGATAAATCACCATATTTTAATGCAGCCAAACCAACTTTTCTGGATATACTTTTTGCTTCTTCCTCCGGCATTTCACGATTTTCTAGCATCTTTTGATAAACCGCATCGTTAATTTCGCTAATTAACGTTTCAAGACGCATAATACCGCCATCTCTTGTTTTAAATGGCTTTCCGTCCTTCCCGTTCATGGTTCCGAAGCCCAGAAAGGTAAGTTTCACATTTTCATCCACTAATTTGGTTTTTTTCGCACAACGGAATACTTGTTCAAAATATAATTCCTGTCTTTTATCTACGATATATGTGATAGCATCGGGACGGAATAACTTCATACGCTCTACCATGGTTGCTAAATCGGTAGTGTTATATAAAGTAGCACCGTCTGATTTAAGAATCATACAGGGAGGAATTTCTTTTGTATCTGTTTCTTCTTTAACATCTACCACCAATGCTCCTTCACTGATTCTAGTATAACTATTATCTTTTAGATATTGAATCATGTCAGGTATATAGGGTTGTGCATCACTTTCCTTCTTCCAAAGGTCAAAACTAACATTAAGTTTTTCATAATTTTTCTTTAAATCAGTAACAGAAACATTTAGAATATGATTCCATAAAGCCATATAACCTCTATTACCATTTTGCAATAAGAAGGTCGCATTTTTTGCTTCTTCTTTATACTCCGGATGTGTTTTGGAATATTCATTGGCTGCAGGATATATTTCTTCTAATTCAGATATGGTAAATGGAGCTTCCTCCGGATATTCTCCCGTATAACTTTCATCAAAGTACACCAGCTCCGGTTTTCTTTTCTTTAATTCTGTAATAATAAGTCCCATCTGAAGTCCCCAGTCTCCAAGATGAACATCTCCAATTACATTATGTCCTGCATATCTGCATATTCTTTTAACACTTTCACCAATAACCGCGGAACGAAGATGCCCTACATGGAGAGGTTTTGCTACATTAGGTCCGCCATAATCTATTACAATAGTTTTTGGTTCACTTGTTTTTTCAAGTCCAAACTGTTCTGACCTGTTCATTTCATTCAGATAATCCGCAAAAAATTCACTTTTTACAGAAATATTAATAAAGCCAGGCATAATTGCTTCTATTTTCTCAAAGGTTTTACTGTCTTTTAATACTTCTACTACTTCATTCGCAATCATGATTGGAGCTTTCTTATATGCTTTTGCCGCAGAAAGGGCACCGTTGCATTGATATTGACATAAATCAGGACGGTTGGATAAAGTTACATTTCCATATTGCGAATCATAGCCTTTAGATTCAAACGCCTGCATTAATTCTTCAGAAATTATAGCGATAATTTTTTTCATAGCTTCCTCCAGTTTATATTACTTCATTTTCTCCAAATACTTTATCATAATTGAACATGAATGTAAATACTGTAAACAGCCTAGGCACTGTAACTGTTACATCCAAATCACTTCTTCTATTTGTATTTATATTCAAATCTTCACTTTATAAACTAGTATGAATAGGTATAATAGAATTCATTCAAAAAATATTATACGATTATCAATATACATGTTTGCTAAGCGAAAGTTACTTTTGTATTTAAACATCGCAAAAATAGTACGATAAATAATATTTAAATGAAATTTAATATATATGTAGCATTTTTCTTACATCAGGGGTGTTAATAGTGAAAGGGGGATTGGATTTTGAAATCACAATCATTACGTACGGATGATTGCGCAGAAAATGTTATAAAGTTTTATGCCGATATGGTGTACCGTCTTGCTTTTGCCCGAACAGGAACAAAGTATGATGCGGATGAAGTATTTCAAGAAGTATTCATACGATATTTAAAAAAGCAGCCTGTTTTTGAAAATGAAGAACATCGTAAAGCATGGCTCATCAGAGTTACAATAAACTGTTCAAATAAATTGTGGGGTTCTGTATGGAAAAGAAAAATCGAACCTTTGTCAGAGACCATGCCTTTTGAAACCAAAGACGACATAGATCTTAATAATGAATTGCAGCAATTGCCATTAAAATATCGTGAGGTCATTCACTTATTTTACTATGAAGATATGTCACTTGATGAAATCAGTAAAGTATTAAACCGAAAAAATTCTACAGTTAGGACGCAACTTACCCGCGCAAGAGCATTGCTCAAAAATTTATTAAAGGAGGATTATGATGTTTAAAAGAAAATATAAACATATGATTAATCAAGTTCACCCAAGCGATGAACTACTAAGTGCTGTTTTGAAATCAGCTCATGACAACAGTAAAAAGAAGAATATTATAACTTCATCCTTTTTTAGACCGTTGACAGCCATTACAGCAATTTGTATTTGTATGTTTTTAACCATTCCGGTACTCGCAGCAACGGTAGAACCCGTTTATCAACTTATATATGTAGTATCTCCGAGTATAGCCCAATTCTTTATACCTGTACAAGAATCTGATGAAGATAATGGTATAAAAATGGAGGTGATATCAGCTTATATCCACGACAATGCAGCCGAAATTTATATAACAATGCAGGATTTAACAGAAGACCGTATTGATGACAGTATTGATTTATATGATAGTTGCTCCATAAACCGTCCATTTGGCAGTACTGCTACTTGTCAGGGTGTCGGTTACGACGAAAAGACAAAGACTGCAACGTTTTTGATTTCAATTACTGAATGGGGAAAGCAAAAGATCGCTGGTGACAAAATTACTTTTTCTGTAAAAGGGTTTTTAAGCCATAAAAAGAATTATAGTGACGTTAAGATTCCGGCAGACCTTTCTTTGCTTACTAATAGAGAAAGTACTCAAAAGGTACATACAACAGGAGGTGGCGGAAAAGATTACGAAAAGTATAAGGATGAAGGTGAATTTACTGTTCTTACGCCTTCAGAAGCAATGACGGAATTCCCTGTAGACGGTATTGACCTGACTGCAATGGGTTATATTGATGATAAGCTTCATATACAAATAGCAATTAAGGATCATTTAAAAAATGATAACCATGGTTTTTTCTTTTTAAAAGATAGCAACGGTAATACAGTGGATTATAATTATAGTATATCTTTTTCAAATCACAACGAACAGTCGGATGGAATTGACTATTGTGAATTTGTTTTTGATGTTTCGCAGAAGGAAATTGGTAATTATTCTTTATATGGAAATTTTGTAACTTCCGGTATGATAACAGAGGGAAATTGGAGGGTTACATTTCCTTTGAAACAAGATAATAATTAACAACGATAGATAGCAAGATTGAAGAGGAAGCAAAAAAAACGGAAAGGGGCACTTCTCAGTGCCCCGGTTCCTTAAATGTTCTATCGTTATATCATTATTTTTTTACTTTATCATAATTTACTTTGAACGTTTCACCCTTCTTTAAGAGGATGTGACCGGATTCATAAGGATTCCCATCTATTGTAATATAAACTTCATTAACACCATAGTAATCCCCCAGGGTATTGGTAATAGACTGTAGAATTAGTGCCTCATAGCCTGCTCCGGCATTCATTTCGGATATTAATTCTCTGGAAAAATCAACATTAACAACATTATCCTTACTTAAATAAAGGCTGTTAATCCTGGTGTTAGTGCTTATAAGAGGTCTGTTATCTTCTTTGGTAATATTTTTAACAGCCTCCTCTAACTTTATCCTTGTGATATCATTGGTATTAAAGCTTAACTCCTTATTCTCCACATGGATAACTTCTTCAGCAGTTGGATAATAGATAGAAATTGTTTGTTTAAATGGTGTATTGGCATTGATTTTACCTAAAGTAGAAGTCACCTGATAGTCTTTTCCGTTGTAAACAGTTTTGACTAATCCTACACCGGGAGCATAGTAATCTACCTTTTTCCCACCTTCTTCATCTGTGGTAACTTCCAGGGCTTCATAGTCACCGGATGGAGTAGTAATATCAACTCCCACATTGGAAATATATCTTTTATGATTTCCTGGTATAGTCCATTCGGTACCCTGTTTTAAAGGTTCTTCTAATAAGATCTCAGCTTCACCTTCTGTTTTACCAATGAAGTTTTCCCTGTAATAGGCTTCCTCACGGGATAAGACTTTAGTTAATTCTCCCTTTTCATACTTTAGTACCATAACTACCTCTGTTCCACTATTGCTTTTTCTTAATTGTATGCTATCTTCTTTTACATAGTCTGTATAAACTACATAGGGAGCATATTCATTTCCTTCACCTTCATATACATACTCTGCATCTTCTTTAAATGGGAAATAATCCGCAATGGTTAGCAGGGTTGTAGGTTCTTCCTTTGCATTATCTGTGTTTTCTGTCGGTACATCTGTTGGAGCAGCAGTAACCACTGGTGTAGTTGTGGGTTCCTGATTTATATCTCCTGAATCAGTACCTTTATTATTCTTACATGCAGTCAGAAATAACATGGTGACAATGGTGACAATTATGCCAATATTCAATGTAAATTTCTTTATTTTTGTACCTTTTGCGTGACACATTTGCCTGCCCTCCGCTTTATTATCATATTTCTTTAGAAACTGTAAAACAGTTTCTAATTCACACTCCAAACATGATGCCCTTAAGGCACCAAGAATAATATTTTAATTATTGTTCCGGAATAATTACTGCAGCTATAATATAAGCAATAATACCCCAGCCTGTAAATGCAAATATAGTCCATAATAATCTTACAATAGTAGGATCAAGATTTATGTACTCTCCCACTCCGCCGCATACACCGCATAGCATTTTATTATTACTAGATTTATATAGTTTCTTAGCGTCCATTTTATAATCCTCCTTATTCTATATAACTATACTGTATGTGCTTATTTACAGTATAACACAATTTATGAAAAATAAACCTTAAGGTTTCCTAAATATTATCCCCGAAAAATGAAGAAAGTTTCATAATTTAATAAAAAATTATTTATCTTATTACAGATTTAAAAAAGAGCCTCACGTGGAGACTCTGTACTGATTCTTATTTGTAGAATTATATTTTATTTTTATCATTATACATTTTTGCATCAACGTTATCTATCAAAGTTTCATAAGTGTCCCTTTGGGGATTGAACTGATAAATACCAATACTGACTGTAATATGAAACTTTTTACTATCTCTTGAGTAACTTTTATAATTAATTTCATTTGTAATAAGTTTACAGCATCGTTGTACATCCTCATAGGTTCTATTACGAAAAACCAACAAAAACTCATCACCACCATACCGGGCCGCCCAGCAATCACGTCCGTCTATATGCTTATGAATGATATTTACAATATCTTTAATTACCATATCACCGTAAATATGTCCGTAAGTATCATTTACGTTCTTAAATTTGTCTATATCAATTAACGCCAACACATAGTTTTCATTATTCTTTTTTGCATTTCGTATATCTTCTTTTATTTGTTTATCTATATATTTTTTATTAAATAAATCTGTAAATGGATCTTTTTCAGAAATTATATTCAATCGATTGATTAAGTTCCTTAATTCACAATTTTCATGATGTATACTATCCTGAAAAACCATACTTTCAGTTATATCTTTTATTAATTCCAAAACATAAGGTGCTTCATTAATACAGATTGGTACGGAAATAACAAGAAGGATATTGTTTTTAAAGTATTGTAATTTAATAATTTGCTTTTGCTCTATAAATGCCTGATGTGATGTGCAGTTAGTGCATATTTCATCCTGTTCCCAAATACCATAACATTTTTCCTTGGTTGGAGTGATTTTGCCATCTATATATTTGCAAATGGTATGATTATCTACATATACAATTCTGTTATTATCAAAGATTTGATTTAAAGAACTCTTACCTTGTAATATAGCCTCTAAGTCCTTCAAGTTATACATAAAGCACCTCCCTTGTTAATAGTTATTATATAGCAAATACGACATATTAACAAGTTTTTCTTTATAATTCGACATAAAGAATTGTGCTAAAAATAACTTTTCAAATCTATTTCATGCCTTTGGGAAATATGTGAATTGCCATGCCATTCACATCTTCTGCAGCCTCTGTAATTGCTTCTCCATAAGTAGGATGAGGTCTTATAACTTTTCCCAAATCTTCTGCTGTAAGTCCATTTACCATAGCCGTGGTAAATTCACCAATCATATCTGTTGCTCTTGGACATATTATTTGAGCTCCTAAGATTTTATTATTGGAAGAGTCACAGACTACTTTAATATATCCTCTCTCATCTGCGGATAAAATTATTTTAGAATTACCCAACATTGGATACTTGCCTGTTTTCACTACATAACCTTTTGCTTTAGCTTCTTCTTCAGTTAAACCTACAGTTGCTATTTCGGGATAGGTATATATACAAGAAGGTATTGCAGAAAGTTCAATGCTTTGCTTCTTTCCATACATATTTTCCACCGCCCTGATTCCCTGAGCAGATGCAGCATGGGCAAGCTGAATTCCTTTTATAACATCACCGATAGCATAAATGTGTTCTTTACTGGTTTCAAAATGTTCATTTACCTTTATTTTATCCCCTTCCATTTCCAATGAAAATTCAGGGCTAAAAAGTTCTCTGGTATTGGCCTTTCTTCCCACTGCAACAAGGATTCCATCTGCTTGTGCAAAATGAGTTCCTGTACTGTCTTCATATTCACAAAGCAATTGATCTGTTTTACTTATCCTTTTAACAACAGATTTTGTATGTATCTTTACACCTTTCTTCTTTAGGCTCATGGCAACACTTTGAGAAATTTCTTTGTCCATGGAAGGCAGAATTCGATCCATTGCTTCTATGATTTCTACCTGACTGCCAAACTCCTGATAAATGGATGCAAATTCAATCCCAATGACGCCTCCGCCAATTATTAATAAGTTATGATATTTGAAGTCATTTTCTGAAAGAAGTTGGTCACTAGTGACTACATTCTCTTGAGAGATTCCTTCAACAGGCGGCAGAAAGGGCTGAGAACCGGTTGCTATCAGGATATTATCTCCTGATAATTCCCTTGGTTCCTGATTTGTATTCTCCTCTTGTGCCGAATTCTGTATCACCCTGACCCTATGGCCGTCCATAATAGTTGCAGTTCCAGAAATTACAGTAACTTTATTGGCCTCTAATAAACTTTTGATACCTTTTCGAATCCGGGAAACAACTTCTTCTTTTCTTTCCTGTATTCTATTCATATCAAAACGTAGACCCTCTACCTCAATTCCTGCTTCTTGCAGATTCTTTGCTTCATAAAACAGCCTTGAGGAATGCATAATGGTTTTTGTGGGAATACATCCCCGGTTTAGACAAGTTCCGCCTAATTCTCTGTTCTCAATGATTGCAGCTTTTTTACCAAGCTGACCTGCTTTGATAGCTGCAACATAGCCTCCCGGTCCGGAACCAATTATAATTAAATCATAATGTTCATTCATATCTACACCCCTTGTAAATCATCCTGCCTTCTGATTGATACTTTATTTACAGGTATGATACTGCCATAAATAAGCGATTGAAAGAATCCTTTATGGCACACTTTCTTTATATTTTCTTTCAGCTTTGAGAAAATCAGTTTGTGGCATTCTTACTTCATGAATATAATTATTTATAATCTTTCGTTATAAACCATATCTTTTATATCCTGCATACAATCTTTCCTAGCCTCATCAACCGAAATTTTATTTAGCCTTTCCAGTATATGTTCTGATGTGAATAAACAATCTTGCAAATAGTCTGGTATATACTCCGCAAACCAGGTATCCATAGCATCAGAATAGATGACACACCGGCTTATCCTGCCGGATTCTACCGCAAAATTGAAGTCTAGATTCCCCCATGAAAATCTTCTATCCATAGAATAAGTCCACTCCATTTTCTTTCCAAAAATCCAGTCCCAGGAAGAGAACTTTTCTGCTAAGACCTTCATCTCCTGCTCATCCAATTCCTCTTGATCTATGGGGGTTAATTCACAGCCATATACTTCACCAAATGCATGCAATAATTCTTCCTTCATTCTATCTATATCTAAATTGGGATTATATTCTTTTAAATTGATTACACGTGATTTTACAGATTCCACTCCTTTTGACATTAATTTATCTCTGGAAACGTTTAAATATTTTGAAAGATTATTCATGTCAACAGAAATCAGAATAGTGCCATGATGATAAGAGCGGTTTCCAGACCTGTAAAATGCATTACCGGAAAATTTTCTTCCCTCCACTGTAATGTCATTTCTGCCTGTTTTTTTCGCATGAATATCCAGGTTTTTTACAGCCTGTATGATAACCTCCAGTTGTTTGTCTAAATCATAGTTGTCTTTATGCACCAGAAAAGTAAAATTCAAATTACCAAGATCATGAAATACTGCGCCACCACCGGATAATCTACGAACCAACCTTCCTCCATCTTCCTCTAATTCCCGAATCTTACATTCCTTCCATGCATTTTGGTTTTTCCCGATTACCACGGTTTTTTCATTTTGCCACAGATATAAAATACATTCCTCTTCTTTTACATAATTTAATAAATATTCTTCTAATGCCAGGTTATTGTAAGGATTAAAATCTTTACTGATTATATATCTGATACGTTTTATCATTTATCACCCGTTGCATACCCTATCTGCTACAGATAGGATACTGCCACAAATAACCCATTAAAGAATAAATGTATCTTTTAAAGAAGTAATTTGTGGCATCCTTTCTAATATGTATTTTCTTTCTGAGGTAAATTCAGCGAAGTCAAATTAGTAAAGAATCTCCCACCATTTAAAAATCCATTTTTCACATAAATCTTCACTAAATTTTACTCAGAAATAACACTTCTTCAACCTTTATAGATATTTCGTATTTAAAAATGATATCTCAATATAGGATTTCTTGCAGCGGTTACTTCATCCGGTCTTCCAATTGGTGTGTTCTTTGGACAATGGTGTAAGGACTCCGGATTATTCATGGCTTCTTCATATACTTTCTTAAATATTTCAATCACTTCATCCAGGGTCTCTTTGGATTCAGTTTCTGTAGGCTCTAACATTAGTGCTTCATGTACAATTAATGGAAAATACATGGTTGGCGGATGAATGCCATAATCTAATAATGCCTTTGCAATATCCAATGCTGTAACGCCCTTTTCCTTTTTTATATCCTCTATAGTCATGACGAATTCATGCATACATGGTTCCGGAAATGGCATTTTATAAATATCTTTTAGTTTATGCATCATATAATTTGCATTTAATACGGCATTCTCAGAAGCATATTTTAATCCATCTCCTCCCAGAGTAAGAATATAAGTTAAGGCTCTTACTACAACAAGAAAATTACCATAGAATCCTTTTACACGCCCAATGGATTCCTCTTTTTCTAATAGCAGTCTATATACGCCATCCTCTTCTTCCACTCTAGGCAGCGGTAAGAATTCTAATAAATTTTCTTTGCAGCCTACAGGACCGCTTCCCGGTCCTCCTCCTCCATGGGGAGTTGAAAAAGTTTTGTGAAGATTAAGATGCACAACATCAAAGCCCATATCACCCGGCCTTGCTATTCCCATAATGGCATTCAGATTTGCACCATCATAGTAGTTTAAGCCTCCGGCTTTATGAATGACATCCGTAATCTCCAGTATATTCTTATCAAATAGTCCTACCGTATTAGGATTTGTTAGCATAAAGCCTGCAGTGTCATCTCCAACAACTTTCTTCAATTCCTCCATATCTACATATCCGTCTTTGGTGGAGGGAATATTTATGACAGTAAAGCCAGCCATAGCCGCACTGGCAGGGTTAGTTCCATGAGCAGAATCCGGTACTATGATTTTATTACGTTTCTCATCATTTCTTGCCTGATGATAAGCCCTGATTAAAAGCAGCCCGGTAAATTCACCATGGGCACCTGCAGCAGGCTGAAAGGATATAGCATCCATTCCGGTAATTTCACACAGATATTCTTCTGCCTTTTTCATAACTTCCAAACAACCTTGAACCGTTGAAACAGACTGCAAGGGGTGGATGTTAGAAAATCCGGGAAGCTTAGCTATTTCATCATTGATTTTTGGATTATATTTCATGGTACAGGAACCTAATGGATAAAAACCATCATTTACTCCAAAAGTTCTTTTCATTAATTCAGTATAATGGCGGCTAATATCTGTTTCCGACATCTCGGGTAAACGAAGTTCTTTTTCTCTTTTAAAATTATCCTCCGGTTCTACTACCGGTACATCACAAGAAGGTAATATGTCACAGCCTCTGCCAGCCTTTGACTTTTCAAATATAAGTTTCATTCTCAACCGCCTCCTTTATGATATGAATTAACTGGTGGATTTCTTCTTTGGTATTCATTTCTGTTGCACACCAAAGCAAATGCCCTGCATGTTTTCCTTTTAACGGATAACCACCCAGAATACCATGTTCCTCCAGTCGTTTCATTAAATGCTCCGGATTGCCTTTACAGGTAGTTACGAATTCATTAAAATAGGCTCCTGAATAAACCAGTTCAAAGCCATCCAATTCGCATAACTTATCTGCAAGATAATGTGCCTTTGACATACTTAAAACCGCCGCTTTCTCTAATCCATCCCTGCCCATGGTGCTTAAATACACCGCAGCTGTCATGGCGCACAAAGCCTGGTTGGAGCAAATATTACTGGAAGCTTTTTCTCTTCTTATATGCTGCTCTCTTGCCTGTAAAGTCAGCACAAATGCTCTTTTGCCTTCCCAGTCTTTTGTTTCCCCGGCGATTCTTCCCGGAAGTTTTCTCATCATCTTCTCTGTAGCCGCCATAAATCCAAGATACGGGCCGCCAAAGGAAAGTGGTAAGCCAAGGGGCTGGCCTTCCCCAACTGCTACATCTGCTCCATATTCTGCCGGAGTTTTTAAGATACCTAAAGAAATCGGATTACAGCTAATAACATATTTTGCTTCTTTTCCTTTGGCAATCTTTCCAACCTCTTCTGCATCTTCTATCTGGCCAAAGTAATTTGGCTGCTGAATAAATACTCCGCCGGTTTCCGAATCCACTAAAGTATTCAATACTTCACAATCCGTTTTTCCCTCTTTGCTTGGAGCTATTACAATCTGAATATCCAGTCCACTGCAATAAGTTTTTATGGTTTCTATAATTTCTGGATTCATGGTCTCAGAAATAATAACCTTTTTTCTCTTCTTCTCTGCACACATTAAAACAGCTTCTGCTGCTGCAGTTGCTCCATCATAAACGGAGGCATTGGATACATCCATTCCTGTTAATTCACATATCATAGTCTGGTATTCAAAAATAGACTGGAGAACACCTTGACTGATTTCTGCCTGATATGGTGTATATGCGGTAACAAATTCTTCTTTGGAGGTTATTTGTTTTACAATAGACGGAATATAGTGATTGTAAGCTCCGCATCCTCTGAATATGGATTTAAAAACCTGATTCTTTTCAGAGATTTTTGTCATCTTATTTCGAACTTCATATTCAGATAAGCCATCAGGAATTTGAAGCTTCCGGTTTTGTAATACTTCTCCTGAAATTGACACTTCCTTTGGAATTAACACTTCCTTTGGAATTAACACTTCCTTTGGAATTAACACTTCCTTTGGAAGTGGGGAAAATAATTCCTCCATGTTAGAATATCCTATCGTTTTAAGCATTTCCTGCTGTTCTTCTCTGGTATTTGGAACATAAGTACCCATACTTATTCCTCCTCATGAATGAACTGCTCATATTCCTCTTCTGACAAAAATTCATGTTGCGCGCTTACATTTTCAATTTCTACAAACCAAGCCTCATAAGGGCTTTCATTTACCAGTTCCGGATGGTCTAATAATTCTTCATTAACTTTACTGACTGTTCCTGTTACCGGGCTATAAACATTAGATACTGCCTTAACGGACTCTACATCAGCAAAGGATTCTGATACCAGTACCTCATCCCCTTCTTCTGGTAAATTAATGAATACCAAGTCTCCCAATTCACTTTGCGCAAAATCCGTAAGCCCTACCCTAACTGTTGTTTCATCTAAGAACTGTATCCATTCGTGTGTTTTGCTAAATAGTATCTCCTTCATAATTCATTCTCTCCTATCTTCTTTTATAAAAAGGCAAATTTATAATTTCTGCCTCTATTTTTTTCCCTCGAACTTCCACTGCCACTTTAGTTCCTACACTGCTGTACTTAGAATCTACAATAGCCATAGCAACCGGATAGCCAAGAAATGGGCAATGAGTTCCGGAAGTTGTTTCGCCTATTAATTGATCCTCCGCATAGATCGGACACTTTTCTCTTGCAATTCCTCTGCCAATCATTTTAATGCCTACCCGCGTCTTTTTTACTTCTCCTCTGGAGAGAATTCCTTCTTTTCCTATAAAATCCTCTTTCTCCATCTTAACCGCAAATCCTAATCCGATTTCCAACGGAGATACGGTATCATCCATTTCATGTCCATATAAGGGCATCCCGGCTTCTAATCGCAAAGTGTCTCTGGCTCCTAAGCCACAAGGGATTATTCCCTCCTCTTTACCTGCTTCAAGCAAAGCATTCCAAAGCGTCTGCACCTCTTCCGGATTACAATACAATTCAAATCCATCTTCACCAGTATATCCGGTTTTTGATATCAGGCATAAAACACCGGCAACCAAACCTGATTTTACGAAACTATAATACTTGGAAGGGATATTTTCCTCATCTGTAACTTTCCTTAATATCTCCTCCGATTTTGGACCCTGCAAAGCTATTTGTGCAACGTCATCGGATATATCTCTTAGTTCTAATTCACCATTAACATGCTGTTCCATCCACTTTACATCCTTATAACGATTTGCTGCATTTATTACTAATAAATATTCCTCACTACTTATTCGATATACTAGTAAATCATCTATAACACCACCTGTTTCATTACACATAGGGCTGTATTTCACTTGTCCGTCATACATTTTACTACAATCATTGGTAAGTAACTTCTGAATATTACTTAAAGCATCTTTTCCTTTAATTAAAACTTCTCCCATATGAGAAACGTCAAATAAACCTGCTGCTGTTCTCACCGCCATATGCTCTGCTATAACTCCCGTTTCATATTGAACCGGAAGCAGATAGCCGGCAAAAGGTACCATTTTCCCATTACTTTGTACATGGCTCTCATAAAGAGGTGTTTTCTTCTCCATAAAATCCTCCTTTTCTATCCACTCTTTTTAGGATACGTGTTGACAGTTCTTTTTGTTCTTGTAATCAGCGCATTTTGCAGAAGATTGGTAATCTTTTATCCTTCCGGGTTAGTTCATTAAGTTTTAAATCCCGTAGATTGTATAAAAAAAAGGCGTACTGATGAAAACAATACGCCTCTGTTGATTTACCTGAAAGATTCTTCTACATTGCCCTTACACATACAACATAGAGTTGCTTCGTCGGTGCCATATGCTTTCCAGAGTATCGTCCAGATTTGGTCCTTTTGCCTGAGAGTTATTGCGAATCACCTTCGGCGCTGTTTAAATATCTTTCACACAGTCTCTCCCAAATCTTTCAACCGATTTTTTATTATTATAATATGGAAATAATGGAAAGTCAATAGATTTTTAGTAATATGTACCGAAACAATAAATTCTATTTTAAAATATTTGTACATATTGTATATTTTTTAACAATGTATAAAGTAATGGCAATCACTCTAATCTACTGGTCTACTTATCCTAAATAATAATATGTAAATTTCATATAAATAATGCTACCTATTCTTCTCACGAAAGGGATGAGCCCATTTAATATATATACTTAACATCTTATGTACTTACTTAATATTTCTATATGTTCTTTATTTAACTTTGTATCTTTTATTAATATTTCAAATGCCTTTTGTAATTCAAACATTTCATCTTTCGCATTATTTGAATGTTTTGCCATGCTAAAATCAGCTATCTTTGTTTTCAATACTTTTCCAAAACAGAAAGCTAAGAATGGTATTGGTAAAAAATAAAAATTTAGCTTTATAGGCTCCACTTTATAGCCTAATTCCTTCACTGCACATAAGCCTTCTCTGGTAGCTTTAATCATAACCTTAATATCCATTTTATTATCTGCTAATGCTTTTATGTCTCCATTCTGTTTATATATTGCATTAGCAATTGGTGTGACAACTGCTATGTGGCACTTCTGCCAATTATCCATATTTTTTGATATAGCAGACGGAATTCCTGACTTCGTAAAAATATTCTTAATCTCTTTTAACCGTTTGGTTTTTGAACCATCAATCTCACCAAAGGTGGTTGTTTGAAATACCTTAGTAATACCTTTGCTAATATAGTATTCTGTAATATTACTTTTTATTTCTCCCCCACATGCCGGAAATCCAATCATCAGCCTTTCCCCCAGGTACGATCTCCATTTATCATATCCTAAAGGATTATTTATAAAAAATATTATATTCTTACTTTTATTCGCGGAAAGTAAAGGCAGAATCTCTTCCACCTGACCAAATTTCAAAGTTACTAGAATAAAATCATAAACATCCTCTGGTTCCAGCTTCTCAATTACCTTAATGTTATACTGTTCAATTACATTATCTTCAATATCTTTTATCTTAAGTCCGTTCTTTTTTAATTCCTCAAACCTTTTATTTCTGGCAAGCATGGTAATATCATGGTCTCCCGAATAAAGTTTACCTGCAAAAATACTACCTATAACTCCCGCTCCATAAATTAAAAACTTCATACACCCTCCTCTATGCCAAAATGTTCTTTACATAATATGTTACTTCAATAATTTTACTAATATGTTACATTATACTATAAAATTTGTCTTATACCATATTAATTTATGGACTCTATATCCAATATAATTGCTTATACAACCATACTTAAAATATTTTTTTAAAGTACTATCATCTTCATCTGAAATTCAAATGGTTATGTTATAATAAATCTGAGAACAAAACTTAAATTTAGCTGTCTTTATTAGAAAATATGAAATACGTATTATAGAAAAGTACTTAAATATAGAAAGGGGTTACAGTCAATGGAAAACAAACCATATCATGTACTTTTTCTTGAAGATGAACCAACTATTCGAGAAGTTTTAAAAGAATATATGAGCATATCCCAATATCATGTAACAGAAACAGAAAATGGGAATGAAGCCATTAAATTATTAGATAAATATACCTTTGATATTGCCGTATTAGATATCATGGTGCCTGGTGTTAGCGGTCTTTCCGTATTAAGTCACATTAAAGATCATTATCCTCAAACAGCTACCATAATGCTTACTGCATTAGAAGATGAAAAGACACAAGTGGATGCTTTTAATCGTTATGCAGATGATTATGTAATCAAACCCGTTTCCCCCATTATACTACTAAAAAGAATGGAAACAATTTTACGCCGTACAAAATACAGTTTTTTCAATTTGCAAGCTACATGGGGCCTTGTCTTTGAAGAAGAGGCTTATTGTGCATACTATAATGGCAGCCCTTTACCCCTTACACTAAGCGAATACTTACTATTGCAAACCTTATATAAGGAGCCAAACCGGGTTTTTAACCGTGAACAGCTTATACTTCGTATTTTTAATGAAGATTACATTGGAAATGATCGTATTATTGATGCCCATATTAAAAATCTTAGAAAGAAATTACCTGTATCCTGTATTAAAACTGTAATAGGTGTTGGTTATCAATTTGATAAAGAAGGAGCCGCCCATGAAACTCATTCATAAAAATTTTCTATATACTGGAATTGTAACAGGCATATTGACCATTTTGGTACTTGGGTATTTTATATTTATGCTTCCGTCTCTCTATGTGGATTATATGTCAAATGAAAATTATGACTCTATTGTGAAACAGCATAAAAACTATCTGGCTGACGGTTCATATCAAAATGTGTCAATTATAAACCCCGGCTGTATGACAATCGATATTCCTTTTTCCGAAGATTTTTTTGTTGTTACAGGTAAAGCTTTTCAAACTACAATAACTCCCACAACAGACGGTATGGAAAAACTTCTCTTGGATATAAAAAGTTTTATAAAATCTAATATGAATTCTTTTAATAAGACGGATAAAGATATTGATAAGACGAATAACGATATTGATAAAAAAACATTTTTAGAAGATTTTAACGAAAAAGCTTTAGAATGGCGGGATGATTTTTTAAAGCAGGCCAACTTTTTAGACAATCTGCCTTTTGCATTGAAAACACAATCGGATTCATCTTACTATGAACATTATTGGGACGAATCAACGAAAATTCATTATTTTTCTAACGATACTATTTTTGTTGAAGCCGGTGTAAAAGATGGTGAAAATCATTATACCAATTATATAGGGCTTACCTTTAACAGTGACCGTGTTGTAATATCCTATCTCGCAACAGTAACTCCCCAAATGAATGAAATCACACCAATTGTAATTCACTCATTACCAATGCTTATTGCTGTTATTGTCTTATTTGCATTGGTTGTTTCCTTCCTATATTCCAAGGGTATTGTAGATCCTATTATAAGATTAGTAAAACATACCGAAGCCGTAAAGCGAAGTGGTATTGTTGCAAATGCCTCACTTCCGGCAAAAGGAAAAGATGAAATTGCTATTCTCATTCAGACATTGAATGAGCTGTATGAGGAACTGGATTATAATTATAAAGCATTGGAAAATAAGAACAATGAATTAAACGAGAAAAATAAACGACAGGAAGTGTTTTTACGCTCCTCCTCCCATCAATTAAAAACACCCATTGCTGCCGCTCTTTTGTTGGTTGATGGCATGATAAACCAAATTGGTAAGTATCAGAATGTAACAACCTATTTACCAGAAGTGAAAAAACAACTTCTGTCAATGAGAAAAATTGTAGAAGACATTTTATATCTAAGCCACTGTGAAGATAGTATAACACTTGAAACTGTTAATCTAAGCAGGCTGGTTGCCGGACAATTATCCTATTATCAAATCACCTTGGCAGAAGGTAATTATAATCTAATAACCGATTATTCTGATGATAGTTACGTAACGACCGATTCCAATTTACTGGCTAAAATCCTGGATAATCTTATATCCAATGCTATCGTTCATAGTAAAGAAGGTGCTGAGATTACTATTTCAACTAAGCCAAACCAATTAGAAATTTATAATAGTAATGTTCATATTGATGAAGACCTAATACCTAATATTTTTGAGCCATTTGTAAAGGGCGATGGGAAAGGCCATGGACTTGGCTTATATATTGTTGCTTATTATGCAAATATTTTAGGTGCAAAAGTTGAAATCCGCAATGTAAAGGCAGGAGTACTGACTAAAGTAGTGTTTGGTTCCATCCCTAAGCCACGTGTTTGTAAGAAATAAGATTGTTAGGACTAATGGATGATAATCGGGTTGATGGTGCAAATAGATTTATCAGACATTAAGAAGTAACTTCTGATAAGATATACCTTTTTCTATTATCTTCATCACATTCATTCAACATCTACACAGAATCTTCATACGAGATTCATCTCTGTTTGTTAAGATAGCCATGTAAAGGAGAGGAGATAAAAATATGTTACTAAGAATTAATAACTTAAATGTCCAATATGGCAAAACTACTGCTCTTAATATTACGGATCCTCTTACGATCGAAAAAGGAGATCGTATCGGTATTATTGGATCAAATGGAGCAGGAAAAAGTACGTTAATAAAAAGCCTTTTAGGGATTGTAAATTATACCGGTTCCATTGATAGTACCATCAGCCCCCTTGATATGGCGGTTCATATGCAATTTAATGAATATGCTGAAAGCATGGCAGTGAAACACATTATGGAAGCAATTCTGCAAACCAGAATTAAGAAAAATCGAAAGCTTCAAGAACTAATTTCCTATTTTGAATTTGAGAAATGTTTAAATAAAAAGTTTAAAGTTCTTTCCGGCGGGCAAAAGCAGCGTTTTACTATTATTCTGGTTATGATGCAGGAGGCACCCCTTACTTTCTATGATGAAGTTACTTCCGGATTAGATTTTGAAACACGGCAAAAGCTGGTGGAAAAGTTAGTTTACTGGTATCAGGATAAGGAAGATGGATTATGTGTTGTTTCCCATTACTATGAAGAATTAGAACAATTAACAAATAAATTATTGATTCTTGAAAAAGGAAATGTAATTGCCTTTGGAGATAAAGATGAGCTGTTTAAAAAATATTGCGGCCGTGCCGTTATTGTACTAGATAATAACCAGAAAAATCAGTTATTAACAAAGAAATATATAAAGTTGGCATCACCTAAGCATTTAATTGCTCTTGCCTGTCATGCACAAGAGATTGAATCAGAAATTACAGCATTATTGCTTCAAAACAATGTGAATTACAAAAGAAGTAACAATGACATTGAACTGATTTTTATTAATGCAAAAGAACAGGCTGTATCAGGAGGAATTGGCAATGAATAAAAATAAAGTCTCTTTAAGAATGATACAATACGAATTAAGAAATGTAGCCGGAAACCCCTTCGTTCATATTTTTGGCGTTGGCTTTCCCATATTGTTATCGATTATTATTACCAAGTCGGTATCAATTGAGATGCCGGACAATTCCTATCTGGGGGAAGTTATTACTTCTATTTTCCTTGGTATTGGAGCTGTTATTCCGATGGCAACTATTTTAATGGGGTACTCCAGTACATGTTCTCAGGATATTGAAAAAAATATCCCTCTTAGAATGCAGTTATTTGGTTTTAATGAAAAATATACGATTATCAATCGTCTGATTGCTGAATTTATTTATATGACTTTTGCTTTTTTGATTTACTTTATCGTAGGCTGCAATGTAATTGAAATCGTGATGCCTGTAGTCTCAGGTGTAATTATTTATTTTGTTTGTTTATATATTTTTGCAGCAGTACTATTTATTTTAGCACACGCCATTGCAAATCTTGTAAAAAAATTTGGATTGACTTACATGATTACGATGCTTATCTACTTCGGAATGATGATTTTAAGTGGTATGATGGGAATTACAGTGGATAAATTACCAAAAAGTTTAAGAATTGTATCCAATCTACTTCCATCCACGTATTTTACTAAGGATTTTTATACCGTCTGGATTGGTAAAGCTTATAATTTCGGACCAATGATACAATCCTATATTTTCTTTTTTGCCATATCAGGAATCTTGATTTTTATCATGATATATAATTCAAAAAGAAACTTACATTGATATTGGGGACAATATCGAACATTAGGCAGAATTTTGCATCGCTTTTTACGGTGGATGAAAATAAATAAAAATACGTAATCAAATAAATAAAAAGTTGTTGACATCTATATTCTATCCTGTTATAATAACAAAAATTAGTAAAAAACAGAGAAAAGCGTTGATAAGGAGAAGTACATACTCACCAAAAGCACAGAGAGAAGATGGTTGGTGGAAATCTTCATGTAGGGAGTAAAGGCTGTCAGAGCAATAAATTTTATTGTCAGATCCGGACAGACTTGGGCATAAGCCTTGGAAGTAGCCTTTGAGCTGTGAACCGAACAAGTAAGTAACTTAAGTAGACTTCACCGGAGTTTCCGCCGTTAAAAGGAAAGCAGTATCGGATGACATTCCTTATAATTTATTAAATCCCGTACTGGCAGAGAGCAAAGAGAAATCTTTGAATTTAGGTGGTAACACGGACGCAATGTTCGCCCTAAGCTGAAACACTCAGCTTAGGGCTTTTTTTATTACTTTTTCATTTATTTTTTTCGGAAAGGAGCCAGTATATGAAGATAAGAGGAACAGAATTATTTGTAAAAGCATTAAAAGAGGAGGGAATCACCACTTTATTCGGTTATCCCGGCGGATATGCCATAGACATATTCGATGAACTGTATAAACAAGAGGATATTGAAGTTATTCTGCCCCGTCATGAGCAAGGCCTCATTCATGCCGCAGAGGGGTATGCCCGTTCTACCGGTAAAGTTGGTGTTTGTTTGGTAACCAGCGGTCCTGGCGCAACCAATCTAATTACCGGAATTGCAGATGCCAATTATGATAGTATTCCTTTGGTTTGTTTTACCGGCCAGGTACCTACCGGATTAATTGGTAACGATGCCTTTCAGGAAGTAGATATTATAGGAATTACAAGAAGCATCTGCAAATACGGTGTAACCGTACGAAACCGGGAAGACCTTGGAAGAGTTATAAAAGAAGCTTTCTATATTGCAAGTACCGGCAAACCGGGACCGGTTATTGTAGATCTTCCAAAAGATATTATGCTGGAACCTGGCAGTGATTCTTATCCGAAGGAAGTAAGTATCCGTGGTTATAAGCCCAGTTCAAAAGTTCACATGGGACAGTTGAAAAAAGCACTGGATATGCTTCATAATGCAAAGAAGCCAATCTTTCTTGCAGGAGGCGGTGTAAATATATCCAGGGCACAAAAGGAATTTACCAAACTTGTAGAACTAACAAATGTTCCCGCCGTTACTACCATAATGGGCAGAGGCACTATTGATACTACTCATCCTTTATATATTGGCAACATTGGAATGCATGGTATCTATGCCGCCAATAAAGCGGTACATGAGTGTGATTTATTATTTTCTATCGGAACCAGATTCAATGACAGAATCACCGGTAAGCTTGGTGAATTTGCACCAAATGCCAAAATCGTTCACATAGACATTGACTCTGCTGCCATTTCCAAAAATATTGTTGTAGATATACCAATTGTATCCGATGCCAAACTAGCTATTGAAAAAATGCTGCCGGAAGTAAAAAGATGCCGTACGGAATCATGGAACTCCCAGATATTCCAATGGAAAAAAGAATATCCTTTGCATATGACCATTGATTCCGGAATTACACCAAAAAAGATTATTGAAACATTAAATGAAACATTTTCTGAAGCCATAGTAGTTACTGATGTAGGCCAGCATCAAATGTGGACCACTCAGTATCTGGAAATGAATGAACATAAACAATTACTGACCTCAGGTGGCCTTGGGACTATGGGGTTCGGCTTTCCTGCGGCTATAGGGGCACAGTTTGCCAACCCAGATAGTACGGTAATCTGTATCTCCGGAGACGGGGGAATGCAGATGAATATTCAGGAAATGGCTACTGCCGTAGCATGGGAATTACCTTTAATACTATGTATCTTTAATAACAGCTGTTTAGGTATGGTAAGACAGTGGCAGAAATTATTCTACGGTAAACGTTACTCTTCTACCTGTTTAAGGGGGGGCAAAAACTGCAAATCCCATTGCGGCGGATTAAACCTGTCTGATACAAATAGTTCCGGTACAGATAACCTTAAAGCAAGTGATTCCGGAGCAAAGAACTCCTGTCCTGCTTATTCCCCTGATTTCGTTAAATTGGCGGAAAGCTATGGCGCTTATGGAATTCGCGTAGAAAAAGAAGAAGATATCAAAAAGGCTTTTCTTCAGGCTATGGATAACAAAAAAGCTCCAACTATTATTGAATTCATGATTGATAGTGAAGAAATCGTTCTTCCTATGGTACAAGGCGGAAAACCCATAAGCGAAATGATACTTGACTGTTAAGGGAATTATAGTTTTTCTTGATATTAATTTAATGTACGTTGATTTAATACATGTTGATTTAATATATGTTGATTTAATGTATGTTGATTTAATGTATGTTGATTTAATGTATGTTGATTTGAAATTCATATTCCCCTATAAACGAAATAATATGTAGAAAAGAGGTATTATATGAAAAAAAGATGGCTTTCATTATATGTAGAAAACGATGTGGGCGTATTAGCCAAAATATCCGGGTTATTCTCAGGTAAATCTTATAATTTAGAAAGTTTGACCGTTGGAACTACGGAAGACTCAACGGTATCCAGAATTACAATAGGCTTAAACAGTGATGACATTACCTTTGAACAAATACAAAAACAATTAAACCGAATGGTTGAAGTCATAAAGGTATTAGATTTTACTGCCACTCCAACACATATGAAAGAAATACTATTCGTAAAAATTAAGCATTGTTCCAAACAGGAAATGAGCGAAATATTTCAAATTGCCAGCGTATTTAAAGCCTCTGTTGTAGATTATGGCCCGGATAGCATCCTGTTAGAATGTGTTCGTACAGAAACGAAAAATAATGACATTATAAAACTTCTTACCAGCCAATTTAAAAGTGTTGAAGTAGTTCGGGGCGGCAGTGTTGCTATTGAATCAATCAGTATGTCGGATCGGTAAACCGGATTATAATTTTCCTTATTGCAACGGAAGGAGTGAAGGTTAAGTACCTCCACTCCTTCCGTTGTATATTCTAAATATTGTCAAATTTTCTACATTACTCCCACTTAAAAAACCGGATGGAAATACCAATACAAACTATTCCAAGAACAGCCATGACAATAATAGGCATCCGTACATTGTCTGCTGATAATCCCAGGGAAGCTGCTTTCAGAAGCTTAATTCCTTGGGTTAAAGGTAATACATCCGCTATCTTTTGAAGCTTCACAGGCATAACTTCATAGGGTAATGTTGCTCCTGAGAATATGAGCATAGGGAAATACAGAATACTAGCTTCCTGAAACTGAACTCCTACCTTTTCAAATAACTTTTTTCGTTCCCTCTGCGGATTCATTCCTAATATAGATATTTTTTTGCTATCACACCTTTTGGTTCCCAACATACATTCAATAGCTGTACTCTTCCCCGCACCATTTGCACCAAGCAATCCAAACACCATACCAGGTTTTACAGATATGTTTAAATTGTCTACTGCAAGCAGCCCGTCATAGGATTTGGAAAGCTGCTCTACTTTAATTACTTCTTCCATTGTCTGTCCTCCTTATATTTAATATAAAGAAGAATAACACCAACAAGAAGGTTGGTGTTAAAGTGTAGAGTTAATTAAAATTTGTTTTTCATATCCTGCAGCATTTTAATCATAATCTTTGCATTTTTTTCAGCTGTCTGTAATGAAACAATTAGTTTGTCACATACTGATATAATATCTTCATCCTTTTTAGGTGTATTAAGTACTTCTTTAATATCAGCCCTGGGATTAGAGGATAATTCATTAAGCATACGTAAAATGGCTTCAAGAGAATAGTTGGCACACCGCAGTGAGCGGATAATTTTTAAACGTTTTATATCCTCCTCTGTATAAATGCGGTATCCATTTTCCTTTCTCTTAACAGACAGCAGTCCGTTCATTTCCCAATTCCTAAGTGCGTCCATTGAAACATTAAGATATTCGGAAACTTCTTTTCTTTTATACATACTATTTGCCTGTGGGTCATCATATATAAGCTGTTTTACTATTTCTATGGCTTCCTCTGCATGATCCTGTTCCAACCTTACTTGCCGTAAATATGTTTTTGTAAGATCAAGTGCTTTGTCAAAATCCCTGGCTGCAGATGCCTTTATCATTTCAATTATCTGTTTGCGCAATCCATTTTGCAATACTTCAATTTGAAAAGCTATGCGGGCAAGTTTAAATTGCTCTATATGAAAATCAGTAAAAATACGATAACCGTTTTCTTGTCGTTTTGCTTTAGGAATAAGACCTAATTTCTCATATAGACGTACTGTATTGGAATGAATTCCAATTATCTTTGCAACTTCTGCGGTTCTGTATATTTCCATGGCTTAATTCACCTCCACTAGTCTTATTCACAGAATAACACAGAATCAAAGTCTGGTGTTACAGTTGATGGTTTAGTATATCAAATTTGTAGAAATATTACAAGGAAACAGTTTGCCCTAATTAGTAAAATAGCTCTGCATCCAGTATCCAGTCAGGTTCCATAAAACCCAATCCAAACACTTTGTACAGAGCCAATAAAATAGACCTTCTCAGACATGGTACACAAAAATCCACATCTATGAAGGTCTATTTAAGACGAAACGTCCTTATAATATTTTATTTATTAATAATATCTTTTACTTTCATCAGACGTGTAATTGTACTTCTTTCATTTTCATCCAATTTCATTCTGATATATTTTATGGTTACTTCCAAATCAGGTATTGTACGGTACTCTAGCGCATTAACCCTTCTTCTGGTCTTTTCAATTTCATCTGCCATGAGCTGACAGGATTTTTCTACTTCTGCCAATTCTAAAAGCTTAGACAAAATATTATACAGTTTAAGAATAGCATCGTCTAATTCTGAAGAGGTCTGGGCATATCCATAAGGATATATACTGCCTTCATCTTCATTCTGCATTTCTCTCTTATAATTCATAACCGGAACATATACACTCATGATATTCTTCATGGTAATGTCCACATTAATCTTTTCATTCGGAAATGCGACTGCTTCTTCCAACATCTGGGGAGACATTACTGCACTGGCTATGAGAAAGTCTTTAAAGGACTGGCTAAGTTCTTTCTCTACTTCCACACGTAATTCCTTATTCCTCTTAATCAGCTCAATGAATTTTCTCATTAATTCATCCTGCTTATCTTTAAGAAGTTTATGTCCGCGTTTTGCAGTAACTAATCTTCTCTTCAGATTAGAAAGTTCCATACGGGTAGGGTTTACGTTTAGTTTTGACATCTACTCAGCCCCTTTGTCATCTAATGGAAGGTATTTATCAAGGAGCTTAGTATCAATTCTCTTTAACTCGCTTCTAGGAATAAGTTTTAATAACTCCCATCCTAAATCTAAGGTTTCCTCTATGCCCCTGTTGTTGTAATACCCTTGGTTAACATATTTCGCATCAAATTCCTCAGCAAAACGTGCAAAAGCTTTGTCTGTTTCTGATAATGCACTTTCACCAAGAATTGCAGATAGTTCTTTTGCTTCTCTACCGGAGGTATATGCTGCGTATAACTGGTTCATGGTACTTGCATGATCTTCTCTCGTTTTTCCTTTACCTATACCTTTATCTTTTAATCTGGATAGGGAAGGAACCGCATTAATTGGAGGTTCCATACCTCTCTTATACAAATCTCTGGAAAGAATAATCTGTCCTTCTGTAATATATCCTGTTAAGTCAGGAATAGGATGGGTAATATCATCTTCCGGCATAGTAAGAATTGGAATCTGAGTTATAGAACCCTTTCTTCCCTTAACTTTTCCGGCTCTTTCATATATTTGAGAAAGGTCTGTATATAAATATCCCGGATAACCACGTCTTCCCGGTACTTCTTTTCTGGCTGCAGATATTTCTCTTAATGCTTCTGCATAGTTGGTCATATCGGTTAAAATAACGAGTACATGCATATCTTTTTCAAAAGCTAAATATTCAGCACAAGTTAAGGCTACACGTGGTGTTGTAATTCTTTCGATAGCAGGATCATCAGCCAGGTTCATAAACATAACGGTACGGTCAATTGCACCTGTTCTTGTAAAGTCATCAATAAAGAATTGAGCCTCTTCGAAGGTAATACCCATAGCAGCAAATACTACCGCAAACTTCTCACCTGAACCTAAGACAGAAGCCTGCCTTGCAATCTGAGCAGCAACTTCATTATGAGGTAAACCGGCACCTGAGAATATTGGTAGTTTTTGTCCACGTACCAATGTATTCAAACCATCGATACAAGAGATACCGGTCTGAATGAATTCATCGGGATAATCTCTGGAAACCGGATTAATAGGAACACCATTCACATTTACTTTTTTATCAGCAATAATTTTAGGTCCATTATCCTTTGGACGGCCTAATCCATCAAAGATTCGACCAATCATGTCAAGGGACACACCAAGTTCAAGGGGTCTTCCTAAAAATCGAACGCTGGTATTCTTAAGATTAATACCTGTGGATCCTTCGAAAAGCTGAACCATGGCTTTATCTCCATTGATCTCTAAAACCCTTCCTCTTCTCTTTTCTCCTGTCTGCAGTTCAATATCTACCAGTTCTTCGTATTTAACCCCTTCAACACCTTCAACAGCCATTAAGGGTCCTACTACTTCCGTAACTGTTTTATATTCTTTAAGCATTAAGGATACCTCCTTTGCTTATTAGTTGATCTATACTTGTCTTTAACTCTGTTTGAATACTGTCAAGTTCTTCCTTCATCTCATCTTCTGGAATGTACTTCATTCTGGCTATTTTATCTCGAACTGGTATACTTGCAACTTCTTTTAAATATATGCCCGATTTTAAAGCACGAAGTCCTTCGTCATAAAAATTCAGAACAATCTTTAACATTTTATTTTGTTTTTCCAAAGAGCAGAAAGTATCCACTTCATGGAACGCATTTTGTTGTAAAAAGTCTTCTCTTATAGACTTGGTAGTTTCCAGTTTTAACTGATCTTCTTCAGAAAGAGTGTCCTTACCAACCAGTCTTACAATCTCCTGTAATTCGGATTCATCCTGTAGTAAGTTCATTGCTCTTTGTCTATTAGCCGCAAATTCCGAATCAATATTATCATTCATCCATCCATCTACCTTACTTTGATAGAGGGAATAAGAGTTTAGCCAGTTAATAGCTGGGAAATGTCTTGCATAAGAAAGAGCATAATCCAATCCCCAGAATACCTTTACAATTCTTAAGGTTGACTGGGTAACCGGTTCTGATATATCACCGCCTGGAGGTGATACAGCTCCGATTACGGTTACTGCACCTTCTCTGTTATCATTACCATGACATATTACCTTACCGGCTCTTTCATAAAAGCTTGCAATACGGGAAGCAAGATAAGCCGGGAAACCTTCATCACCTGGCATTTCTTCCAAACGTCCGGACATTTCTCTTAATGCTTCTGCCCATCTGGAGGTAGAGTCTGCCATAAGCGCTACGGAATAGCCCATGTCACGATAATATTCAGCAATGGTTATACCTGTATAAATGGATGCTTCACGGGCTGCAACGGGCATGTTGGATGTATTAGCAATAAGAACCGTCCTTTTCATTAAAGATTCCCCTGTTTCAGGATCAATAATTTCAGGGAATTCCATTAATACGTCTGTCATTTCATTTCCACGTTCTCCGCAGCCAATATAAACAACAATCTGTGCATCGGCCCATTTTGCAAGCTGATGCTGAATTACTGTTTTTCCGGAACCGAAAGGTCCTGGAATAGCAGCAGTTCCGCCCTTAGTAACTGGGAAAAAGGTATCAACAACTCTTTGACCTGTTAATAGTGGAACATTCGGATCCATTTTTCTTTCGAAGCCTCTTCCCTTACGAACCGGCCACTTTTGCATCATGCAAAGATTAGATTTATTATCAAGGGTACAGATTGTATCTACTATTGTATATTCCCCTTCTTTAATATCTGTTACAGTTCCTGACATTCCAAAAGGCACCATGATTTTGTGCAATACAAGTGGAGTTTCCTGTACCGTACCAATTACATCTCCTTGGGCAACGGTATCACCTGCTTTAACAGCAGGTGTAAAATTCCATTTTTTCTCCCGATTTAAACTTGGTACATCCACTCCTTTTGTTAGGAAGTCTCCGGCAACTGCCTGTAATGGTGCCAAAGGCCTCTGTATTCCATCAAACATGGCTTCCAATAACCCCGGACCTAATTCTACAGAAAGAGGTTCTCCTGTTGAATACACAGGATCTCCCGGTCCTATTCCGGTAGTATCTTCATATACCTGGATAGAGGCTTTATCGCCTCTCATTTCTATTATTTCACCGATGAGTTTATCACTTGAAACCTGAACAACATCGTATACATTTGCTTCATCCATTCCCTCTGCAACAACTAAAGGTCCGGATACCTTTACTATTTTTCCTATTTTCAAGATAAGCCTCTCCTTCTATAATATATTTGTACCTATGGCTTTCTCTACATATTCATTGATTCGATCCATACCTATATTCAGAGTGCCCTGATTACTGGGTATGAGAATTACTGCAGGGACTGCCTCTTTGTCATAACGTGATAATGTATCCGGTATTAGACTGGCCATTTGTTCCGTAATAAAAATAATACCATAGTTGTTATGTGCAAGGGTATCAACTGTTTTTCGTGCTTCTTCTTTATTGTTTACGGTATAAACATCGATTCCCAATGCTTTAAAAGCAAGGATAGAATCTTTATCACCAACAACACCAATTTTATACATATAAATCACGCACCCTTTCTCTTATGGCTTCAGGAGAAATACCATTCGTTTTAGATACCATAATAATCCTTAGATTCTTAATTTCTGTTTCCTTAGCCACTACATATGAGAAAATAGGTTCTGGTCCAAAAGTAATATACTTGGAAGACTTATTTAAATTCATTAAATAATCATCCATATATTTTTCAAAATCTGTTAAACGATTGGTCTTTTCATAGGACTCCAAACCTTTTAAAAGGCTAGCACTAATTCTGTAATCCTTTAACTTTTGCATCATTTCCTCAATAGAATCATTTAACGTAAGCAACAGACTTTCTTTATCAATATTACCGCCTGAAAGAATTGCTTCTTCCATAACATTACGATTTCTTCCCTGCCTTTTCAGGCGAATGGTGGTCTTTACATTGATAAAATCAATCATATCCTTTACGTAATCAACAAACAGCGGAATCTTTGTATCTGCAGCCAGCTGATATAAATGCTTAAAATAGTACCGGTCAAGAATCATATCAATTCTTCCCGGATCTTTGCTTCTAGCAAAATCCTTCTGTACTGCCTCAATTGCTTCCTGATATTCTTTCTTGATTTCTGTGAGATTACCGTCAAGGAACAATCTTTTTATGTCTTTAAAATCGTCTGTTCCAATGGTAAGGTATAAATAAGAAAAATCCTCATTTAACTCCTTTTCTTTTATCATAACTTTTAGATTATGGTAATCATATTTTAGAGTTAATAAATCAATCACTTTTGGATCTACGGAGATTTCTCTCATTAAATGATATACTCTGCTCAGCTCATTGGATAAAACTTTTTCATAGTCATAAAAATCCTTTACCTTTGAGGCTTCCCCGGCATATTCAGTCTCACCCAGTATTCGAAAGACATCTTCTATACTGTCTGCATCAATCATCCTATCGATTTGTGCCCTTGAAAGGAGTCGTTTTTCAAGGACTCTGGTTCTTACGACGCCTTGGGTAAAATCCATTCTATCCATGAAACCTCTCCTATTCTTTTTTGAATAATACTTGTGCTATCTCTGTTTCTAAATCCTCTCGTAGAAAATCAATAAGGGTTTCGAAAGAAAAATTAAGTCTTACTTTCTTATTCACTAGTGTAAATCCAGAATCAATGGTTTCTTCCTCAGACACTTTTAAATTTAATCCAAGGTTTTTGATTAAGTCTTTTCGATTATTTGGTACAATTATTATTTCTTCACCTGTTAAATCTAAAGTACTGATTTGATTCTTTACAAATTCGGCATATTCTTTATCATCCAGATTCATAAGTCTTTCTTTCGCCAACAGGAATACTTTATCTATCACTTCCTGTTTTGCTTTTAACATTTCATCTCTTACCCTTAAATCTGCATTGGAAAGGATTCGGCTTTTTATTATTTCAGCATCTTTTTCTGCTTTATCTACCATCTTAGCCTTTTCTTCCAATGCCAGCTTAACTTGTCCATTCACTATTTCTTCTTTTTTCTTATCAGCCTCTCTTCGCATTTCATCTGCCCGAGACTGAGCATCCAATTTTATCTTTTGGATTAGATTATCTAAATTTGACATAAGTTCACATCCTTAAAATTTTGTTGATAAGGTCTAGAAACTAACTGAGTTTAATAAAATTAATGAAATAACGAAGGACAAAAGTGCGTAAGTTTCAACCATAACTGCATATATAATACCTTTTGTGGATTGCGCTTCATTTTTAGCAAGCAATGTAATACCGGTTACTGCTACTCTACCTTGAGCAATAGCAGATCTCCAGCCAATAAAAGCAACAGGAAGACAGGATATCAGAATGTAGAAACCATGTGCCAGACTCATGTCTGCACTTAACTGTCCTAATGCTAAAAGACCGATAACGAATCCATAAAGTCCCTGTGTACCTGGCAGTAACTGAAGAACTAGAGACTTACCAAACTTTTCAGGTTCTTCAACCATCAAACCGGAAGCGGCTTCACCTACCATACCAACACCTCTTGCAGATCCGAAACCTGATAATATTACTGCTAATGCTGCTCCTATCGCTCCAAATGCTACTCCACTATTATTCATAAAAAATTCTGAAAAAGACATAAATATTTCCTCCTAATCATTTTGAGTTTTTAAAATTAAATAAATTTATCTTTAAAGATTACATGCTTTTTATTTTGCTTTTATTGATTCAAAGCTATAAATGAAGCCTTTTATTTATAATCTTAAAGTTTAATTTTGTTGTTTGAACTTAACTCTATAAATTATGCTTTCATCTTAAAAATTTAATCTAATAAACATTACTCTTTTAAATTAGTATATTTAGGTTTACTTTGTAGTAATTTAAAAGCTTTTCCTCCGCCTTCATAGAATTTACCAAAAAACTCTACATAGGTAAGTCGGATGGAATGAACATATCCACTCAGTACACTTAAAAATACATTAAAGGAATGACCGACTACAAATACTACGATTCCCCCAATAATTCCGAAAATGCCCATACCACATAGCATTTCAACCATCATATTAATTGCAGAAGCGATAAATGCTCCGGATAAACCAAGAGCCATTAATCTGGAATAAGACACAAAGTCACCTACATAACTGGAGATTCCATATAAACTATAAAGTCCCCCACCAATCTTACCACCTATACCTTCAGAGCTTCTGCCTCCTGTTAATACTATTCCAGCCATACCAATAACCATAATTACGACAGCTACATTTTTAAAACCGCCGGATAAAGTACCAGTGGTTGTTAATAGGAGGAGAATTGCACCAATCAGTGCCATATACCAAAAACCTACATCAAATAATGCATCTAATGGTTTTCCGTCTCTTATATTCAGATATGCATGTATTCCTAAAGCAAAGAATATATGAAGAATACCAAAAGCGATAGAAACAATAAGTAAAAGATTATATTCTACCGCAACATCAATCAGTGCCGGCATAGGTATAATACCTCCAAAGAAAGAACCGTATATAGCACCCCAAATAATAGTTGCTATGCTTCCGTAAAAATAAAACAGCATATTCTTCCTTTGCTCTTTGGAAAGATTAAACGTTTTCAGAGCAATTCCGGTTCCTAGTGCTAATAATAAACCGTATCCCATATCTGCTATCATCATACCAAAAAAGAAGATATAAAATGGTGCAAATAAAGGTGTAGGATCGATTTCATTATATTTTGGAAGTGCATACATGGTAGTTAATGACTCATATGGTTTGGAGAAAGCTGAATTTTTAAGTAATATAGGTACTTCTTCATCCTCTTTATCCGCTTCTTCAATTTCCATATAGTAAACATTATTTAAATTCTTTTTCACAATATCTGTGAATTCACTTACCATATCTGCCGGAACATATCCTTCAATAATATTTACATTCCCAGCCATTAAAAAGTTTTCCGAAGAAGCAATTCTTAGTTTGTTATTCATGCAGAAATCATATAGCAATTCCAGATTAGGCAAATACTTACTAAGTTCAGTCAGCTGCTGTTCGCAATTCTTTTCTTCCTCTTCTAACACTTTTTTTCTGTTTTGAATAATAGCTATCTCATTTCTGGGCGTATCTTTTATACTTAACTTTACTTCTGCAAAGCCATGATTTCTAAGGATTTCTATTGCAGAATCTGCTTCTTCTTTTACTGAAATTATAAAGATATAAAGATAACCTTTTTCTTCACCTATTACCTCATAGTAGGTATACTGCATTTCCAGCAGTTCCTTCTCCATGCTTTCTCTTGCATTCCTGGGTATTGTTCCCGTTAAAGTTATACATTGTTTAACAGAACTAAGTTCACTAACAGCTGCATCTAAATCCATCCATGGTTTTAACTCATTCATGGCTGAATTTAACTTTTCCTTTTCACTCTTAATAGCTTCTATAGAGGAAACAACTTCTTTCAGTCGTTCATAGATAGGCTGATAATTAAAACTTTCTGCTCTCTCTTCCAGTTCTGTAAACTCTAGAGCTTCCCTTCCTTCTTTCATGGCTTTTAATCCGGTTACTCTAGTGTCATATTTGGACAACTTCTCAATGCCATACTTAACTTTTGTTATCTCTTCATCCACTCGAACTATGTTCTCGGGAACTTTTCCATTTTCCAGCCCCATTTCCATATAATCTGTATTTTCTTTTAAATCCTGGAAATGAACATAATTAAATTTTTGGAGTTCATGAAGAAGATTTTCTTTATCTGATTCAAAGACAAAGAGGCTAAACCGATTCATTTTAACTATTGCCATTTATTTTCACAATCCTCTCAATAACAATGTTTATAGCTGAAGTTAATTCTTTTTCATTCATATTCCTGATAGCATCTGCATCTTCTTTGCCTTTTATAATTGTCGGCTGAGCCTTTGACTGAGTATCTTCTTCCGCCTTCTTTTTTATATTCTCTGTTTCTCCCTTCGCATCATTAAGAATTTGCTTATACTTTTCTTTTGCAGAAATTTTAGCTTCCTCTAAAGCTTTTTCAGAATAAATACGTGATTGCTCCAAAAGTGCTTGTGCTTCTTCTTCAGCTTTTTTAACTAACTCTACAGCTTCTTTTGCCACTTTTACACCTCCTTTAAACGTTAATGGTACAAAAAAAGGGCGTAGGACAGCTAAGCTCTCCACCCTAAAGCTAAAACTTGAAACAATAATAATTGCCAACCGGAAAATTTCAAAAACCATATAAACTTGTCTTAAACAATTTATTACCATTATAATTTTATAACTTCAAAAAGTCAAGAACGCGTCCTTAATTTTCATAATAAATTATACCTATTTTTTATGAAATTTATTAAAAGTTTTACTCATGAAGTTCACAATAATTATTAAAATTACACAGAATTATTAGATATATATTGAAATTAACTCTCATTATATAAAGCAAAGCAGCTGCCACTTAGACTATTATTGGTCAAAGTAACAGCTACTTCACTTTATAAGTTATATCAAAAGGAGATTTTATTGTGTGTAATTTTCATTTCCAGCCGTTTATAAATAATAACGCAACTCTTATCTTATTATAGTTACATCTTATAATTAAGAATTGTATCTTTTCTCTTAGAAGCTAATTTTGGCACTAGCCATAAGAATAGTACCGCACAGATAGCACCTAAAATATATGAGATAGCGTAACTGGTGTCTGCAATACCAAGTCTTTCACCAAGTCTAGCTTCTAAGCCGAAACCAATCTTTTCATGGAATATATAACTAAAAACGATAAAGGTATAAAAAGTTCCCGGCAACAGAGAAATTAAGTAATTTTTCCCTGCCGTCTTTAAGTATACCGTAATCATTGCCAGCGCAAATACTGCAACTAATTGGTTTGTAAATCCGAAATATCTCCATAATAAATTGAATCCACCCGGAGAAGATTTTGCATAAAAAAGTATCAATATAGCGGGGATAAAGATAATTAAGGATAATACCACACGTTTACTTGCACTTTTTTGATCAATGTTAAACTGTTCTGCAATCATTAAACGCACGGCTCTAAAAGCTGTATCGCCAGATGTGATTGGAAGAACAATAACACCAATAATTGCAAATAGTCCGCCAATAGATCCCATGAACTCTCTTGAGATAATACCTACCATCTGAGTAGCACCTGTTACCGTATCAGTTCCTCTTCCGAAAAGAACCATGGCACCAGCTGCCCAAATCATAGCAATAGCACCTTCCACAAGCATCATGGTATAGAATGTATGACGTCCTTCTTTTTCATGTTTTACAGTTCTTGAAATAAGTGTTGCCTGACTGCCATGAAAACCTGACATAATACCACATGCCACTGTAATGAAGAATACTGGTATGAAAGATTGTCCCTTTGGATGCTGCATTAATAAGCCACTGCTTAAAGCAGGCATATTTGCACCGCCATCTAACATAACACCAACTAAAACACCAACCGCTGATACAATTAGTATTGCACCAAAGATTGGATAAACACGTCCAATAATTTGATCAATCGGGAATATTGTGGAAATAACATAATAAAGCAGAATAACAGCATAAACAATCCAAATTACATTACTCTTAACATCCATGCCTAATACATCACCAACAATTAGGTCACCTGGTGTATAGATAAATACAACACCGGTAAGTAACATTAATACCCAAATAATAACGGTATAAATTCTTGTTGCCCCTTTTCCTAAAAACTTGTACATCATTTTAGGAATCTGTGCACCGCCATTACGCATTGAAATCATACCTACAAAATAATCGTGAAGTGCACCTGCAAGAACACATCCTATAGGAATTGTAATAAATGCAATAGGTCCAAATAAAATACCTTGAATCGGTCCAAGGATTGGTCCTGTTCCTGCGATGTTTAAAAGTTCAATTAATTTGTTTTTCCAAGGTTTCATTGCAACATAGTCAACACCGTCTGCCAATGCTGTCGCCGGAGTCTCCCTGTCGTCCGGTCCGAAAACTTTTTCACAAAACTTTCCATAAATTGCTCCGCCCACTATTAAAATTACGAGCCCTATTAAAAATATTACCATAGCTACCTCCTAAATAAATTAATTTTTAAAAGTACAGATTTTGAACTTCTAAAAAGCTACCAATATCCTTTTCACTCCTCCTTTATGTAAAATGTACAAAAGCTTTCATCAAACAACAGATTTTTATGGTTGAATGATTTAATAAAAATGTAATATGTTTTACACTTTCTTTATTTCTCTGTCGATTTTATCATATTTTCTTTATATTTGCTCGGGATATTGTGTGTCTTGTATAAATTCAGGGGTAACATGTCAAAATCAGTGCATCAAATGTAAAGTATATTCTTCAAATTCTTAATTTGATTCCTGCTGATTGGTAAAACAACATCTTTGAAACCTTCCATTTTTACGCAATATGTGTTATTAAACCAGGGGTATATCTCCAAAACATAATTCAAATTTATTAAATAACTTTTCTGTATCCGGAAGAAACCCTTATCGGTCAGTTTCTCTTCAAAATAATTCAAAGGATTATTATCTTTATAGCTTTTCTCTTTTGTATGAATGATACATGACCGATTTTGTGATTCAATATAAACAATAGAGGGAATTTCAACTAAAACAATCTTCTTATCCACATTTAACGGAATTTTGGAAATACAAAGATTATTGTTGTCATAACAGCATTTTCCATGTTTCTGATTATATTTCTCTAGCATCTGATTTACTTTTTCTTCTGAAAAAGGCTTTAATAAATAATACAAGGCGTCCACTTCAAATGCTTTATCCGCATAGTTATTGTAAGCCGTAGCAAATACAATTTCTACCTCTGGAATTAATTTACGGGCGGCCACAGCAAGGGAAGTACCACTTATATCTCCCAAATTAATATCAATGCAAAGTAAATCAAATTGTTCTCTTGCAATAAGTTTCAAAGCCTCGTCTCCACTTTCTGCTTCCAGTATTACTGCATTTGGTATTATTTCCTTAATGAGATATATTAATTCACTTCTTGCAGGTTTTTCGTCATCAATGATTGCTATTCTCATTGGTTTATCTCCATTTCTTAAAGTAATTGTATGAATAAATTACCGGATTTTAAACTACATTCTTATAAACAGGCATTCTATTTAGTTTCAGCTTATTTGAAATATCTTTCGGTATAGATATATTTACTATAGTCCCCTTGTCTGATGTATCAATATCCAAACCATTATTTTCACCATAAATATAACATAATCTTTTTTGTACATTTATAAGTCCAATTCTGCCATTGTCGATGGTGTTGTATTTTAACCCATGTACAACATTCTGCGGCATTCCAAACCCATTATCCATTACGGATATTTTAATGGCTTTCTTTTCTTCCTTAATGATGATTTTCACTTCTCCCTGCTTTTTCTTCATAGCTCCATGTTTAATTGCATTCTCTACAATAGGCTGTAAAATCAGACAGGGCATTTTACAATCAATATTTTCCGGCATGTCAATAATAATATTCAGCCGCTCATCAAACCTTGCTTTTTCAAGCTGTAAATAAGCCATAACATAATCCATTTCATCATAAATACTTACAAATCCGTCTTTTGTTTGTATGGAATTTCTGAAATAAGTAGCAAGGGCAATTAAAAGTTCTCTTGCTTTATCCGGTTTTTCTCTGCAAAAAGCACTGATTGTATTTAGAGAGTTAAAGATGAAGTGAGGATTAATCTGGGTCTGCAATGCTTTATATTCTGCCTTTTGCAAAAGTGCCTGTTGTTTTTCCATTTCCGCAAGTTCAAATTGTACAGATAGTAATTTACTTAATCCTTCTGCAAACTGCACTTCCGAATGATAAGAGATTTTAAATTTATTTGCAAAAATAATAAGGCATCCAAAAGGTTGTCCATATTTCATAAGCGGTGCACCTATGGCAACCATTTTTTCCAAGGATTTGTATAAAACATCATCTTCCGATACCTGTTCTGCAATACAAACTTTCTTCTTAGTCAAAACTTCATTTGCCAAACCCGGCAAAAAACGATTTAAGCCTATGCAATTTAAAGCCTTTCCTTTTACACAGATAATATTTTCTTTATCCGTAAAAATAACAGCTAAATCTCTGGAATACTCTAGAATTACATCGCTGATTTTACTGCAATTCTCCTTATTATAAATACCTGACTGTAAAAGAGGCAGACATTTCTTAGATATTTCAAATATCAGATTTACTTTAGTTCCCACCTCATATTCCATTTCTTTAAAAATATGATTGAACACACCAACAAATAAAACCATACCTAAAGAATTAAAGATTACCATAGGAATCGCAATAACTCTTACCAACGCAACCGCATCCTGATAAGGCTTTGCAAAGATTAATATAATTAACATCTGAAGCAATTCAGCAACAAAAGTAATCGCAAATAAATCTAAGCTTTCATATTTATTCTTCTTAACATATTTCGCCGTAACCGCGCTAATGGCACCTTCTGCTAATGTGGAAATTGCACAGGCAACCGCGGTAAAACCATTCATGTCAATAATATACCTATGAAAACTTCCAATAATAGCTGTTCCAATACCTACAATAGGTCCCCCAATAAAACCTCCCGCCATAACACCTATAACACGAGTATTAGCAATAGCCCCATTTACTCCATACCCCGTATAAGTAGAAATCACGCTGATCGTTCCAAAAATAGCAATTAATATAACATACTCTTTCGTTTTATGCTTTTCCCTTACAATATATTTTTTAACAAGCTTCACCCTTGCTAAAATTTGAGCCAGAATTACAAGCAGCCCAATATTTAGTACAATACTCTTTATAACTTCCACACGCATTCTCCTCATAGTAGGTATGCCACTATCTTATACCTTTTTAAATTTCTACAATAAAAAAAGGCAGGGAACTCCAAAGGAGCTCTCCACCCTAAAGCTCAAAACTTGAAACAGATAATACTACCTGCCAACCGGAAAATCATAAATATTATAAATTTGGTATAGTAATTTATTACTATAATAGCTTAAAAGTGCCGAAAAATCAATATTTCATTAATTTTTCATTATATTTTTATTAAATATCACCAATTCCATTAAACATTCTGCACGTCTTTACTCTCCCCATACTACCCTTTTTACATAGTCAGTATAAGATAAAATAATTCTAAGTACTTTATCCGAAACATTTTCCATACTATAATCCTTTACGATTCTCAATGGATTATTTTGTTGGGTTTCTAATAAGGTAAGTCCCTGAAGAATTCTTTCCTTTGTAAGACCTGTCATAATTACTGCTGCCTCTTCCATGGCTTCCGGCCTTTCATGAGACTGTCTGATATTCAGAGCCTTAAATCCAAGAATAGAGGATTCTTCACTGATTGTACCACTGTCACTTAATACAGCTTTTGCATTTATTTCAAGATTAACATAGTCATAGAATCCAAAAGGTTTCATCATTTTAACATAAGAATTTAATTGTATATTATCTTCATGAATTTTCTTTCTTGTTCTGGGATGAGTGCTAATAATGATTGGGATATTATATTTTTCACCAATAGCATTGATACTGTCCATTAAGTTTCTGAAATTTTTTTCTATATTAATATTTTCTTCTCGATGCGCTGATATTAAAAAGTATTCTCCCATTTTTAGATCTAACTTTTTTAAAATATCTGAATTCTTAATTCCTTCTTCTCCAGAATGTAAAACTTCAAACATAGGACTCCCTGTCTTAATAATTCGATCTGCCGGAACTCCTTCATTCAATAAATATTCCCTTGCTATATCACTATAAGGCAGGTTAATATCAGATATATGGTCAACAATCTTTCTGTTTGTTTCTTCCGGTACCCTTTGGTCAAAACAACGATTACCCGCCTCCATGTGAAATATGGGAATATGCCTTCTTTTTGCAGCTATTGCTGACAAACAGCTATTGGTGTCTCCAAGTATTAAAAATGCATCCGGTTTTCTTTCATCTAAAATAGGTTCTATCTTAATAAGTATGTTTCCAATTGTCTCCACGGCTGAATTGGTAGCAGCATTCAAAAAATAATCCGGCCTTTTTAGCATAAAATCCTGAAAGAATATATCATTTAATTCATAATCATAATTCTGTCCAGTATGCACCAGAATGTGTTCTATGGCATCTGATTTTTGTAATTTTTGAATAACCGCTGATAATCTTATTATTTCCGGCCGGGTTCCAACAACTGTCATTACTTTTAATTTATTCATTTCTACTCCCTGTTTTCTAATAAGGATATATAAATTGATATTATTAAACAATTTCACTTCTTTTTATAATTCCATAAAGTAAGTATCCGGTTTCTGGGGATTAAAACTTTCATTTGCCCATATAATAATCACCATATCTGTTTCACCAATATTTTCAATATGATGAATATAGCCTACCGGTATATCAACTACTTCCAGTTTTTCTCCGCTTACATAGTATTCTATCACCTGGTCTGAATTCAGTTTTCGAAATCGTATAACACCTCTTCCACTGACTACAAGAAACTTTTCATTTTTTGTGTGATGCCAATGGTTCCCTTTTATCATTCCAGGCTTGGATACATTTACTGAAATTTGTCCCTGTCCTATGGTTTTAATAAACTCAGTAAAAGAACCTCTATGATCTGCATTCATTTTTAAAGGATACATAAAATTGTTTTCCGGCAGATAACTTAAATAAGTACTGTATAGTTTTCTGGTAAAATCCTCAGACATATTAGGAATGGAACAATCAAAACGGCTATTTCTAAAAGACTGTAGTAAATTCACCACTTCTTTCAGTGTGATTTGATATACCTCCGGTATTTCACAAAAATCACCTTCCCTATTCCCCTTATCCTTTAATAGATTTATTAATTCTTCTACTACATCATCAATATAAACCAGATTTAAAACTGTTTCCGGATCATTGACCGTTACAGGCAAATCTCTGGCTATATTATGAGCAAGAGTTGCTATAAAACTATTATAATTGGGTCTGCACCATTTTCCGAATACATTTGGCAGCCGATATACAAAAACTTTTGCCTCTGTCTCTTTGGAATAATTAAATACCGCAGCTTCTCCTGCTTTTTTACTTTTTCCATATGGATTATCAAGAATAGCTTGTATGGAGGATGACATAGCAACCGGGCAATTATTTTTATGTTTTTTTAAGGTATCCATAAGAACTGACGTAAATTCAAAATTTCCCTCCATATATTCCCTGTCATCATTAGGGCGATTCACCCCCGCAAGGTGATATACAAATTCAGCTTCCTTACAATATTGATCCAACAGAGTGATTTCTGTATTTTTATCAAATAGAAAGAGATCTGTATAATTTAAATTTCTTAACTGAGCAATTAAATTTTTTCCGATAAACCCCTTTGCTCCTGTTACTAATATCTTCATTCATGACACCCGCCTTTTAATTCTTTTTGGACATAGTCAATAGTTAATAGAAGTTCTTTAATCTGCTCTATATTTAATCTTTCTGTGTTATTGGAGTTATATTCTTTATAGTTAGAAAGTATTTTGTTACCTTGATGATAATATTTATCATAATTTAGATCCCGTTTGTCTGCGGGCACACGATAGAATTTTCCTTTATCCTGAGCTACAAAATACTCTTCTTTTGTTAACAGGGTTTCATATAATTTTTCACCATGACGGGTACCGATAATATTTAGCTTACTGTCACTGCCAAATAATTCAATTAGTGCCTGAGCCAGATCTCCAATTGAGGAGGCAGGTGATTTCTGTACCATAAGATCTCCGGATTCTCCATTTGAAAATGCATAGATTACAAGTTCCACGGCATCTTCAAGGCTCATTAAAAACCGGGTCATATTAGGATTGGTAACTGTTAAAGGCTTTCCGGCTTTAATTTGTTGAATAAAAAGGGGAATGACGGAACCCCTGGAAGCCATTACATTTCCATAACGGGTACCGCAGATTGTTGTTCTGTCAGGGTCCACCGTCTTGGATTTTGCAATAAATACTTTTTCCATCATGGCTTTGGAAATCCCCATTGCATTAATTGGGTAAGCCGCTTTATCCGTAGACAGACAGATTACTTTCTTTACTCCAAATTCTATAGCTGAAGTTAAAACATTATCCGTCCCTAAAACATTTGTCTTTACCGCTTCCAGCGGAAAAAACTCACAGGATGGAACTTGTTTTAAAGCCGCAGCATGAAAAATATAATCAACACCGTACATGGCATTTTTTATGGACTGTATATCCCTCACATCACCGATGTAAAATTTCAATTTACTATTTTTATAAAGGTTTCGCATGTCATCCTGTTTTTTTTCATCTCTTGAAAATATGCGGATTTGGTCAATCTCTGTGTCTAAAAAACGTTTCAACACAGCATTTCCAAAACTGCCAGTACCACCTGTTATCAAAAGCTTTTTATCTTTAAACATTTTTACTCCTATTTAAAACCTCTATCTTTTTATTGTATGAATTTTATAATAATGTAGAACAAAGAAATTTAGGTAAAAAAACATTATTCTGTATTATTCTTTTTGCTTCTCACTTTTACGACATTTATTGTAACATTTTATAAGTTTGTTTCATAATATATTAATATATTTGATGGCTCATTTATCAGAATGCCTGAAAGGAGAGGACCTATGGACTTTATCAGATTCTTTTTAATAATGTTAGTCCCTGGATTAATTGCAGCTAAAGTATATGGAAAAATAGGATGTGTAGAAGGAGAACCCCGAATAATCACTGCTTTAATATTTGACTTGTTTATTTTTTTGATAAATATTACAGGATTGTATTTTTTCAAGGGTATTTATACCATGACAGCTCTTATAACGAGCCTTAATTGCTTAAGTTTTACAAGAAGGTATGGTATTTTAAGCATATTTGTGGGTATCTTCCTTGCAATAATATCTGGTACTATATACCGGGTTTTTCATATTTTTCCTATCTTTAGAAGACGAAGCTAGAGTGAAGTATAAATTTAATTGGTATTAAGTATATGAGGCCCCTTAAGAGGAAATGGGGCCTCATTTGAATAAATGTTTGTAAGAATACAGTCTTATATTTTAAAATCCTCCCAACTGCTGAAAAAGATTCTTTAATTCATAGTTTCTAATTCTTCGTCCAGAGATAAAGCTGCTAATGCAGTGGCTGGTCCCTGAGACCATGGAAACACATCATACCTTTGAGGATACATGCTAAATCCCATACATTCTGCTGAGGAATTGGTTACCAGACCGCCTATTATAGAATTCTGAATAGCCTGTAGTCCTAAATTGGAATAATATAAGTAAGTTTTATTGAGTATACCGATTTTAACTCCTCTATGAATGGCATAAGATATCATGGAAGTTGATGATGTATCAATATGTCCTTCTAAAGCTGTTAACTGCCAGGAGTAATACCCATTCTCTCTCTGATACTTTATAGTCGTTTCAACAATTCTAATAAAAGATCTTACTAAAAAATTATAATTTGGATTCATGGGATCGATATATTCAAGGCTGTCTGCCATGCCTATTAATAACCATCCTACCCCTCTGCCCCATCCAATGACTCCCAGCTTGCTCTTTTCTTTTAAATTATATCCATGGTATGGAAGGGAGGTATTCTTGTCTAATCCAAAATGAATAAAATTGATGATTTGTTTTACTGCTAAACTTATAGCCTTTTCATCATTATGTGTTTTTCCATAACGACACAAGAAAGGGCATATCATACCTATACTATCGACATAAATATCATCAGGACTGTTTTTTCTATAGGGAATACTATCCATCTTATCTCTTGGATAGTCATATAAATAATTGATAATTTTTTGAATGGCTTCTTTATAAATATCTTTTTTCATTTTTTGATGTACATAAATTAAGGAATAACCATTAATGGCATAATCAGGGTTTATAATAGGAATACCATTATGAATCCATTTATCATAATATTGTTTCAGAATATAGATATCCTGAATATCCTTGCTAGCATGGTAAGAGCATTCTAAAGCCAAAGCTAAAAGTCCATTGGGCCAGAAAAAATGATCTGCTCTGGTCAGCTTCCTTGTGAAAATAATACTATAGATATTAGTTTTTATCATCTGCTTCCTACTAATCTCCGGATAAGCGAGAAGCTGAATTCTTGTGTTTTTACGCAGATTATTGAATAGAGCAATCCTCTCTTCTTCTATCTTGTTAGAATTGGAGGGTAGAGCCTCTTTTCTTTTATCCGTGATATCCTTATTCACGTAGACTGTTTTTTTATTCTTAATGAATCTTATCTTATTTCCGGCCTTTAAAAGGGTATTGGAATAGAATTTATTAATATTATTAAACTTATCTGGATACGATTTTAAAAGTTCCTGCATATATACGAATTCCTCCCGTTTACGAAACAAGATGAAAAAAGAGACATTTGGTATTGTAATTACCAGTATAAATAAAACAAAAAAGCTTACTGGTGTTATGTGATTACAAAATGACTTCCTTACAAATTGACAGATAAAAAACACTACGCTGATGGCAACGAAGTAAAGGAAGGAATCCTTGTAATATTCATGGGCTTTTTTATTAAAAATCATTTTATATATAATAAAAGGCCTGGTAAAATTAGAAATTAAACCGGATACTATGGTTCCTATAAATACTCCATTTATTCCAATTAATTGAACCAGCAGTATGGAAATAATTAAGTTTACAATTCCTTGAATCAGAGCAATGTATTTATCCGCATCAAAAATACCTGCTGCTGTTTTATAATTATTTACCGCAATACGGTGGGCTTTAAAATAGTAGTCCACCATGATTAATAGTATTGCTGTATTGCTAATGACCATATCTTCTCCAATCCAAAGGGTAATAAAGGGGGTCAGCATAAAATATAATATAATCAGAACCATTCCATAGATCCAGAAAGCAGAAAAGCGATAAACTTTAAATAATTTATATTGCTTTTCTTTACTGTCTAATGCAATCACATTGCCAAACCCAGAGATTAGAGAATTAAAAATTGTATTTATAAAACTAATTACTGAAAGAATAATCAGATTATAATTAGATAATAATCCAACAAAAGTTACGCTAATAAATGAAGAAAGAATAATATTATCCGTTTGATGTATCATAACGTCTCCAAATTTATGATACATTAATGCAGTTATGTTCTTTTTAATGGGGTTCATTTCTTCTTTTGATAAAGGAACATAATCTTTTTCTAAAAGATAAGGATATTGCTTATTCATATATAAATGGACGAATACTTTTTGTATAACTCCAATAACCGCCCCAGTAATTAAATAGAGCATAAAACTTTTAAATATTTTCAGAATGATAATTTGTGATATTAATACTGCCACTGAAGTAATAACTTGAATATTAGATTGAATATAATTCTTTTGCTCCGCATTTACTAAACTGTATTTATACGATACAAAATAGGTACTAACTGTGTTGAATAGAAATATGAGGTAATATAGGAGCAATTCATTTTGACTGATGTTACCTGGATCTTTTATGATGAATTTTAAAAAGGGCAGTAGAATTAATCCTGCCATTGTTATAATTATGGCAATGATACGATAAATTTTTTTATATAACTGCATCAGTGTCTTTATAATTTCATAATTATTTTCCGCTACGGGCTTATAAAGACTATAATTCATTGCTGTGCCAATACCAAGTTCTGCTAATGATAAAACAGATAATATATTCGTATATAAGCCATTGACACCAAGATAGGTTACACTCAGGTTGTGAATAAATACTGTTCTTGATATAAATCCCAGGATAAAGGATACAAAATTCCCTAAGATGCCAAAGAAAATATTCCGTTCTGCATTTTCAATTCTCCCCATATTGATACCACTTTCATAGAGCTTTTCATATTTAAAATTTAGATTCTTTTTAACTTAATGCACCTTTTAGATAATCAATTGCTTTATTACGTTCATCTTCTAAAATAGGAGCAGTCTGCGAATAATCTATTTGAAAAATTTCATCCTTTTTTAAAAGCTCCCACTTCCTTGTTTGTAACCGGAAGGTACCAAGAAGGGTATCGATTCTGGAATTCATGGAAACCCTGGTCCCAATCCGATCAAATACAACAAATGGTTTTTCAAACAAAATAGCAAATACACATCCATGAAAAGAATCTGTAAAGAGAACACTGGATGATTGTATATATCCTATAAATTCACCAGGATCAGCTGAATATCTTTTTAAATCCGCCATATCTGCTAAATTAACTACAATTAATCTATTTTTCCTTGCTACCTCTTTTATTTTATTCTTTCGACCCAGTGTTTGTTCTCCCAAAAAGTATGTTAAAAGATAAGGCTCTTTCGGCTTACAGAAAGGTTTCTTCGATATCGAAAGCCATTTTTCTTTTGTTAATAAAAGAGTGGGATCAACAAAAACCTTCGCTTCCCTCCCTGTTAAATTTCTTATAATATCTGCTCCCGCCTCTTCTCTTACCGATAAGCTGGCCATTTCAGACAGCCATAGTTTATAATCTTCTAGATATTCAGGTGGAATATGAGAGATACCAAAGCTAGGGGAATAAGCAATTCTTTTCTTCCCGGGAGCAAAGGTTAAAAAATAAATGGATGAATTCCGGATATAGTCTGGATTCCATACCTGGTCGCTTCCAGTAACAAAATAATCATAACGGCTGGCTAAATCCTCCGGTATATTTTGACTGGAAATAGAAAATTTCGTTTCTCTAATATACTTATTTGAAAAAGCTTTCAATCGTTTGATCCGCTGCATTCTGGATTTTACAATTTCCTTCTTATGAATTTGGTTCCACAATATTGTAATAATCTTATAAAGTACTTCTGAAAGTGCCATATCTTTTTTCTTTCTATTTTTAAAAAACCTTCCTTTCCTCATAGGAATTGAAGAGGTGTTTTCAGAATGACTTGTTGTATCGACTAATATGGTTTCCACCTGAAAACCCAAAGATTTTAATACTTCTTGTAAAGCATAATTTTGTAAGCGGTTTCCGTAATTAAAATAACCATTCAGGGTAATTACTCCAACCTTTTTCATATATACACCCCCTGCATATCACATCTGTTCGCAAAGTGCGATCTCTGTTTGCCACATCTTCAAAGTCTTTCCTCTGCTGTTCCTGCTATTAGCCCTTTATAGTCCTTGTCTAGATATCTTTTACAGTCCTGTATAGCTTCCAAAAGATTCTGGAATCAATAGCACATAAAATAATATATATTTTCATTAAAAACCTTATTCTTTTCGATTTTATTGCATATAAGAAATATTTTCTTGCAGATTTTGTTATTGCTTTAAAGTATTTTTTATGGACAATTTCAGATTTTGATAAATAGCCTATAACAATTTGTAAAAAGATTGTATAAAGCTCTTTTGATTCTTCCTTATACTCCGGATAATTACTAATTATAAATTTGTTAACATAAGGGGCTATTTTTAAGCATGACATTACTTTGTCATTGATTTGCTGATGATTGGCACTCTCATTTCTTTGCCGGTAGTAATACAATGGATAGTCACAGGTTGAAATTAATTTTGCCCGATCCAGCACCCGAAGCTGAAACTCAAAATCTTCCCAGTAATGGATTTCTTTATTCAGATAAAGGTTTTTAACTAAACTTTTTTCATATAGGCCGGAACCCAATGAAGTTGGAAAGTTCATTTGCAATAGCTCTAAAATTGCCTCTTTGTTTGCAATCTCTTTCTTTCCGATTTTGGAGTTCTTTAATATTCGATTATGAAAGATATGCTTTGTGCATACGCACATCTGTGAATGATGGGATTGGATGTTCTTTAGCATCTCTTCATACATATTAGGTGCAATTTTATCATCCCCATCCACAAAGCCGATATAATCCCCGGAAGCCCGCTTTAATCCGGAGTTCCTTGCAGATGAGACACCTTTGTTTTTTTGATGAATGACAATAATTCTACTATCACTTTTTGCATATCTGTCACATATTTCTCGGCTACTGTCTGTAGAGCCATCATCAACCAGGAGGATTTCCAATAAATTGTGAGTCTGACCCCGTATGGATTCAATACACTCACATATATATTCCTGCACATTGTAAACAGGTACAATAACACTAATTAAATCTTTATTCATAATTATCTCACTTCTTTTTATGGCTTTGAATCAGGTTTAACTGCCTCTTGCTTCCAGATATTTTTGGCTGGAGGAACATGCAACCAACAGCATCACAATACCCATCATTTTTATTTCTCCAAGCAAGATATTAACAGTAAAACCTATTAATATAGACAGCACCCAAATATATTGTTTCAGGCTGGTTCTTTTCCTTTTTCGGAATACTAAATACATAAAAATAAAATAAGAAACAAATCCATATCCAAGAATCCAGTAAAAATGTCCATTATGAGGAGAAAACTTGCTGCCATCCACTAATGTAACCCCACCTTTACCCCAAAGTATATATTCCAGAAAATTAACTTTCTGAATGATATACTGCCATATTCTAATACGGGAATCTCCTGAATTTCTATCAATTCGCTCTAATGCTTCCAGAGCAACACCAGTTTCTAAATACTTTGGTATTTGTGGAATGATATATATCAGTGATAATACCGTAATCAAAAACAAAACTAGAGAAGTGGGGGTAATTTGAAACTTTAACTTGTGTTTTCCTTTTACCAACTGGATTAGCTCTACAATAATAAATACAATAATATTAAAAGCAAAAACTAAGAATCCTCCGTTGCTCATGCAGGATATTAATACAAACAGTAAGGATAATAAGGAAAATGTTTTGGTGAAAAAACTGGTTTTCTCATTACACCATAAATATAATACAATTGCATTCATCATATATCCTATGTTATTGGCATCCATCCATATGAAAGAATATCGGTATCCAACAAAATTTGCATAGGAAAGTTCGTTGATGGAAATACCGGAACGGTGATTCCAAAACAGTATTACTTTGTGGTAAAAAGATTTATCAATATTGTAGAATACGGCTAATATGACTACAGAAACAATAAATACAATTAAAAAATTCTTAACCTTAAAGTCAAATTGATTCAGATAATTCACAAATATAAAATAATACAAAAACATAGTGGTGAACTGGATTAAGTACACTAGATTTTTATATATATACTGGGGAGCTAAAATAAAGCTAAACATTGTACTGATACACATTAAAATAAAAATTATGAGAAATAATTTATATTCTTTTGATTCATTTAATTTCTTATATCTTCTTAAGAACCAATAAAATGTCAGAGGCATTGTATAGGGAACTGATATAAACCAAACATAAGGCAAAAAAAGTGTATCAATAACACAGGCGTAAAACACAAACTTATCAAAATTGTCTGTTTTATTTTCACTGGAATTCATAATAAATTCTTTCATATTCAGTCCTCCAAGCCAGGCAAAATCAAACTGTTCTGATTCCATCTGACATAAGCTTTAAGCGTGAATGCTTTTCCTTCACACTTCTTTTTTAATAAATTCATATATTTTTTTACATTGCTTTTCCCATGTCTTATTTTCTAAAACAAATTCTCTGGCTAGCGATGCCTTTTTTTCTAAATCACTGCTTGGTAACCCCATTATTTCATTGATTTTACCGGCTAATTCCATTGGTTCATTATTCTCCACAAAAAACATTTTATCGTAATATTCTTCTGTAAAACCATTTAGTCTTGTGGTTAGTACCGGAGTTCCGCTGACCATATACTCAAAGATCTTAGAAGGAAATGTAACTTTAGAGATAAGATTGTCAACAGGTCTCGGATTAATTAGTAAGTAAGCTTCGCTTTGGATTCTCTTTATGGAATTGTTATCAATTTTACCCCAATAGCGGACATTATCCATTTTCTCCGCACATTGAGCTACATACTCTGTAATCTGACCACTGCCATAGATATTAAGAATTGCCTCTTTATCCTCTATATACCCCATGGCCTTTATTAAATTCATAATTCCACTATATTCAACAAGAGCTCCTGAATAAACCAGATTCTTTTCTGCAGACGTTTTTACTGGTATTTCATTAATATCACGGGAATCCAATCCCCCCTCCATTACAATATAAGGCTTATCCGGTGCAAATAACTGGATTGCATATTTATTTAATGTGATTATTTTGTCACAGAGGGTTATTCCCTTCCCGGTTAAGTAATCAAATATACGTCGAAGCACCTTTGAAATGCCCTTTCTGCCAACCGTATCATCAACGGGCAAATCAGCAAGGAGTGTTACAATATTACAGCCATATTTCTTTTTCAGCCATTTTGCAGGTAATCCTATTTCAGGAAACATGTTAAAAGTAAATATAGTTTTAATTTTATATTTTTTAATAAGTCTTTTTCCTTCAAAATAGGTGGAAAAAGTTTCATATACTTGTTTTAGGATTGGTAAATTAAGAAATCCTATTTTAAGAGAATAAAATGAATCAAAAAGGCAAATTCTCTCCCGTTCTATAACTAATTTTCCATTTGGATAAGCAGCAACCGGGTAAATTGTAATGCATTTCAGATCCATATCCGAATACTTCGCTAACTGCTCCAATACATTGACCTGCATTTTATTACCGGCCACCGATGCACCATATAATTGTGAAGCAGTTTCCCGGTTGACTGCATACCCTAAAAATAAAACTTTCATTTTCTATTCATACCCTCTCTTAATCAGAATGGAGGAAATAAAGGTAGTAATATTCAGAAATTTGGGTTAAAAATTATTTATTTTCTTCTTTAAGAGTCATAAATACGTCTATATGTCGTTTTACCATAGTCTCAATGGTATATTCCCTGATTTTATTTCGATTGTTATTTGCCATTTTTAATCTTAAATCCGCATCTTCCAGAATCTCACTTATTTTTTCTGCAAGTGCTTCCGGATCTTCAGAAGGAATAAGAAAGCCATTCTCATAATTCCTAATCAACTCTACTCCCGCTATACATTTATCCGTGGTTACCACAGGTAAACCATGTGCCATAGCCTCATTGACCACTAAGCCCCATATATCCTCTCTCGTTGGCAAAACAAATAAATCGGCCATCCGATAGTAATTACTTAATTCTTCCCTGGACTTAAATTCTACAAAATGGACATTGTTTAAATCTAAATCTTTTATAAGGCTGATATACTTCTCTGTGGGTTTCCCCCCTACGATGTAGATATCCAAATTGGGACGGATATCTTTGCAGGATCGGAATAAAATATCATAACCCTTTCTATCGATAAATTGGCCTACGGATAAGATTACCTTTCCTCCTCCAGCCCCCAGTTCTTTTTTTAGCTGCAATTTTTCCTCATTCTCTGCTAGGTGAGAACTGATATCCTGATCTCTAAGGGAGGTAAAAGGATAGCGGAATACTTTTTCTTTCTTAGCTCCATAGGTAAGAAAATATTCATCATGGCTTTGAGAAGTGCTGAAATATCCGGCAGCACCTTTTATTAAATGCTTTTTATAAGCTTCTTTCAGACCTTTTCCATTCTTAGGAAATCCCCCATCACCTTCCAGTAAATATGGAATTTTACGAAGCTTCATATATTCAATAGCGATAATTCCTGTTGGAGTTGCTATATTAGATACGACTATAAAATCATACTTTTCTTTTTTCAAATACTTAATCATTCCCAAACAAACTGCTTTATCTACATCAACCGGAATTCCTTTCATTATAACTCCGGTAAAATTAACAAAATGATGATGACTCCAGCTTTCATCCCGTTCCGTTGATGTAAATTTTTCAAATAGTACCGTTAGTTCACAGTATTTTCCCAACTCTGAAAAAAAATCAACTCTGTATGGGGAGGGTACATTGATTACCCATAAAATTTTCATGGAATCACTTCCTTATATAAATCTAGATATGCTTGATAACATTTATGCTTATTGAACTGTCTCGCCCACTGAGCGCAATCGTTTGTATTCTTAGGCATTTTCTTTAATTCCCTGATAGCAGTCATATACGATTCTGCATTGATGGCTTTCACAATCCTTCCGCATTTTTCGTTAACCAGTTCCGGATTAGCGGAATATTTATTGGTAATTACCTGTGTTCCACATGCCAGGGCTTCCAAGGAAACCATTCCAAAGGTCTCTTCTATAGATGGATTGAGAAATATATCCGCTGCAGAATAAATTTCTGCCAATTCTGTTAGTTGGTTCGTGCGGCTTACAGCTAATACATTGCTGGAAAGTAACTTTCTTTGCTTTTTATCCATTCCCACAAGTACAATTTTATAGTTATTGTCTAATTTTTCTGCCAAATCATTGAATAGCCATAACCCTTTTCTGTTACTCCATATGGATGCTACTCCCAATAATATTGTTTTACCTTCCAAATGATTTTTTTGCCGAAAGCTGCTTCTTGATGGCTTGAATATATTCAGATCAATTCCATTTGGTATCACTCTAACCTCATAGTCACATAAGAAAGACTTCTTAACTTCTTCCTTTAGCCAGTTTGATACAGTAACTATGGTTAGATTTTCTACGCCAGTAAAAATTTCTTTTTTCAAATTATAATTTTCTTTTGAATTATCGAATAAATAACTGGCAGGGTATAGGTTCTTTTGAATACAATTATCACATTCCCTCTTCCATTTATTACAATTCACAAAGGTATAATGGGCACAATGACCTGTATAGGCCCAGCAGTCATGTAGTGTCCATATGACAGGTACCCCCATTTCCTTTATGTATTCAAACAATAATTTTATATTAATATAACTTCCATGAATATTATGAAGATGAATCAGGTCAGGATGGTATGCTTTTGATTGCTGTACAAACTTCTTCGTGGCCTTAACGGAGCCAAAGCCCTGTAAATCAAACAGCCTTGTTTTTAATGCATGAATATAAACGTCCAGGAGGTTTCCTATTCTTATATTACCATCCAAATCCTCCGTGCATTCTCTTCCATACCCTATTCGTGCCTCATTTCCAGATGCTATTATGGAATGATATAAATCACTGGTAATCCTTCCTGTACTTCCATATCCAATGTCAGAATTGATTAATAAAATTCTCATATCCGGCTCCTATCTGTCTTATAGACCCCAAGTAATATATCAGCAATCTTATTTACTTTGATTTTTTTCGATAGATACCGTACCATTTCAATACCTGTTAAAGTCATTAATATAACAATAAAAGGCCTGAATAATGTAAAATACCAAAGATGGAAGCGGTTAAAAAAGTTCGTAATAATTCCTGCAAATGGTGTATGCAATAAATATACGGAAAATGACATTTTACCCAGGTAGACAAACCAATTTGCTTTTTTCATACCAGAGCAATAACTAGATACTCCCAATACTAAGGCAATTGCAAACAGTTCGGCAATTATTGCAGCATGTTTCCAATAACTGATGTATATGCCAATGGACAGATAGACCATCAGAATAAACACATATATACTGCATATTATTGCAAGCCATTTCTTACAAAATAAAGCCAGCTTTTCAAGAAGATTATACTTTCGGATAAGCAACCCAAGTATAAAGTAAATGGCCCAATTCAAAGGGTTAATATATGGATAAATGTCCAGCAATTCCTGTCCGGTTAAAGTAATGCTAATTACGGATAAACAACTGATGACTATTAAAAAACGATTATTATTTCTTAACTTCCAAAACAATAAATAAAAAATCATTAAAACCGTCAAATAGTATAAATGGCTAAATACAGTAAGTGTGGTAAACCAATTATAGAAATTTAATCCGCCTTTACGAAGAGCAACATACAAAAACAGGAGGGTTCCGCAAAAAGACCACGGGATTAAAATCGTCCTGATTTTGGAATAAAAAAATTGGTAGAATGTTTTAGTAGTACGAAAGTAAAGATATCCAGAAAATAAGAAAAATACGCCAACACCAATAGAGCCAATGCTGCTTAGCATATTCCCCAATAAAACATTCCATGGTGGTGTATTTTGGGGTACGGTTGCAACATGTGCAGCAACAATACTTAATAAAGCAAATGCTTTTACAACGAATATATAATCTCTCTCAGAAAAGCTTTTCGATTCCTTCATATACTCACCAAATTATATCCTTCTTTCTTCCCAGTTAATTCCTCTTTTTATTACCTTAGCCGGGATCCCCCCTAATATAACATTGGGTTCGTCAAATTTTTCTGTAACAATTGCACCTGTTGCTACAATAGAATCCTGGGCTATTTTTGCTCCTTTAGTTACTATGGTTTTATTGCCGATCCATACATGATTTTCTATTCTGATATCCTTTGACTGGTTAATACGTTTTCCCTGTAAATCAAGAATAGAATGACTGTCTCCTGTTCGAAAAACAATATCTGAGGAGAAAAGACAGCTTTCCCCTATTGTGATTTTACTTCCTTCCATACATGCTAAATGGGTCCTTCCGCTGATATGTGTTCCCATCCCAATCCATACAAGATTGTTATCATCCTCTATATGGATTTCACATTCTACGGCAGATACTCTGCTGCCTATAAAGATTTTATTGTTGTCACCGGTAATATTTATCTTACATCTGGATAATACACTTTGACTATCTACAAATATTGTATTATTCCTGCCTCTTATTTTAATCTGGCTGTTTTTCATGAAACAGTTTTTAAGGTAAATCTTATTTTTAATTTTCCCTTTCATTCTGTTTAATCCAAATAGATGGGTATAAAGATAAGCAAAGACTATGGATAGCTTTTGATTCTTTAATAATATTTGTTTAATGTTATTTATCATGCAGAGTCTGCTTCCTTCTTCCATATTCAATTACTTTACCTAATTCAATATATGCATAACCCTCTTTACAGGTTTTTATTATTTTCGCTTTTTGACGTTTTGATAATTTCCGGCTATTACTATAAGATTTATTAAACTTCGGTTTTGTTAACAACTCTTTTTTGTATTTTATAAGATAATCGCTTGTAGATCCAATTATTCTGGCAGGTACACCAACTACAACTGAATTGTCCGGAATACTTTTTGTTACCACACTGCCAGCCCCAATAATCACATTGTTTCCAATGATTACGCCCGGCAATATTAAGGTTTTAGCACCTATAAATACCTTATTCCCAATAACAACTCTTCCAACCTTACCATACCCCAAATGAACTCTGGCAGACTGGTCATGGGCAAGAATCTGAACATTGTTAGCCACTGTTACGTTATCCCCGATCTCTATAAGATAGCAATGGGCAGGATCAAATTTCGTTGCTGTCTGTCTGTGAAAATTGCGGCCTATCTTCATTCCTTTTTTCAAATAATAAGTCGTTGGTAAATCTCCGTAGCAGATAAAATTAATAAGCTTAAAGATTGAAGATAAAATAAAACTTTTTATTTTGTTTATTGAACTCACCCTCCCTTCTGGTACATAATTATTGAATCTGTTATGCCCATTCATAACCTTATTTTGTTTTTCTACTTGCTCTTCTATTTCCTTTTCTATTTCCTTTTCTATTTGCTCTTCTTCCTGAAAATGCTCCATGATTATTTTATAACTTTCATCCGAGGAATAGTTATCCAAAAGCAGTTGATGTCCTTTTTCTCCCATTAATTTTCTGGTTTCTTCTGATTGATTCATTTTTTCTGCAGCCTTCCTGAAACCATCTATATCCCCATGGCAGGTTTTTACCCCACAGCCAGCGCTTTCAATAATATCGCCAATATCCGTAGCTTTATCAACAGCAGCAATAATTGGGATTTTGGCGTTCAGATAAGTCAGCATCCTGGATGGAAAATTAGGTACTGTATTTTTTTTATCTAATAAAATTAGTCCAATGTCACAAGCCTGAATTAACTGGATAAACTCTTTTTTCTGAATCCATGGTAATATTTTTGCATTTTGGGCGGGCATACTGTTTATACTCTTGTATAAAAAATCATATTCGGTACCAGACCCTGTGATTAAAAAGAAATAATCAGAGTCGTCTTTATAAGAATTTATGATATCAACTAAAAACCCGATTCCCTGGGATTTTCCCAGATTTCCGCCATAGACGAGGATAGTTTTGTCTTTCGGCAGATTATATTTTTCTCTGATAAACTCTCTGTCTATCATTATTGAATCCCGTATTTTCTGGCTGTTTGGGCACTCTTCAATTATTTTATTGTTTAGATATTCATTGTTTTTTTTTACATATTCTACATTTGCCTTTGACATACACCCAATATAATCCGAACTTTTGTAAGTGAATTTTTCTAAGTACCGAAAAACTAACCAGACAATTCCACCTTTCCTCATGGCACCCAGATCGACCGTATCCTGTGGCCATATATCTTTTAATAAAAGATATAGTTTGGTTTTATACATTCTTTTTAATAGCACCACACTAGGCGATAAAGTAATAGGAGGTGTTGTAAAAAGAATTAAATGAAAGGTCTGGTTTTCTAGATACTTATGTACTGCATAGATAATCTGTGGATTTGCAAGGAAGGAAAAAATAACCTTACAATATTTATTGGTTTTTTGTATATTCCCGGTCCTTACTCGCAGAACCTGTATCTTATTTTCATAGGACAGATGGGTTTTCTGCTTATTTACCCATTCATTTGCAGTCAGTACAGTAACCTGATGCCCATGTTCAACAAACTCCTGCATTAGATCTGTATACAGATTATAATCCGCTTTTTCAGGCCATGACATTGTTATCAATAATACTTTCATTGATTCATAATTCCTTACTTATAATATTAAAGATATATTTCATTTCATTTTCACCATATCTTTGGTCTATGGTTATTGGAATCATATATTTGGACATATAGTATTCAAAAGAATCCGGATCTGTTTCACTTAAAAGATAATTCCACCAATGTCCCTGGAATACTTTATGTTTAAGTAATTTGAGCAATAGCTTATCATCCTCCACTACTAATGGATACACCATGGGAATACAATCATCGGAATAGAACATCCCCGGATTGATTTTGTTGATGTTGTCAAATAAGTTACAGGCGGTTTTGAAATTTTCCCGGCGTTTGCTCTTTATATACTCATAATCCGTTCCATCTAATATAGCATGGGTTAATTTAGACATTCTCTTTATGTCGGATTGATTTATTCTGGCTTCATTGGCTTCCCTGGCCTGATATGCCTTCCCCTCACATCCATATTCAATGCGCTGTAATAAAAACAGACTTGTGTCAGAAGAATAATCCAGCTCATACTCCTGTAAATACTCCTCCCCATGATTTCCAATTACATAGGCACCATCTGGTACCCCAATAAATTTTCTTGCAGAGTATACATTTAAGCAGCCTTTTATAGCCGGTGCAAAGAAGGCCTGGGAATTATCAATAATCACCTTCTGGAAATTGGATGATAAATAATTCATTCTATCGTGCCCCATGATTCCAAAGTAATTGACCAGTACAATTGCTGTATTCTCAGAACAGCTTTGTATCTTGGGACTAAAGTTTCTATCCAGGGAATAGTAAAGAACCTTTATCCCTTTTTTTATAAGAAAATCCCTTACCGTTTCACATTGGTAATAGGGAAGAAAAACAGTATGGCAATTAAGTACACGTGCAGCATGATAAATACCTGCCCTGGCAGAATTTAAACGTGCAGCATTGCCTTTATAATATTCAAGTCCCTTAGGAAAATCCAACTCAAGAAAACTTCCTATTTCCTTTTTAACTTCCATGGCTCTCCCCCCCCATTTGTACCTTAATAGAATCCCAGTCATAACCATAATTAAACAGGTAGTCTATGATTGATAAATCAGGCAGGAATTCTCCCCAGAGCTGTTTATAGATAATGGAATGGTAATCGGTATACCTAAGTTCTATGCCAGATTCAAGAAAATGTTCCCTTACCTGGTATACCCTGGCTCCATTCCCGGATAAATAAACACTGCCTTTTAGCGCCGTACATATATCAAGAATCCGCTCCTCTTTAAAAGTTGTAATACCTAAGGAAGAGGAACGCTCAAATCTTTTGGTTATACCAAGTTTGCGGCAAAAAAGTTGAATAATAGCAATATTCATATCTGCAATATTCTCATATTCAGGATGTAAAATACTTTCAAAATCCGAATAGACGGGTTCAAAATATTTTGTTTTTCTATAATTCATCCACAAAGTTTTCAAATGCTTTTGTTTCCATCCCAGATAATCCCTGGTCTTTACTTCCTGTATACGGTTTCCTAATGTCTGCTGCACAGGAGCCTTTAGCCGGAGTTCTCCCTGAGGTGATTTAATCCGGTTCCAATTGCTAAAACCTTCATTGGAATACTGGGCATCGTCAAGAAAAACAAAACAATCGCTTTGGGCAATCTTATAAAAATATCCCGGATAAGGTATATAATCTGGCTGGTGAATGGCTATTATCATAAATTTAAATCTCCTTATAAAAAAGAGGATCCTTTTTGCTCTAATCTTCCTTTTTGATTTTATCCCTTCTCTCCTGAAAAAAGGATTCTCTATTATAATTACCATATTGAATTGCGTTCCTTTTAAAAATACCTTTTAGGGATGCTATCATAATTTTAAAATCCAGAAGGAAGGATACATGGTTGGCATAATCAATTTCATATTTAAACTGCTGCTGCCATGTAGGCGTAATGTCACCATACAAAACTTCTGGTGGAATCAACCCGCCTCTTACCTTATGCCTCTGCAGCTCATATTCCGTATAATAAGGCAGATACTCTGGAACAAGGGGTCTTGGTCCAACAAAAGAAATATCTCCTTTTAAGATATTCCATAGTTCGGGAAGTTCATCAAGAGATGTGGAACGAAGAAAACTTCCAAACTTGGTCTGTCTTAATTCATTAGGCAGTAAATTTCCATTGGCATCTCTGCTATCCCTCATAGTTCTAAATTTATACATAGTAAAAATATGATTATTTTTACTGACTCTAAGCTGTTTAAATAAAATTGGTCTGCCAAGCTTAATCCGGACAAATAGTGAAATAATCGTAAAAAAGGGTATGCACATTATAATTGCCAGGATAGAGACGCTTATATCAAAAATGCGCTTTATATATTTACTGTACAAATTAATACCTCATTTTTCAGTCAGATTACCTGCCGGATTAAAGCAAAGGCTTCTGCAGCCCTTACATTTATAGTTGCACCTCTGTATTTAGCCAGAGCATCTAAAGCTTCAATGGAACGGGAATTTGGAAAATCATACAATTGGGACTGATACTGTTTCATTGCTTCCATCTTCTTTTGAAGATAATTACTAATATCAATATAAACATTTGGTATAAATACATTTGCTGTATGGGGTATATTACACTCTGTTTCCGAGACAGTTTCATAAGAATATATTGTCTTTACCCTATGTTTATATTTCGGTCTTAAAGCTACCATGGATGCCTCTGCTATTATTTCATGATCTTTTTGCATATCACCGTAATGGGGAATAAATACAATATCCGGCTGCACTTTGTAAATTACTTCATACAGCTTATCGTTTATTTCACTACGATTTACCTTTTCTAACATGGAAGCGGGAAAATCAAAGTAGAACGTTTCCTTAATTCCTAATAATTTATGGCATTCTTTTGCTTCCCTTAGAACAGTTTCTACCAGTTCTTCAGAAAACAAAGGCTTATATCCCCTTGATGTAATGCATACAAAAACATTATGACCTTCATGGATATATTTTGCTATTGTACCTCCAACTCCAAGAATTTCATCATCTGCATGGGGAGCTATTACTAATATATTCATGATCTCCTCCAGTCTAATTGGGATGCTTGCAAATTTACAAAACAGACCCAAGAGTAACTATCCATAATACAATTCATACTTTTCACATAGCAGTATTATGTTATGAAATTGGTATGTATTACTACAGATAATCACCTCTGTATAAAGGGAAAAAATCAGTGGCAGATTGTAACATAGTAGTGTCGGAGTGATTGGATTTTTGCATTTCCTTTTTTCTGATTTCTATTAGCTGGTCATACTTTTCCTGATCGAAAATCTTAGTTCCAATAGTGAAAGTATAATCCGAATCTCTGCTAAAACTGCTTTTAAACCTATATAAGCTATCTTCCTTACTGCCCAATCCTCCCCCTAAATGAAAGGTCTTAAATCCATTATCAAAACCCCAGCATGCGGCTTCATATAATAATAAATTAGTTGGTGCAAGATGCTGGTATACTTTCTGTGATGCAGAAAGATGATAGTTCATATGACCATTGGTAAGCAACAGGACCGCCATTGAAATAATGTGCTTCTGATATACAGCATAAAATAAAACTGCTTGATTTTTTAAATCATATAATATGCTGTGAAAGAAATCTTCTCCGAAATAATAATATGGTTTTGCCTTATCTTTATCCATAGTTGCCTTATACAAGGGCATAAATGACTTAATTAAGTCTTTGCTTCGTCCCCAGTAGATTTCAACTCCTGATTTTACTGCTTTTCTTACCATATTCCTGTTTTTACTGGTAAGATTATTCCATATTTCTTCTTTGGAATTTAATGGAATAACAATGGTTTTACCAAGTTTTGAAATATGATACAGCATTTCAAGTGTTTCGTAATCGCTTAGGAGGGGATGAAAGCGTACAAACTCGCTTATGATACCTTTATTAATACAGTAATCTGTGTATTCCTTTTCTAACCGCTTCACAGTATCCCGGGTAATATTTCCTTCAATTAAAAATCCTCCATAGCCATATGGCGTGGTGATATCAAAATAAGCGCCTTGGGGAATTTGATTTTTAAACCTCTTGTCTGCCTCTATATCTCTTAAAATAAATACATTTACTGCTTTTATCCCATCATCTTCATAATAAAACAAAGCAGGTTCTCCATCCCCATGAATCTGAAAAGCTTTTACGTATTCAGACAAATAGTAAACATCATATTTATGAAAACTGGTAACAATCCGGTTCCATTCTTCCGGTTGATTTATCAATACTTCCTTTCTCATTTATTCACTTCCCCTGATTAATGATCTGTCATTTTCTAATTCACCAAGTACGGATATTATTCTATCCATATCTCTCCAATCATATCGTTGGTCACATGGTATGGACAGAACCCTATTATAAATATCCCTTGCATTTTTAAAATTATTTGCAGAAATCTGTTCTGGTCTGCTCCAATGTATGGGACAGTAAATTTGCTGGCTGCTAAGCCTTTCTCTGATTTGGTCACGTTTATTATTAAGATAAACCGGGTAAAACATTGGGCATGTATTTTCCGGAACATCCTTAAAAACAGGTTCTATGAATCCAATCCCATTCAAACCTTTCTTTAATCTCTGGTAATTGTTATTTCTCGATTTTACTAATTTATTTACATCTATTCCATTCATAATATTATTTGATAAAGAATCAATTCTATAGGGATAAGGTTCTTCTGAAAGTATCCTCTCCCCATGTGAAAACAAATTTAAATACTGTTTCTTTAATGATTCCTCTTTCTTATGTATATATTCTGCCTTAAGTAAGAGTGCCTCTTTTCGAATTGCCGCAAAGGATTTATCTTCCGGTAATGTATTTTTTATTTCCCCTGCTGGTGATGCCAGCAGGCCACCGCTGGGTAAACCCATCCATTTTCGTACACTGGCAATATAGTAGTCATTCTCTTCATATCTCTTAAAATCAGAAAATAAAGTTTGCGTCACATCTTCAATAATAATAGCAGAGCTTCTTTTGAGTTCTCCAATTACTTCCATTAGATTACTATTAGTAGAAAATCCAAAGTAACCCATATGAAGAAATATTCCTACTTCTCTATTCTCCCTTATGGTTTCGATTACAGGAGATAAATCTTTATTAACGTCATAAAAGCTGCAATGATATCCATTCTTTTGAAATGGTAAAATTACGGAATCGCAGATATACGCTGGCAATAAAACGGATTTAAATCTGGGATTTACTTCTTGTAATAACAGAGATATAGCACCTCTTCCAGAAGTTGTAAGTACTGTATTACCAAACTTTCTTACCCACTGTGCTTCCCTTTTTTGTTCTGTCAAAACGTCATCTAACCAAAATTCACTCCCTATTTCCATAAAAATCCTCTTTCAAAATGGAGTATACAAACAGGTTATGATAAGCACCTTTTTTATATATTCTGTTTCGCAGTACCCCTTCTTTCTGAAAACCTGATTTTTCAAACAGCTTATGGGAGCCAATATTATAATCATTAATGTGTGCATAAATACATTGAAGACGAAGTTCAGAAAAAGCGTAACGGACCGTTGTTTTAATGGTATCCGTACCAAAGCCCCTTCCCCGGAAGCTTTTCAATAATTTTATATGAATCTGTGCGGTACCATTGATATAATCTATATCTGACAGGATTACTGTACCTGCGGTAGAATGTTCTTGTTTATCATCAATCATGCATCGTAAAACATGAGGCTCGGAATCAATGGACTTAATCCAGTCTTCCTGCTTTAAATCAGATACTGGAAATGACCAACCCCCAAGCAGGTATTCCATTTCACCGTCATTTATCATGTTTTTTAATATATCCTTATCAGAAAGTTCAATGGCTCTTAATATAACTTTCTCACCCGATAGAATCAATTGATTTCCCCCATATTACTGATGTTTTTAACCCTTATGACCACAACTCTTTTATGATGGAAATTGTCCTGTTTAAGTCTTCATCTGTCATCTTTGTATCACTTGGTAAGCAGACTCCCTCTTCAAATATCATCTCGGAAACACCTGCCCCAACAAAATCATAGCCTTCGAAAAATGGCTGCATATGCATAGGTTTCCAGATGGGTCTGGATTCAATATTGCTTTTTTCTAATGCCAGTATAATATCAAGGGGCTTTACCTTACCTCTTAACAAGATGCAGCTTAACCAGCAATTTGATTTACTCCAATTGTTCATTGGCATCATGTGGACGCCTTCCATATCTTTAAGCATCTTCTTATAATACTCAAATATATATCTTTTCTTCTCAATTCTCTTATTTAATATCATAAGCTGACCTCGGCCGATACCAGCTAAAATATTACTCATCCTATAGTTAAAACCCAATTCACTATGCTGATAATGCCTGGCTGGATCTCTGGACTGGGTTGCCCAGAATTTTACTTTATTGATACTTTCTTCTTTATCCGAGATCAGCATACCGCCTCCCGAGGTAGTAATGATTTTATTACCGTTAAAGGAGAAAACACCATAATCACCAATGGTACCAGTATATCTGCCTTTATATAGGGTACCTAAACTTTCTGCTGCGTCCTCGATTAAAGTTACGTCATACTCATTACATATCTCTGATATTTTATCCATATTCGCTGACAAACCATATAAATGGACAACAATAACTGCCTTAGGCTTTTTCCCAAGCCTTCTATACTTTTCAAAGGCTTTCTGTAGTGCTGACGGACTCATATTCCAAGTTTCATAATCGCTGTCAATAAATACAGGTACTGCTTTTTCATAAATAATTGGGTTAGCAGTGGCAGAAAAGGTTAAGGATTGGCAAAACACAATGTCTCCTTCCCTGACACCTGCTGCTTTTAAGGCCATATGAATAGCCGCTGTTCCAGTGGAAAGAGCAGCGGCTGATTTAATTCCTACCATATTGGCCAGCTCTTTCTCAAATTCATTAACATTCCTGCCAAGAGGAGCAATCCAGTTAGAATCGAAGGCTTCCCTGATATAATTCATTTCATAACCTTCATCACTCATATGTGGTGACGAAAGGTATATCTTTTCCCCACTCATGTTTACGATCATACCCCTTTCAAAGTCCTCATACCCTTTAAATAATATATTCCCAAGTATTTATTCTGTTACTTTCATTAGGCTTATTCAATGCATGGATAAACCTATGGAATAGCCTAATCCGTAACATTATTATTTATCATAAAGCTAGGTACAATCTTTATAAGGGATTGACGAATAATATTCCCTTCTTTTGTCTCCAATGCCTCCCTTAATATTTTCATTTTCTCTTCGATTTCTTCCGGCGACATTGATTTCTGTCTCTCAATAAATATCTTTTTATTTTCAGTTATGACAAGTCCTTCCTGCATAAAAAGTTCTTCATTTATTTTTTCTCCAGGGCGCATCCCTACTTCTATTATTGGAATCTCAGAATATGGAACATAACCTAGTAAACGGGTTAAATTTTCTGCCAGTTTCAGAATATTTACCGGCTTCCCCATATCTAATACATAAATTTCAGAATGTGATGCCATAGACCCTGCTGTTAATACAAGCTGAACTGCTTCCGAAACTGTCATAAAATATCGTTCCACTCTTTTATCTGTAATGGTAATGGGTCCTCCATGCTCAATTTGGCGTTTAAACAAAGGAATTACCGACCCATTAGAACCTAAAACATTGCCAAAACGGACTGCTGCGTATTTTGTATTACTAATATTCTTCATACTTTGAATAATCATTTCGCACATTCTTTTACTCGCACCCATCATACTGGTTGGATTTACCGCTTTGTCTGTAGATATAAGAACAAATTTTTCGGCATTCCATTGATTTGCTGCCTGAACTACATTATAAGTTCCAAAAATATTATTCTTAATTGCTTCTTCCGGACATTGTTCCATAAAAGGTACATGCTTATGAGCTGCTGCATGAAAGACTATTTGCGGCTTATAACGCTGAAATAACTGATCCATCTTATCCCTATCCTGTACGGTGGCTATTTCAACTTCCAAATTAAGGCCGTCTTTATAATCACATAACAACTCCTGTTGTATGTCATAGGCATTATTTTCATAATAATCGATAATGATTAGCTGAGCCGGGTTGGAACTGGCAATCTGCCTGCATAATTCCGAGCCAATGGACCCCCCTCCTCCAGTTACCATAATCACTTTTTGATTAAAGAATTTATCAATTTCTTTCTTATCAAAAGAAACACAATCCCGCTCTAAAAGATCATCAACTCTAAAATCCTTAGCAGAGGATGGTAAATTATTTTCACTATTTTGCAAAATTTTCATCATAGGAGTACCTCTGAACTGACTTATTCACTGGGTTGTTTCCGTCATGTTTCAAAAATTTTATAGAAAAGTCGCTCTTAGTTAATACAAAAGGCGACAAAAAAAAGTAATCCCACTTCATATTTGTCACTCCTTTTTAAAATCTTAAATAAATCTATCTTTGGTTTAAATCCCTTTATTTATAAGAAACATTATTTTTTTATTCATTTCAATCCCATTCACAATACACTCTGCATTATATTTTAGATTGCTGCAGCAATTACTTCCAATTTCTTGTGTTATAATATCCAATGTCTGTGTTATAACAGGAAATCTATCCCTCATATTATGGCAGTCGCTACCCAGTACATCAATTAATCCAGCCTTTAAATAACGGACTGCTTGGTTCCTTCTTTTTTTCTCTATTAATGAAGTTGTATTTAATTGAATTACGCAGCCCATATCCCGTAACTTTCTTATATTCTTGTTTGCTATATCATATCTTTCTATATGGGCAATAATGGGTATGATATTATAGAATGAAATCAGTTTTTCAATTGTTTCAAATATACTTCCATCCTTTTTTTTACTATATGGCAATTCAATTAGCAAATACTTTGTATCTCTTATACATAACTTACTAAGATCAGGATAATGAAATAAATAACTGTGAAGTATTGTTTCACTCCCAGGAATCAGCTCAACTTTTGCGTCATGCATTAGGCTCATTGCAGTTGTTCTTTTATTTATAAATTCTTGGAGTGAAACCTGCATAGGGTTAAAATGAGGAGTGCACACTGCCTTATTAATATTTTGATTGGAAAGAGATTTCGTCATTTCAACTGCTTCAGCGATGCTACTGGCTCCATCATCAATCCCCGGTAAAATGTGTGTATGCAGATCAACCATTATAATTATTGTAATAATAGTAATGATATTTTGATTTCTTATCCTGATCAAAAGAAATCCCATTGAGTATAAATCCCAGTACTTTAATCTCCATGTATTTGCATCTAGATAGAAAGTTTGTAATATCCGAATGTGAGGTTACTTCCTCTCTTACAACTATTAACACGCCATCCGCTGCCTTCATCAGGCTGAGGGCATCGGATACAACCCTGATTGGAGGTGTATCAATGATAATATAGTCATATTCTCTTTCCAGCTTCTTTAATAATTCCTCCATTTGACTACTGGCTATCAGTTCAGAGGGATTAGGAGGGATGGTTCCCAAGGGCAGTACATATACGTTATCATATGAGGTCTTCTGAATTGAATTTTCTATATCAATCATATTGGACAATACATTGCTGACCCCAGGACTGCTTTTTATATTGAAAAAATTGTGCAATCTTCCTTTTCTTAAATCACAGTCTATCAATAATACTTTTGAACCGGTTTGGCCAATTACAATACCTAAATTGGTAGTGATTGTGCTCTTCCCATCCTCTGGAAGCGAGCTGCTTATTACAATCTTCTTACATCCTTCATGACGTAAGGTAAATTTCAAATTGGTTCTTAGAGAATTATAGGCTTCTGTTATAATGAATTGTGTATCCTTCTCCACATTTACTTTTATATTTTCACTTTCATTTGTCTTTTTATTTTCCTTCCAGCCTATTTTCTTTTTTAGTCTTTTTGCAATAGGTATTATCTTTTTTAATAAAACTTTTTTCTTTTTATTCTTGTTATAATCTGGTATTGCCCCTAAGATAGGAACTTGGTACTTTTTTAATAAATCCTCCTGGTTTTTAACATTTACATCCATAACTTCCCCTAGTAATGAAATCAGCATAGTTATAATAAATGCAATCATTCCTCCAATTAAAGTGTTCTTTAATATATTGGGACTGGAGGGTGAGGTTGGTAAAGCCGGAGGATCAACTATACTGATTTGTGCTGTGTCTTTAATACTCTTTATTAATTTAGGTGCAATTTTCTCCATTGACTTTACTAATAGAAATGAATCCTCGGGATTCATAGAGCTTACACTTATTTCAAAAATCTCTGTATTATTGATAGATTCAATGTTAGTCATACTTTTTAGCTGTTCTCTGGATAATCTTAAATTACTTTCTTCTATTACCTGTTCATAAAATTTCTTTGTCTGCAAAAAGCTTATATAAGTTGTTACTACTTTCTGAGCATAATTTAATTCATTTAAATCAGCAGAAGAAGTGGAATCATTGGAATTAACATACATTTGTACTGATGCAATATATGTTGGTTTTATAATATATTTACTATATAGAAAAGAAACACATAAGCCTCCAATCGTACAAATTGCAATAAAAATAATTCGCTTCATAAATATTTCAAACATTTCTTTTAGTGTAAACTCCATAACTGAAATTCCCCCTTAAGTGCTATGATCTTTCTCTGATATTGATACTGCCATCTCATATCTGATGATTCTTTACCTTATAATATGACATTATTTTAATTTAGTGAAAATTGCTTTGCCTATAGAAACAAAAAAATAAGGATCAGAAATGACAATAATCATTCCTGATCCCTTTTATTTTTGTCTATAAAATTAAACATTCACAGTTTACCAAATACCCTGGGCCAACATGGCGTTTGCAACCTTTTCAAAACCTGCAATATTGGCACCTGCAACATAATTACCCTCTTGGTTATAACGTTCAGCAGCATCAGATAAATTATGGAAAATATGAACCATAATTTGTTTTAACTTAGAATCTACTTCTTCAAAAGTCCAGCTTAGTCTTTCGCTGTTTTGTGTCATCTCAAGTGCTGAAGTAGCAACACCTCCGGCATTAGCTGCTTTACCCGGTGCAAATAAAACACCATTTTCCTGAAGAAACTCAGTTGCTTCTAAAGTAGTTGGCATATTGGCACCTTCTGCAACTGCAATACATCCATTGGCAACTAAAACTTTTGCATCCTCTAATAATAATTCATTCTGTGTAGCACAGGGAAGAGCAATATCACATTTCACACTCCATACTCCCCTGCCTTCATGGTATTCAGAATTTGGTCTGTAGTTCTTATAGTCCGTAAGTCGTTCTCTTTTTACTTCTTTGATTTCCTTTAATGCAGCCACATCTATGCCTTCCGGATCATAAATCCATCCATCGGAATCGCTGATGGTAACTACTTTTGCCCCTAGCTGCTCAGCCTTTTGCGCTGCATAGATAGCCACATTGCCTGATCCGGATACTGCTACAGTTTTACCTGCTATATCATGACCGTTACATTTTAACATTTCTTCTGTTAAATATAGGAGACCATATCCAGTTGCTTCTGTTCTTGCCAAAGAACCACCGTAAGATAAACCTTTTCCGGTTAGTACTCCTTCATATTTACCAGTAATTTTCTTATATTGACCATACATATAACCGATTTCTCTGGCACCGGTTCCAATATCACCTGCCGGAACATCTTCATCTGCTCCAATATATTTATAAAGCTCCGTTATAAAGCTTGTGCAGAAAGCCAGTACTTCCCTGTCTGATTTGCCTTTGGGATTAAAATCTGAACCACCTTTACCACCACCGATGGGTAAACTGGTTAAAGAATTTTTAAAGATTTGTTCAAATCCAAGAAATTTAATTATTCCAATGTTTACAGAAGGATGCAATCGCAGACCACCCTTATATGGTCCAATTGCATTATTAAACTGAACACGGTAACCTGTATTAACTTGAACCTGACCTTTGTCATCAACCCAAGGCACTCGAAACTTAATTTGTCTGTCCGGTTCTACTAATCTCTCAAGTAATGCTTCTTTTCTGTATTTCTTTTCATTTGCATCTACAACGGGTCTTAGTGATTCCAATACTTCTTTTACAGCTTGATGGAATTCAAGCTCACCCGGATTTTTCTTCACTACTAATTCAATTACTTCATCAACGTATCCCATATAATTACTCCTTTATCTTTCATAATTTTTATACCAAACACATGAAAATATATCGCACAAAAAAAGAGCAAAAAACAGGCGATTCAGGCTAGGCAAATACGCCTTTGTTTTTGCTCTTATATAAATTATATCACTTTAACGCAGAAAAGCAATATTTTTTTTAATTTTTTTACACAAAATGTGAATTGCCCTACCATCTATTCGTACCGTACAATTAATGTATCATATCCAACCCTCTTTAATTCCTGTTCTAACATAACCGCCTGATCCAAGCTTGGAAGTTCCCCTATTTGCACTGCATATAAATCTCCCTGGGAAACAATAAGGGGTTCATAACCAAGAAGCATTAATTGATATTGAAGATAAACTGCGTTTGCTAAAACTCCAAATAATCCTACCTGTACCCGATAAGTATGTGTATTTTCAGTAGTTTCATTCATCATATTAAGAGTTTCCAATATACCTGCAGCAATTCCATTTGCAATGGCTTCAAATTGCTCATCAAATAAAAGATTATCCGAGTCTGTATTGATAAATCCAACATTTACAGATAAAGCCGGCATATTCGTTCTTTTTAATATAGGTAAATCCTTTCGTATATCTATGCCTAAATCAGGAAATCCTACTTTTTCTAATTCCCTATTAATAAGTTCTGCAGCAATAGGTTTAATACCTTTCTCATCATACATTAAAGTTACCACACCACTGTACGTGTTGGGTAAAGGACTTGAATTTCTATGAAGTGCTATAAATAAATCGGCATTTTCAGCATTTGCTACTTGAGCTCTTTTAATCGGTGAAGAATAAACATCCTCCGTTCTGCTATATAAAACTTCAACACCGTGACCTTCCAATATCTTTCCAACTGCCAGGGCTAAGTTAAGATTATCATTTTTTTCAAGCCTGTTACCATATACCGCACCACTGTCAACTCCTCCATGACCCGGATCTATAACCACTCTGTTTGCCATAGCACCCTCTAATACCTTGTTTTACAATTATTTTATGCCAAAAGTAAGACTTAGTTACTCCTCTAATTCAATCTTATAGTCATAATAATCATATTGGGATACTATTTGAAATCCTAAATAATTGTAGATTCTCATTGCTTTTTTGCTATTACTGTTCACTTGCAGCGTAACTTCTCCAACTTTTTCTTTTATTAATTGTCTTAGTACATAATTAATCAACCCTTTTCCATAGCCCTTCCCTTGAAACCTTGGTAAAACCCCATATCCGAATATAGATGCTTTTTCCATTCCATAGTTTACATTACATATACCTATCAGTTCCTCGTCTAATTTGGCAACATAACATACCATATAATCGCATTCTAAAATGTTTTGTATCAATTCTTCCGATTCATGAAATGCCGTCTTAAATATCTCAGAATGGATATCTGCTGCCTGCATAATATCTTTTGATGTTAAAGGAGTTATTATGAATTTTAGGTTCGATAAAAATTCACTGTATTTCTTTGTATAATCCTCAAGCTTTAACCTTAACAAATATTCCGATTTTATATAAGAAGCCCCAAAAGATAAGGCAGCCATTTTACCGCTGGTACTATTTGGTTCCACTACAAAAACCATATCATATATACTTAAATCTAACAATTCATCTTCTGCAGCATCCAATAAAGTGGTAAAGTAACCTTTCCTCCTTTTATCAGGTAACGTATAACCTGATATTTCTGCTTCTCTCTCATTCAATTGAAATATAGTTAACACACTGATTAATTGCTGCTGCTCATAAAGCAGAAAGAAACTGTCTAAATTTTCATAAAGGTTCATGTCATTATCTAAGTAAAGTTCTCTGCTTAATCCATCTGTTTTCAAGCAATTATTTACTAATTCCTCTACCTCTATCATCTGCTGCTTATTTAAGTGATGGTGTTTTTCCAAATGCATCATAATCCTCAATTCCGGTGCATTAGCACCATAAAGCTTTTTAATATCTGCTAAATTTTAAAGATACTTTTTAGACTATTTATCCTTTAAAGAATATGTATATATATTTTATTAATATAGGCACCATTACACTGCATAGTACCCCGTGGAAAATTGCCATAACTACCACTTCTTCGTTGGTATATTTTATTAACATAGGAAGTGAGGTATCTTCGCTGGTAGCTCCCGCCGGTGCTATAGCAGTATATTTATTAAAGGTTCTTGCAATATAGGGAATAATAATAAATGCAATAATTTCCCTCATAAGATTACTCATAAAAGCTACGGTTCCTAATTGTATTCCTGCTAAATCCGTAATCATAACACCACTCAGACTGTACCAACCAAGACCGGAAGCAATAGCCATACTGTCATACCAGGATATGTTAATAAATAAGCTGGCTATAAGACCTCCAATTAAAGAACCCATAATAGTTCCCATAGGCATTAATAGTATCTTCAGATGATATTCTTTTACTTTTTGAAACACCTGCTTATTAAGACCAACGCTAATTCCAACAGAAATTAGCAATGCATATAGTACATGCTGGGACTGATTTGTAAAAAACTGAATCCACTGTTCATTAAAAATCCACTGCCCACATATAATTCCCAATATTAAAGATATAATTGCGATATAAACCATTCTAATCTCCATTCTAACGAAACACAACAAATTTGCAAAGTAAATTGTTACAATCTAATTTTCACATTATACTACAATCTATTTAAAAAAATATTTTGTTATATAATAAACAAAAAGTACGGAAAAAATTATTGGGAGAAATGCTAATAAAAGACTTTCTACTCCTAATTGTACAAAATCCCTTAAGAAATTAGGTCTGCTGCCTAAAGTAACTCCCATTAGAAAAATTAGAACAGAAATACTTATTATCTGAATTCTCTCGTTCCATTTCTTCAGCTTTAAAGGAAACCATTTAAATCCTATCACTATTCCAATTACCATATATGTTAATACTTCCATATTCATTCCCCTTACATCTGTCAAAGATTTCCTATAACATAAAATAAGAGGCTGCTGCAAAATCTTTTTGTTTTGCAACAGCTCCTTATAGGAAACTAACATCGAATTTTATTCATAACGACAAGTATAGGGGAAGACCTGAAATATGTCAATGATTAATCATAGGGGAAGATAAAATTTTATAAGATTTCATAAATTTTTGTCATGTTTTATCTTTAATTTTGTGATGTATTGAGAGACAATTTGTATCCTATAAATTTTATAAAAAAAAGATATTTTTTAGAATATTTCAACAATAAAAATTTTTAGCAAATAAAACTTGAGATTTTACCCATATTACTATACAATAATATATTAGGGCAGCTAATAACTATCAATTAATTAACAGCAGCTCCTTTTTTCTAATAATATATTGACAGGAGGTATTTTTATAATGAAAACAATAGGTATTTTTACATATTTTCACGTTTAGCTGTATTCAATTCTCAAAAAATAATATTGTATTATCCATATAAACCATCAATGTAACTCGTTAACCAAGCTCCAAAGGTGGTGTCACATGAATAAGAAATTTCTAATGAAGTTAAAAGAATCCTTAACTTCTGTCTTACCAATTACGTTATTAGTTTTACTATTGCATTTTACTATTGTACCGATGTCTTTCGGTACTGTGATGATGTTCATAATAGGTTCCTTATTATTAATTATAGGAATGGGACTATTTACACTGGGAACGGATGTGTCCATGATGTTCATCGGTGAAAGGATCGGTTCTTATCTTGCGAAATCAGGAAAAATAAAACTTTTAGTTATTCTAGGCTTTTTTATGGGTTTAATAATAACGATAGCCGAACCTGATCTACAAGTGTTAGCAAAACAAACTCCCGGTGTACCTGATATGGTAATTATCCTGGCTGTCGCTCTTGGGGTCGGATTGTTTTTGGTAATCGCCCTGCTTCGTACTTTATTTCAAATAAAACTTTCCGTCATATTTATTGTTATGTATGGTCTTGTATTTTTGCTGGCGGCTTTTGTACCGGCAGATTTTATACCGGTTGCTTTTGACTCCGGTGGAGTTACTACAGGTCCCATGACAGTACCTTTTATTATGGCACTAGGTATCGGTATGGCTTCCCTGCGAAGTGATAAGAATTCCCAGGAGGATAGTTTCGGACTAGTGGCCTTATGTTCTGTTGGTCCAATACTTGCGGTATTGTTACTGGGTATCTTTTTTAAACCTGGCGCCACAGAATATGCAGAAGCCACCATTACTGAAATCAATAGCTTTTCAGCAGTACTGAAAGCTTTTCTAATCGGTATGCCTATGTATTTTAAGGAAGTGGCAATGGCACTGTTACCAATTATTGCTTTTTTTATTATCTTTCAAATATTTAAAATGAAATTACCCAAAAAACAAGTTTTAAAAATTATAATTGGTTTACTTTATACCTATCTTGGGCTTGTCTTTTTCTTATCCGGGGCAAACATTGGCTTTATGCCTGCCGGTTCCTATTTAGGCAGTGAATTACTTAGCGGTACTTATCAATGGCTAATTATCCCTTTGGGAATGTTAATCGGCTTTTTCATTGTAGCCGCTGAACCTGCCGTTCATGTATTAAAAGAACAGGTAGAGGACATCTCAGAAGGTAATATAACCGGAAAATCCATGCAATTAAGTCTGTCCATAGGAGTTGCAGTATCTGTTGGATTATCCATGCTTCGTGTATCTACCGGATTATCCATTTGGTACTTAATTATTCCAGGTTATCTCATTGCTCTTACTTTAACTTTCTTTGTCCCGTCCATATTCACAGCAATTGCTTTCGATTCCGGCGGTGTTGCTTCCGGACCAATGACTGCAACATTTCTTCTTCCTCTGGCAATGGGAGCTTGTGAAGCAGTGGGTGGAAATATATTATCCGATGCCTTTGGGACAGTTGCAATGGTAGCTATGACACCCTTAATAACGATTCAAGGTTTGGGCCTTTTATATAAATTCCGAACCAGGCGTAGTTTACAGCTGGAGAATGATACCTATCAACCGGAACTGCTCTTATCCGATGAAATTATATATTTTGATACGGAAGAAAGGTCGTAATTATGGAAAGCAAAGCACCTGAATATAAAATCTTAAAAGCTCTTATTACTATTATTGATTATGAATATGAACAGGAATTACTTAAATTATTTAATGAGCACCATATTCCTTTCAATTTAATCACCCATGGTCAAGGTACTGCCACTTCTGATATACTTGATTACTTAGGTCTTGGGGATACCAAAAAATTCGTTATTATAAGTATAATACCGGATTATAAAATATCAAAGATATTTGATTTATTACAAAATAAAATGTATTTTAACAAGCCCGGACGGGGTATTGCATTTACCATTATGATAACCGGTATTAGCAGTATTATATGCAAAATCATTGCTGAACAAGAAAACCGTATGGATATTAAAAAAGAATATGAGGTGAATCCAATGAAGCAGGAACAATTATATGAATTAATCATTACAATCGTAAATCAAGGTCATTCTGATCAAGTAATGGATGCAGCCAAAGAAGTCGGTGCAACGGGAGGAACCGTAGTTCATGCAAGAGGTCTTGGAAGTCATGAAGCAACCAAGTTCTTAGGAATATCCATCCAGGAGGATAAAGAACTAGTACTGATAATTGCCAAAAAAGAAAATAAAAAATCCATTATGGAGAATATCTGTAAAACAACCGGTTTAAGTTCACCGGGAAAAGGTATTACTTTCTCACTTCCTGTTGACGAACAATTGGGATTGGTTTAAAGATTATAAGATCTTATATTCTAACTCTTCTTGTAACAAAGAAAAAACAGTACCGAAAGCCCTAAGCATTCGGTACTGTTTTTTCTTGCTTCATATTATATCTATAATTCAATCTTATATCCTGAATTATAGATGACACCATTGTTTCGGATATAAATATCATAAGAAAACTCTTCCAGTCCTATTGGTGAAAACCACATTTTGAAGTTTACTGTATCGCTTTCTTTCTTCTCAATCATTAATTCCGGAATGGAATATGCCTGAAGTTTACCATCACTTCTTCTTAAAATCAATGTAGCATCTTCAGCTACAAAAGGCCAGTTTCCTACGATAACAACTCTATCCGGATTCTGTGACACGCTAATTTTATAATTAGTACTTATGGCAGCATTGGTATCCAGATTTTCAAATGGAACCGTGGCTGTAACACCTAAGTCACCTAAATATTTACCCTCTATGGAAGGTTCAAAATTTTTCTTTCTGGAATAGATAGGCATTCTATTACTTTTGGTAATCAACTGATCCAGTTTCAATTCAAATATTATTTCATCATTTTTAATCTGAGTTATATAGGTAGTTTTCTCACTACCGGTAATGTCTTTTTGGGTTAAATCATATGTCTCTTTCTTAGGATCAAAGAGATTTCCACCTGAAGTTAACAGATAATTTCTTCTGTCTTGGAACTCTGCTCCCCCATGGAAGGAGGAATACCATTCCGGTCCTCTTTCTTTTCCATAATCCCAAATCTGACGAATTGTCATTTCTTTCAAATTAATTCGGTAGATAACCGCTCTTGAATAAACCTGCTCTCCTGACAATACACCATTGTTCTTACCGTCTTCATCATATGCCGGACGACCTACACCATTGTCGAATACCAATATATCTCCATTATATAACATAGAAATCTGGTGAGGTCCATATATCCATTCAAATTCCTCTTCCGAAGGTGTGAATAAAAGGCCTGGATCAGCATTTTCCCATATTCCCGGATCACCGATAATCCATTCTAAGGTTTTGTCAGTTTTATTTAACGCAACAATTGAATTCAAACTGCCACTGGATAAAAGGATTGTATCGGTTTTTCTGTCATACCACAATCCATTGCATTGGAACCAGTCTTCTTCGGCAACATCTATATCTTCTCCTAAAACCGGCTCCATAAGGCTCTTTATATCAAGGTCATAAATAACTTCCCCGGTAGTTCTGTCTATTTCATAAATATAATCGGACAATGTCTGAAGATCCTTAGAATTGCCAATGATTAAAAGATTTCCGTTTTTTAGTTCCATAAAATCATTTACATAACCGCCCGGAATTATATAATCATTGTAAACTTTCCCGCACAGATCCATTTCCAGCAGACCGGTGTAATGGTTTGGCGCTTTTAATAGTCTGGAGGAAGCTACCATAATATTGCCATTCTTTAATCTCTTAAATGTATCGGAATATCCTTTTAAAATATATCTGATATCTCCTGCGCTGTCATAAGCTGCAATGCCATATGCATCGTCTCTGGATTCAGTAGATACAAAGGTTAATTTAGAATAATTATAATATTTACTATCCAAAATCTTTACTATTCCATCATCCAGATTAGTCTTTATACTGTCCGTCTTTACTTTAACTGTTTTTTCCCTGCCATCTTCCAGCTGAAATACTAAAGTTGTTGTATCGCCGGGATAAAGTCCATAAACAGGTAATATATGTGTATTTCCCTTATCAAAGACTGCGGTAATATCATCTTGAGATTTTTTACCTTTCACAGTAAGTTTTACAGAAGATTCTTCCTCTGTTTTGAATATAGCTATGGCGGTAAGAGGTGAATTACCATAAGGATTTACAACAATCAATGGGTTATCAAAACTATAACTTTTCTTAGCTTCATCTAAAAGTGCTTCATCAATATAGTTTTGATCTTTCAAATAATCAACTTCTGTAGGAAGTAACTTATTACTGGTTTCTTCAACCGTTCCTTCACCGAAGATAATACAGTCCATACGTGCCTTTTTAAATTTATAATTTAACCGTAGCTGATTATATCCTTCTTTTATTTCAAACATAATCCAGCCTTTTTTTATGCCAAAGTTTAAATCCATTCCGGTCATACGTGCAACACCTAAGTCCGATAAAAATGAATCATCTATTCTGGTATAAGAATTGCCTGAGTTATCTGTCAGGTAGAACTTGTCCCATTGAATCTGTTCCATGCTGTCTACCTTTTCCATATTAAGCTGCACAAGTATAAACTCGTTTCCTTCTTTTGCTTCTGCCTGTGCCATATCTTTGTCTATTTTCTTAATTCCCAAATCTTTTTTGACATCCTGTAAGGAAGTTGTAATTTTATAATTTAAAACATCCATCTTCCAGCCGGCTGCTTCTACTGTCTTTTTCTCAGGAACTTTTTCTTTCTCTTTTTCTTTATTCTCTTTACTTATTAAAGGGGGTGTAACAATAATATTATTGGGTTTATCTTTTGAACATCCTGTAAAAACCACCATCATAAATAGCATGATTATAAAGGTAATAAATCGCTTTTTCATAACTTCCTCCATTATATTATAAAAGCTTATTTCTCCTTATCCACTTTATGTACATTCTACACATTAACACAAAATTGTGGCAAATATGTGAAATATTTTATGAAATATTCTGAAAATCCGGGGGAAAAAGAAACTTACATAATTTTACTAGCGTATTTGTCCTAGCTATAGTATTATCACGAATCCTCCACATAATCAAGTTATTTTTTATATATACATGTCTCAATTTGATGTATATGGTTTTATTTTATACAAATACTATTCAAAAAAGGAGGAAATGCAATGGTACCATTAAAAGATAATAAAGGAACGCCAACCAAAAGAACTGCTGCGAAAGATAATACAAATATGACTAACAAAGATAACGCAAACGATGGGAACGGAGCATCGGATATGGACAAACAGGGCACTAAAGTAAACGAATTGGTAGATTCGGGTTTAAAAATCACTAAAACCCAATAATGTTCTTATGAAAACTGCCATTGGGAAAGTATACTCCCCATGGCAGTTTTTCAAGAATCCTTACTAATCAAACATAGTAAGAAATATATATTTAATTTATAAAAGCGCTCTCTATTTCAGAAATCATTTTTTAAATCGAACTCCGATCCTGGATGAATACCAGATATCAGTGTCAAGAGAAATCATCTATTTCCAGCTTTTATTTTGACTTTTGTTTTCTGTCTTATCCTCTGTTTTATCGGAACTACAGTCTACTAAAGAATTAGTTTTTAATTGATGATCTTTTTTGTTAATGTTATTTCTGCCTTTATTATCTTTTCTCTCTCTCATTACTTTACCATTCCTTTCAAAACTTTCAATTTATTAAGAAAAAGCTGAATGGTTTCTTCCTCTTTATTCTTATCTGCATTTTTTCTTCCCAGTCTGTCACATAAGCCTAATAGGGCAACTTCATTAATATCCGTATAATTTATCATCTCTTTTGGTTTTGCAAAAGGCAAATCTTTGGTAACATACAATATATGCATGTGATACCTCACAAGGCCTATTACATCATTAATAAACTCTTCTTCACAAGAAAAATATGACAAAAATCTTCTGGTTAATTCTGCTCCTACTTTATCGTGATCGTATGCGGTAATTTTTCCTTTTTTCTCTCTTGTTGTATCCGGTTTCCCTAAATCATGTAATAATGCGGCCCACATAAAGGCCTCCGGATTTTTGCTTTTTTCTCTTACTTTAGCAGCTTCCTCTACAACAAGCATAGTATGATTCCATACATTTCCTTCCGGATGGTGTACGGTGGATTGTTCTGTTTCCTTTAACCTTAATAACATAGAAAAAGGAATGTCTTGAAATATATGATTATTAGATAAACTATTTAAAAAGTCTGATGGTTTTTCATCTTCCATTAAATGTTGATGGATTTCGTTAAATAAATTAACTTTTTTTATGGAGTAATTATCTCCCTCGTCTTTTAAAACCTTCCTACTATTTAAATCAGCTATCTCCATTTTTTCTGCACTCCTCTTTCTATGTGATATTATTATTTTCATAATATATAAATTTTATGTAAGCTTGTTTTTATATAATCCATGGAAAAACAGTTTATTAAAGCAAGAAATGGCAGTCTTTTACTGACGGCCATTTCTTCTTTTCTCATGATGTAACTAGTAGTTCAAAAATAGAATATGAATTGGTTTCTTTAAGCTTTTTAAATTTATTTTCAAAAGATGCTAAATCATCATAAGTTAAATCTAATGCAATATTATAGAGTTCTGAAAACCCGTCCTCTATGTCATAGATGTCCTCTTCCTTTAATAAAGCATCCAGTTTTTCCACACTTAGATTCGTTACATTTTTGAATAGTTCCAAGTCCATGTTACACAGCTTAAATTCGTATTTCTCTAAACCCTCTCCCATAGTATACCGGGTAATAATCTTTCCCTTATGAAATAATAAGATACTAAAAACATCATCATCTAAATTACCGGTTCCAATAACCGGAGTCTCTAAATATTTAGATAAGTTTATTCCTTCTGTTTCCATGTTTTCTAAAGAATATGATTCATCATATACAGAAATGAATTTATTATTATTTATCAGTATCAGTTTTGGGGTGTTCTCAAATAAATCCTGGAGAAAACTAAATAGACTAAACTTATTATTTATATATTCATCATCAATAGATTCTGTCAAACCTTCCCGGATATTACTTATATTATTAGAGGTGGTATTATTACTGAAGTATTGCTCCAACTGTTTTTGTGTTTCTTTTGTATCTTCTGCAATTATATGAAAACTTGCATAATTTTGTCCCATTATATTCTCCTATCTAACGTTCTTATGTTGAATTATAAGAACATGAAAAAATCCGACTATCCTGTCTATTTACTCGGAATCAATAATAAATTTATTATTTTCGAAAATCATGGGGCTTATGCAAGAAAGAAATGCAAGGAAAGAGATATCTATTCTACTTAACGTAAAATAAATGTCCCTTAAAAAGTAACATAAAATTGCCGGTTGCACTACTTGCTATCTATACCCCAAGTGCCCAAATACAGGATATATCATAACGCATCAATTTTATTGAATTATATTCAATTTTTAATAGATGGCTCAACTGTTTACCATTCTATACCATGTTTATATATTAATCAAGCTATTTTATTTCAGGTAGAATCCTGCTTATATCTGTTTAAATATAATTTCTCAGATCATTAACTGACATTCTAAGCATAAATTCAGCATAACTAAATTCTATCGCCAAAGAAACTCTCCTATAATAAGTCTCTTCACTTATAATTCAGTACAGCTGAATTTATATTCAAAATGTACCTAGAATTATCAAACAAATCAAGATATGAATAATGACATATCCGATTCTTCTGCATTAGCAAGCATAGCGGCCGCACCGCCCGGTTTCACACCATCTATTAATTCTTCCATTTTAATTCCCATAACGTCCATACTCATGGTGCAGGCAATTAATTCTACTCCATTGTCTATTGCGGCTTGAATCAAGCTTTCCAAACTCTCCACATTTTTCTTTTTCATCACATTGCGAATCATTTTAGAACCCATACCTGCCATATTCATTTTGGACAAAGATAATTTTTTGCTTCCTCTAGGCATCATAAATCCAAACATTTTGCTCATAAAATCTTTTTTTACAGATACTTTTTTCGGCTTTCTTAAGATATTTAAGCCCCAGAAAGTAAAGAACATACTTACTTTTCGTCCCATGGCCGCTGCCGCATTCGCTATGACAAAAGAGGCAATGGCTTTATCTAAATCTCCTGAAAATACAATAATATTTTTGTTATTTCCTTCGGAAAGAGGTGCACTGCAATCTCCTCCGGATTGGGTGTTTACGCATCCTTTTTTGACAGAAGCTTTGGTTATTCCTCTCTCAGAAACTATGCCTTGAAATGTATTTCCGGTTCTTCTGCACCAGGCCTCAACATCCGCTGCGAATGCCTGATCCGTGGTAGTTATTTCTATTATATCATCATTCTCTGCATTTTTTATTGCTTCTGATAACTTCATAATTGGTCCCGGACATTGAAGGCCGCAGGCATTAATCTCAAGTTTATTCACCGGTTTTTCAGATACAGAAGCAGCTTCCAATTTATCCGGCACCGCTCTTTCTTCATCACGTACAATCATTGGTTTATTATAGTAGATTGTATTATATAAACGATAACCCCCTGATAAATTATAGCATTCATACCCGTTCTGCTCTAATATGCGGCAGGCAAGATATCCCCGAAGACCAATCTGACAGGTTACATACACTGGTTTTGATTTATCTAATTCATGCAGCTTCTCACGCAGATCATCTAATGGAATATTGATAAATCCATCTATAGAACCATTTGCATACTCCATACTGGTACGAACATCCAGCAAACTGACACTGCCATCCCTTGGTAGATCCTTTACTTCATTCCAATGGAAGATTTTAACCTTTCCGGTCATTATATTCTCTGCCACAAAGCCCGCCATATTAACCGGATCCTTTGCTGATGAGAATGGAGGTGCATATGCCAGCTCTAACTCTGTTAAATCATATATGGTCATTCCTGCTCTCATGGCAGTTGCAATAACATCCAGCCTCTTATCTGCTCCTTCATACCCTACTACTTGAGCACCTAAGATCTTGCCCTTATCTTTTTCAAAAATAAGTTTAATTGACATATTTACAGCACCGGGATAATAGGAAGCATGTGAAGCGGAATAGGTAAAGGATTTTTCATAATTTAAACCCAATTGCTTTGCTCTTGCCTCGGTTATTCCGGTATTAGCTATTGTTAAATCAAAGCATTTTAAGATTCCCGTTCCCTGGGTTCCATTATAAGTACTTGAAATTCCAATTATATTCTCAGCAGCAATCCTTCCTTGTTTATTGGCCGGTCCTGCCAAAGGAATATATCCATCATCACCTGTAACAAAATCTTTAATCTGAATTGCATCGCCAACTGCATAAATATCCTTATCGGAGGTTTGCATATTAGCATTCACTATTATTGCGCCCTTAGGGTTCACTTCTAAACCTGCTTCTCTGGCTAATGTACTTTCTGGTCTGACACCAACAGACATAATTACCATATCCGTTATGATTTCACCATTTCCAAGAATTACTTTTAATTCTTCTCCATGGTTTCTGATCTCCTTAACACCATCTTTAAGAATTAAATTAACACCTTTACTACGGATATGATTATGAACTTCACAAGCCATATCATAGTCAATGGGTGCTATTACATGATCTGCAAATTCTACTATGGTGACTTTAAGACCGGCAGCATAAAGATTATCTGCCATCTCAACTCCAATGTAACCACCGCCTACTATCACTGCGCTTTTTACATGTCTTTGATCTGCATAATCTTTAATCCTATAAGTATCCGGTATATTGCGAAGGGTAAATACTTTTTCGTTATCCCCACCTTTTATATTCGGTTTTGCAGGTGCCGCGCCAGAGGATAATATCAGCTTATCATAAGTTTCTTCATAAGTTTCATTGGTTTTAAGATTCTTAACCTTAACCAGTTTTTTATTTACATCAACAGATACTACTTCCTGTAACACTCTTACATCTACATTAAATCTGCCGTGAAAACTTTCCGGTGTTTGTAATGTCAAGGCTTCTTTTTCCGTAATTTCTCCACCTATATAATAAGGTAATCCACAGTTTGCAAAGGAGATGTATTCTCCTTTCTCGAACATAATTATTTCTGCTTTTTCGTCTAATCTCCTAAGACGTGCAGCGGCAGACGCTCCTCCAGCAACCCCGCCAACAATAATTACTTTGCTCATATTAACCCTCTCTTTCTTATAAAAACTATCAACCGATCAGAAATAAAATGTCTGCATTATTTCTATTAATTATATTGGATTTTAATATATGTTAATAATATCACAAAATAAATATAGTAACTGTGACTTTGTCACAGTTACTATCAAAAATAGTTATTGGAAGGTTGATACAAGGTTATCCCAGTTTGTCACCTTTTTCAACCTTTTGCTGAGGGGATATAAGAACAACTCCATTCTTTGAATAAACCCCAAGTATAAGCGCTTCTGACATAAAATCTGCAATCTGTCTTGGAGGAAAGTTCATAATTCCAAGAACCTGCATACCTATCAGTTCTTCCGGGGTATAGCATTCAGTTATCTGCGCGCTTGACTTCTTTATACCTATTTCATTTCCATAGTCAACCCAAATTTTATACGCTGGTCTTTTTGCTTTCGGAAAACTTTCGCATTGAATAATTTCACCAACTCTTATATCCAGATTCAAAAAATCATCAAATGTTGCCATTTCAAATCCCCCATATCTCTAATTGTATTTGCTTTATTGATGCCTTATCACTGTATATTACAATATTTATGTATATGTTATGACATATTTTAATATAGTATAGCATACAAGAAGAACATTAAACAAGTGATTTTCCTAATTAAAGACTTAAAATGATTACTTATCAAGTTCAAAACCGTTCTTATTATCTCATAGGATGGGATAGAATAAAATGCTTTGGATAACGCACTTTTCATTGTATGGATTAGAATACGAATGATTTATGTTAGCTTGAAATCTTATTATCTGGTTTTTTTCCAGAATGATTGTTTCCTCTACTAATCTTAGTTCTATTTTTCCTTCCATTATAAAAACACATTCTTCGTTTTGGTGTGCTTGGGATTTGTGTTCACAACCCGGATCAATCTCTATACAAAACATTTCAAAATTTTGTATTGGATCATAAGGAATCATGGTAAAGATTCTCATATGCCCGTTTTCTTCTAGAGTGGGTTTCATATCCTTTATATCAGCAATTTTGTAATTAAAATCATTACTTTCCATGAAATACGAAAGAGGAACCTTCATGCCTGTTGCGATCTTGAGTAAGGTATTAAACGTAGGAGAAGATTGTTCCCGTTCTATTTGACCAAGCATTGGTTTACTGACACTTGTAATTTTTGAAACTTCATCCAATGTTAGATTTCTACTCTTTCGTAATGTTTTCAGGCGTTCCCCAATCGGTACCTTTGGCAGTTCCATATATACCTCCTCTTTTGTCTAAATACGTGTTAAATGATATGTTAAATATAATCTATATTTAGCATAAGTGCAATGACGTCTTGGTCTAATATCCTCCTAAACTCAAAATATTTTAAAGAGGATATTATTTATTAAACGAAAGCACAAGTACCACAATATAAAAGGCAAAGAAATCTATTATCAATAAGATTCTTCGCCTTTTACAATCGACTTTAAACTATTTATTAAAAATATCGGGTAAATATATCACTTTTTTCAAGGAGACTTTCCACGGTATCAAATCCAAGTCTATGAAGGAGTTCAATAACATAAGGATTGTCTATAGGTGTGGGATAGCTGGCATCTTCTCCATATTGAATTACATGTTCCCGTCCCAGATTACGGTCAATCATTACTTTAGGTCCACCGACGCAGCCACCGACACAGCCCATGCCTTCATAGAAGTTAGCCTGAATCTCACCCTTTTGTATTTGAGCAATCATCTCCCGGCAGGCCGGTACACCGTCTGCCTGTCTGGTGCGTACCGTAATTTTACGGTCAGGGTTCAGGCGTTTTACTGTGCTGGATACTGCTTCGCTAACTCCTCCTGTTTTGGCATAGATTCTTCCTGCCCTAGAGGAATGATCTTTTTCACTTTCTTCCATCTCCATCGGATTAATATTAGCAAATTCAAATATGTCCTGTACTTCCTGGAAAGTAAGTACGAAATCCACTGCATCGGCTATGTCTTTTTCCTTTGCTTCTGCTTTTTTCGCTATACAAGGGCCAATAAACATAGTAAGTGCATCTGGATGCAGTGCCTTTATGGTACGTCCTGCTGCCACCATTGGTGAAACAGCACCGGGTACATGAGGCATCAATTCATTATAAATTTTACGGATCATCCCGATCCAAATCGGGCAGCAACAGCTGGTTAATTGATAATCTGTTTCAGTAAGAATATTTTTATCAAATTCCAAAGCCTCTTTCAAGGTTAATATATCTGCAAATAAAGCCACTTCAATCATACCATCAAATCCAAGTTTCTTAAAAGCTGTACGTAACTTTCCCGGCGTAACATCATTACTGAATTGTCCTAAAAAAGCGGGTGCAATTAAAGCATATACCGGTCCTTTCGCTTTACGCATAGCGTCTAAGGCAGGTAGTATATCGCGGCTTGCTGTCAATTTTTTGGAATCGCAGTTATCAATACATGCATAGCAGCCTACACATTTTTCTTTATCAATTCGAATAACTCCATCTTCATCCTTTGTGATGGCATCAAATATACAGCTTTCCGAACATTTTGCAGGTCCATCGTCGGGACATTCACACTTACCTATATGAATTACAGAACCATATTTTTCAGGATATAATAAGCAATCCAAATGATGTGGATCATATTCCGGTGATATTTGTGGTGCCCCATTGGTTTCCAAGGATTCCTTTACTAGTTTACGATATAATTCTTCAAATGTTGCCATATAAAAACCTCCTTACAAGCTTTCCTGCTATACAATTATTGCACTACTTTTAATCATATTTTCCATTGTTTTTATCTTTTCCTACATTATTCTATTTTATCACTGGTTTCGGCTAATGTATAGAAGCTATTTATAACATATTTGGTATCTGACATAAGATTTTATCATCTTTATTATGCTGATTATAATAAAAAATATGTACTTTATACCAATCCTGATTACAAAACTTCCATGAAATCAAACAAAAGAGAAAGCGTATTTTCATGCCTTAATATAAGTGTTCTTTTCTTTGGCATGCTTGATCAATATTAATAGGTTCCCTTTTTACCCCATATTAATATTTCAATACTAGAATACTTTATTATTGAAAATTATGGTATCATCTGATAAAATGTTGATATCTGGTAAACATATCATAACCAGAATACTTACATAGAATGGAGGAATTATATATGAAAGCTTTTATAGATCAAGATGGCTGCATTGGATGCGGTCTTTGCGCAGATACCTGCCCATCTGTATTCCAAATGGGTGATGCAGGACTTGCAGAAGTTTATGTAGATGAGGTTTCAGACGAAGATGTTTCCGCTGCAGAAGAGGCAAGAGACGGCTGCCCTGTATCTGTAATCTCTTTGGAAGATTAATTATAATAAAAATATGATAAAAACCTAAATCAGGGATGTTACTTTCAAGAGTAACATCCCTGTATATTCCATGTAAAGTGTCTTTTTATTATCCTAAAGTCCTTCATGGTGCCTTTATTCTTCTTTTTTTATAACATCCTCTAAGGTATGCCAGCCCAGTACCGCGCATTTTACTCTGGCAGGCATATGTCCGATGTCTTTTAATACAATGGCATCTTCTAACACTTCCAATTCTTTCTCATCTGTAATTTCATGTTTAATCATTCCAAAGAAAGTCTTAGCTAATTCCATAGATTCCTCTACAGGCTTACCTTTAATTAAATCAATCATAATGGAAGCAGAGGCTTGAGAAATTGCACAGCCTACACCGGTAAAAGCAGCATCTTCTATAATTCCGTCTTTTTCACGTATTTCTAATTCAATCTCATCACCACAACTTGGGTTTACGCCCTTACAGACATGGGTTGGATTCTCAATATGGTGCTTATTTCGATTGGATGTGGTATGTTCCGTTAATACTTCATTATATATTTGTTCAATCCCCATATCCGAGCCACCTCCTGACTTTCTTTAAACTATTGATAAATATATCTATTTCTTCCTTTGTATTATAAAAATATAGACTGACCCTGCAGGTTGCAGGTACTTTCATGTACTTCATAAGAGGTTGTGCGCAATGATGGCCTGCACGAATGGCTATACCATCAGCATCTAAGATGGAAGCAGTATCATGGGGATGTACATCATCTATATTAAATGATATTACCCCGCACCTTTCTTTGGTGCTGTCAGTTTCTCCGTATATAGTAATATGAGGTATCTCTTTCATTCTGGTCAGTGCGTATTCCGTTAATTCTTCTTCTATTTTATTTATATTATTATATCCAACTTTTTGAATATAATTTATGGCTGCTTTCAATCCCACAGCTCCGCCAACGTTAGGTGTTCCTGCTTCAAACTTATTAGGAAGAGGTGCAAAAGCTGCTTCTTGTTCATAAACATATTCAATCATTTCGCCACCGGTTAGGAAAGGAGGCATTTCATTAAGAAGTTTTTCTTTTCCGTACAGAACGCCAATTCCCATAGGTCCTAACATTTTATGAGCCGAGAATACCATAAAATCAGCATCTAACTCCTTCACATTTACCTGGTAATGAGGAATACTTTGGGCACAATCCAATACAACGACCGCTCCTACTTCATGGGCTTTTTTAATAATAGCTTCTACCGGATGAATGGTTCCTAATACATTGGATACATGTGCAACAGCAACGATTTTAGTATCTTCCGTAATCTTTTGTTCTATTTCTTCCTCCGTAATATGCCCGGATTCATTTAAATACAGATAGGATAATACCCCGCCTTTCTCTTTGGTAACCTGCTGCCAGGGCAGAATATTACTATGGTGCTCAGAGATTGCTGTTACCACCTTATCTCCTTCTTTTAACTTCATTCTCCCATAGGTATATGCTATTAGATTTAAAGATTCTGTAGCATTTCTTGTAAATATAACTTCTTTTGAGCTTCCGGCGCCTATAAATTCAGCAACGGTCTCACGAGCTTCTTCATAAGCATTGGTAGCCTCTACACTTAGTCCGTATAATCCCCGGTAGGGATTCGCATTCTGCTCTTTATAATACTTATTAATGGCTTCCATTACAGATACCGGTTTTTGTGTGGTTGCAGCATTATCAAAGTAAACTAAATCTTTTCCATTTGCTTTCGTACTTAATATTGGAAAATCATTTTTATATAGATTCAATGTTATTCAACCTCTCTTTCACATATTCAGAGATTTGATCTTGTAAGTCTGTAAAAGGAATTTGCTCCATCGCCGGAGAAAAGGCTGCTTCAATCATCATTTTCTTGGCAGATAGTTCATCAAGACCTCTTGTCATCATATAAAATAATTTATTTTCATCTATCTTACCGCTGTTGGCCCCATGCTTTCCTTCCACGTCATCTTCTTCGCAAAGGATCAAAGGTGCTGTCAGGTTTCTAATTCCGGGACTGAATAATAGATTAAATTCCTCTTCATGGCCTACTGAACCGGATGCTCCTTTTTTAAAATCTATAGTCCCCCGGAAGGTTTTACTGCTTTGGTCTAGTAATGCCCCATTTACATGAATCCGGCTGTTGGAATTCTTACCGCGATGGTTCATAACATAATTCATATCAATAATTCTGTCTTTATCTCCAAAGTATATGGTTTCTATATTAATTTTACTGTTACTTCCCTTTAAATCGACTTTGCATCCATTGTATGCTTTACTTCCGCCTAATTCTGTGTGGACCAGATTAATGGCTCCCCCGTTTTCGATAACTGCTCCAATATCATTTAAATGGAGGGTCTCTTCATTTAATAATTGAACTTGCAGCAAGTTTATAACTGCATTTTTCCCTGCAACGAGATACGTTAATCCACTGTGAAAAGCAGAAATTCCTTTTCTTGATTTATAATGCATCACTACCGTCACTTCGCTGTCTTCTTCTGCATATATGGTGTTAAAATCAACAACCGTTTTATTTTCTTCATCTAAATCATACTCCAGAAAAATCGGTTCTTTGTATTTTTTACCGGCAGGAATTCTTAGGAATATACCTGTATTACTGTTGTTTCTGATATAATTTGCAGCAATTTCTCCCATACCGGTAGGAATCATAGACACTTTTTCAATTGTATTAATTAAATCTACATCCTTTACATTGTAGTTATTATCCTTGCTGCTTATATCTGTGTCTGTATCTCTTCCGTTTATATCTCTGCCTTTTACACTGACATTCTTATCTGTATTGGTAATAGTCCCGTTTAATAAGGCTTTATATCCTGTTCCAGCGTTTATGGCAAACAAAATATCTTTCTCTTTTTTTATATCCTTTGTAATTAAAGAATCCTTTTTATAAGGAAGAATTTCAGGAATATCTCCCTTTATATCTCTGTCATTAATACCAAGCCAGCTCCAGGTTCGAACCGGCAAAGCATTTACACCTTCTATATTTAAATTCATGGTTCTCTCCTTTCCCTTAACCAATGGTACCTTCCATCTCAAGTCTTATTAAATTATTCATTTCTACGGCATACTCCAAAGGAAGTTCTTTTGCAATAGGTTCTGCAAACCCGCTTACAATCATGGCCCTGGCATCTGCTTCACTAATTCCCCGGCTCATTAAATAGAATATGGTATCATCGCTGATTCTTCCGATTTTTGCTTCGTGTCCTACGTCTACTTCATCATTACGAATATCCATAACTGGTATGGTATCCGAACGTGATTTGTCGTCCAGCATTAAGGATTCGCAGGATACCGCCGATTTAGAGCCGCCAGCATTGGAGGCAATACGAATTGCACTTCGGAAGGTACTGGCACCGCCGTCTTTGGAGATGGATTTGGAGTTCATAATAGAGGAAGTATTTGGTGCCCCGTGAACAACTTTCACTCCCGTATCCAGACTCTGTCCTTTACCTGCAAAAGTAATGCCGGTGTATTCCATCTTGGAATTTTCTCCTTTTAGGATACTCATTGGGTAAAGATAAGAGATATGGGAACCGAAGGAACCAGATACCCATTCAATCTTTCCATCCTTTTCTACTACTGCCCTCTTGGTATTTAGATTAAACATATTCTTGGACCAGTTCTCAATGGTGGAATAACGAAGTCTTGCTCCTTCTTCCACAAATAGTTCCACGCAGCCTGCATGTAAATTGGCTACATTATATTTAGGAGCGGAACATCCTTCAATAAAATGTAGATCCGCACCTTTATCCACTATGATTAAAGTATGTTCAAACTGGCCTGCTCCGGGAGCATTCAGTCTGAAGTAAGATTGCAGCGGAATCTCAACCTTAACACCGGGGGGTACATATACAAAGGATCCGCCGGACCATACAGCTCCATGTAAAGCTGCAAATTTATGATCATTTGGAGGAACTAATTTCATAAAATGAGTGCGAACCATATCTTCATGTTCTCTTAGGGCACTTTCCATATCCGTATAGATAACTCCCTGACTTTTAACTTCTTCTTTTACATTATGATAAACCACTTCAGAGTCGTATTGAGCACCCACTCCGGCAAGCGACATTCGCTCTGCCTGGGGGATTCCCAATCTCTCAAAAGTATTCTTAATATCAGAAGGTACCTCTTCCCATTTTGCCTGCATGGCAGTGTTGGGACGAACATAGGTTACTATATCATCCATATTCAATTCATCTAAATTTGGTCCCCACTTTGGCAGTTGTATAGTGTTATATAGTTTTAATGCATTCTGCCTGAACTCCCGCATCCATTCCGGATCTTTTTTTTCACGTGATATCTCATCAACAATTTCAGGAGTAAGTCCTTTATGACTTTGATAAGAAGCATTTACTCTATCTTTAACATCATATATGCTGCGATCCACATCTTCTACAAAGGTCTTTTTACTTGTTGTGTTCTTTTCTAAATTGTCCATAGCTAACCTCCTTACGCACTTATTTCTGAGGTTATAAAATCTTTATATCCGTTTTCATTAATTTGATTGATTAAGGAACGATCTCCGGATTGTACGATCTTACCCTCCACCAGAATGTGCACATAGTCAACGGATAAGTATTCCAGTATCTTTGTATTATGGGTAATAATTAACAAAGAATTGCTGTCATTCTTAAAGGCTTCTACTCCTTTTGAAACCAGACGAACAGCATCCACATCCAGTCCTGAATCAGTTTCGTCAAGAATTGCAAGTTTAGGCTGTAACATGAGCATCTGTAAGATTTCTGATTTTTTCTTCTCACCACCTGAAAATCCTACGTTCAAATATCTGTTAGCATAATCCTTATCCATATCCAAAGCTTCCATTACCCCATACAATTCCTTACGAAAAGTCATAAAACGAGCTTGTTCCCCGGTTATTGTATTCTTCGATGTTCTTGTAAAATTCTCAAGAGTAACACCCGACAGTTCTTCCGGATTCTGAAAGGATAAAAAGATTCCTTTCTTTGCTCTGGCATCCGTTTTGAAATTGGTAATGTCTTCACCCTCAAATACCAAATTGCCTTTATCCACCTCATATCCCGGATGTCCCATAATGGCATAACCTAACGTTGATTTACCTGCCCCGTTAGGACCCATAATAACGTGAACTTCTCCTTCTTTTATGGTAAGATTTAAATCTTTTAATATTACTTTATCTTCTACACGAACTTGCAGATTGTTAATATCCAATAAATTACCAGACATATCAACACCTCAAACTTTCTCTTATATTTATTCTATATTTTTAATTCCAATATCTCGGTTATTAGCTGGGAATTCAAATTTTATTTATATTATATCCAATTATTTTAATTCCCACTAATTTAATTCCTATTATATTACTGGGATATACAAAATGCAAGAGGTAATTTACAATCCATGGTATTTAATTAAGAAAGCTACAAAATATAATTTATTAGACACATTTGAGAATATATGTTATAATTGTCCAACAGACATTTCATAAAGAAAGGATACAAAAAAATGGCAACGACAAATCCTATTGTAACTATTGAAATGGAGAATGGAAGTATTATTAAATTAGAATTATACCCTGACATTGCTCCAAACACAGTAAAGAACTTTATTTCTTTGGTACAAAAAAATTTCTATGACGGTCTTATCTTCCACAGAGTAATTCGTGGTTTCATGATTCAAGGTGGAGATCCGGAAGGAAGCGGAATGGGCGGCCCTGGATATAGTATAAAAGGTGAATTTTCCTATAATCATTTCGAAAATAATCTAAAACATGCTGCTGGCGTTATTTCCATGGCCAGATCACAGATGCCTAATTCAGCAGGTTCTCAATTCTTTATTATGCACAAAGATTCACCCCACTTAGATGGTTCCTACGCTGCATTTGGTAAAGTTACCGAAGGTATGGAAGTGGTAAATCAGATTGCAGAAAATAAAACCGATTATTCCGATCGTCCATTAGAACCACAGGTAATGAAGAAAGTTACTGTTGAATTATTTGGAGAGGCTTACGAAGAGCCGGAAAAGATGTAATAGAACTATTGCAGACACAAATTGTCTTCTACTTATTGCATCTTCAGGTTTATAAATAAAAGGACATTTGCGACATATGCGCCACAAAATGCCATATGCCGCATTTTTTAACAGCTGCAACGAAAGGAGATCAATCATGATAAAAGAAAGAGTACATCATTTGAGAGCTTTAATGGCAGAAAATCACATAGATGCCTATATCATACCTACCTCAGATTTCCATGAATCCGAATATGTAGGTGATTATTTTAAAGCCAGAAAATATATGTCAGGCTTTACAGGTTCTGCCGGTACTTTAGTGGTAACACTGAAAGAAGCAGGTTTATGGACTGACGGAAGATATTTTATTCAGGCTGCAAGACAACTTGAAGGCAGCGGTATTACTTTATTCAAAATGGGTGAAGAAGGTGTTCCATCCATTGAAGAATTCCTGGCAGATAAGATGCCTGAAAATGGCGTCCTGGGATTTGACGGCAGGGTCATTAATACCCGATTTGGCTTAAAGTTAAAGGAAAAATTAGCACATAAAAATGTTACCGTTGCTTACGAAAAAGATTTGGTGGATTCAATCTGGACTGACAGACCAAGTCTTCCGGAAGAACCAGCTTTTTTACTGGATGTTAAATATGCCGGTAAATCTTCTGCAGATAAACTTTCTGAATTAAGAGCAGAAATGAATAAGCAAAATGCCACCGTGCATATTATCACTTCTTTAGATGATATTGCATGGCTCTTTAATATCAGAGGAAATGATATTGAATACAATCCCGTTGTGTTATCTTATGCCATCATTACTTTAGATAAAGCTTATTTGTTCGTTGACAAAGATAAATTAACTTCTGATATTCAGAAGCAATTGGCTTCCGACAAGGTAGAAGTAAAAGATTATAATGATATTTATGAATTTGTTAAAACATTTACCGTAAAAGAAGCTATTTTACTGGATACCGATAAAGTAAATTATGCTATCTATCATAGCCTGAATGCTGATATTAATATAATTGATAAGAAAAATCCTACGATTCTTATGAAAGCAATTAAGAATCCGGTTGAAATCGAGAATTTGAAAAAAGCACATCTTAAAGATGGAGCTGCATTTACTAAATTCATGTATTGGTTAAAAAACAATATAGGAAAAACTGAAATTACTGAAATCAGTGCCAGTGATTATCTGGAAGCCCGCCGCAGAGATCAGGAAGGCTTTATTGAATTAAGCTTTGATACTATCTGTGCTTACAAAGCAAACGCAGCTATGATGCACTACTCTGCTAACGAAGACAGCAATGCTGTATTAAAAACAGAAGGTTTGTTATTAGTGGATTCCGGCGGTCAATATTATGAAGGAACTACAGATATTACAAGAACTATGGCTCTTGGTGAAGTACCGCAGGAACAGAAAGTTCATTTTACGGCTGTATTAAGAAGTATGCTAAACTTGTCCAATGCCAGATTCTTACACGGCTGTATCGGCCAAAATCTTGATATTCTTGCAAGAGGCCCAATCTGGGATATGGATTTGGATTATAAATGCGGTACTGGCCACGGTGTAGGCTATCTCTTAAATGTTCATGAATCTCCAAATGGTTTCCGTTGGAAGAAAGTACCGGAACGGGATGACGGATGTGTCTTAGAAGAAGGCATGGTTACAACCAACGAACCCGGTGTATATATTGAAGGCAGCCACGGCATCCGTATAGAAAATGAAATGGTTTGTTTAAAAGGCGAAAAGAATGAATACGGTCAATTCATGTATTTTGAACCGATTACCTTTGCACCAATTGACTTAGATGCCATTGACATTGATTACTTATCTCCTATCGATAAGAAAAGATTAAATGAATACCATAAAAAAGTGTATGAAAAATTATCTCCATATCTGACTGCTGAAGAGCAGGCTTGGTTGAAGGAATATACACGGGAGATTTAATGTGCCCTTCTTTTAAATCATAAAAAATGGATAAAAAAACAAGTTCTTTGTTATGACTAATTTATTACATTTCAAAAAGGAATCAATGAAATATTGATTCCTTTTTTGAAATTATAATTATTAAATATCAATCTTTTCTTTTTAAGTATTTAATAAAGCAAAGTATTCCGAGTATTAGAAATATTACCTTGCCTATACCATATAGAATACTTAACAAATACATAATAGCCACAGTCATATTAAAATTTCTCCTATTGAATAGATAATAAGTATTATAAAGTTATAGCAAAATGCGTATTTATTTCCAACGTGCATACACTTTCTGGGAAGATTTTATTTTTACAAGCATGCTGGATGTTATATGAACTCCATCTGTTTGTTCCGTATACCAGCCCACGAAAGTGCTACCTGGTTTGCTTGGAGTTGGAAGTGTTCCATATGTTGATTCATATGTAACCGTTTTGCTTGTAGGTGTTACATTTCCACCATTAGGGTCAAATTCTATTATGTAAGTATCCGGTATCCAATGAGCATATAAAGCTTGCGAATCCATAATATTTACTATAGAACTTTCTGTAATTTTAGTACCACCCGTAACAGCAGTATACCAACCATCAAATGTATAATGCGTTAATGAAGGTATAGGTAATTCACCATAGTTACCATTATATGTGACTATTTTAGTCGCATTTTCGAGTTTACCACCATTTGCACGAAAAACAATAGTCGGTGTCTTAACTTTAAAACGGGCATATAAAGTATGTGGCTTATTAATTATTGTTTTGTCAGTTTCCGTAATTATATCACCTGCTAAGAGGTCAGTATACCATCCTATAAAATTATATCCCGAAAGAGAAGGCACTGGTAATTCACCATAAACCTGATTGCTAATGACACTTTTTTCAAATTGATTATAACCATTAACATTAAAGGTAATTCTATGATTATTCTCTTTCCAACGTGCATACAAAATTGTATCCGATGGTTTATTCATAATATTATTACTGCTAATTCTATTTCCACCACATAATGAATCATACCAACCTATAAAATAATAACCTTCACATGTTGGATTTGGTAGTATATTATAAGTACCCTCATAGGCTACATCTATACTTGTTTGTGTTAAACTACCCCCATTAGGTTCAAGAGTAACTTTGTAAGTATTGGGTTCCCACTTCGCATACAATGTATGTGTATAATAACTTGTCACTTTAGTATCAGAAAGTATTTCTTGGTTACTATAATACCATCCTTTAAAGGCATAGTATTCACGAGTTGGTGTAGGAAGATATCCATAAGTACCATCGTACTCAACTTTAATTTTTGCTGATAAAGGTTCTCCACCATTTTCATTCAACACAACCTCTAAAATTATTTTTCTCCAATGCGCGTATAGTCTTTGTTGTCCAGTAATAAATACATCCTTTTCTTGAGTTATTTCTTGTCCACCAATTAACTCTGTATACCATCCTTCAAATATGTAACCAGTTCTGGTTGGCGTTGGTAAAGGTCCATATGTTTCACTATATGTAACTAGTTTTGAGGTAGTTACTACATTGTTTTTACCCACATACATATACCCGCCATTTCCATCAAGAGTGATATAAAAAACACTCTTGATCCAATGTGCATATAAAGTTTGATTATTTAAAATATTTACAACAGTACCTGAATTAATTGCAGTTCCATTATTTTTCTCTGTAAACCATCCAGCAAAATTATATCCGGTCCGGGTTGGAGTTGGCAAAGTTCCATAAGGATTACCGTAAATTACATCTATTATTTCATTAATATTAGACCCACCATTAGAATCAAAAGATACCTTATTACTTATTCCTGTCCATTGTGCAAATAAATTTGAGTTGCTCCCAACTTCCACCATATTATCTTCAGTTATCTTTTCACCACCATAAGAAGATGTATACCATCCGTTAAAGATATATCCTTCCCGTATTGGCTCCGGTAACTCACCGTAATGTTCGCCATAGGTTTTAATACTTGACATTGAATGAACTTTTAATCCATTTTCATAAATACGTCCTCCATTTGCATAGAATGTAATAAGCGGCTTCATTGGTGTCCAATGTGCATAGAGCGCGTGATTGCTCTTCTTCCGTATAATGCTGCTGGAAATAATTTCATTTCCACCAGAAGGTTCTGTAAACCAGCCTGCAAAATTATGTCCTATACGAGTAGGTACTGGATGGGGACCATATTCTCCACCATAATAAGCACTCTTTATTGTATTAACTGGATTTCCCCCATTAGAATTATAAGTTATTTCATATCTCATACTATTCCATTGTGCAGTCAATTTATGGTTCTTTGTTCTATTCATCACCGAATTCAAGGTTATTGCTTTTCCATCTTCGGTAAGCCATCCACCAAAAGAATAGCCTTCTTTTGTAGGAGTAGGTAATTCCCCGTAATGTGATCCATAAAGAACCTCTTTCGTTGAAGGATAAACATTTCCTCCATTTCCGTCAAAAGATACTGTATACTTATTCTGTTTCCAATGTGCATATAAGCTACATGCTTGACTCACAGAATAAACTCTTGACACATTGGTATCAGGGGATGTATACCATCCTTCAAAAGAATACCCCTCTCTTGTAGGTATTGGAAAATTACTATAATCTTGCCCAATATATACGGTAGTGGTATTACTAGAAGATAAATTCCCGCCATTTACATAATAAGTAATGCGATAGACTTCCTGAGTCCAATGCGCATATAGTGTATAAGAGGATATCGTATCAACAACGCTCCATAAAGTAATTAAAGTTCCACCGCTTCTTTCCGTATACCATCCATCAAAACTATATCCCGGTCTCGTAGGCGTAATTAATACTCCATAATGATTTTTCCCATTCATTACTACATCGCTGGTAGTTGTGATACTCCCTCCATTGGCATCAAAAAACACATTATAACTGTATCCTTCCCATTGAGCATATAATGTAAAATCAGTTGAAGCTTTCACCAAATCCTCTGCTACTACTTGAACATTCCCAGTAGGTGAAGTATACCACCCCTTAAACCGATAACCAACTCTTGTTAACGTCGGTAAGTATCCATAGCTTTCCTCAAATAATACAACTTTAGTACTAATTGATTCTGAATTATAATTAGGATTTAAAGATACAATTACTTTTCTAGGAGTCCAATGTGCATATAATGTATGTTCAATAGTATAATCTACTTTCGCAGTTTCATCAATTTTGATCCCCCCAGAAGAAGCTGTAAACCAGCCAGCAAAATCATAACCTGTTCTAGCTGGTACTGGTAAGGAGCCATAGGCGCCTCCATAATATACCACTTTTCTACTATAAGTTGGATTGCCCATATTATTATCTAAATTAACTATAGAACTTATACCCTGCCAATGTGCATATAAAGTCTGATTTCCTTGTAATTTTACAGTTGAGCTTGATTTAATTACCTCACCGCCATCCGGCTTCGTATACCAACCGCTAAAAGTATAATTAGCCTTCTCTGGAACAGGCAAATTCCCATAATAATTGTTATAAGTAACTTGTATTGAATTGTTTATTAGGTTTCCACCAGATGTATCAAAATCAACTGTATAAGAGTTTGCACTCCAATTTGCATACAGAGAATGTGACGAAGTTTCTGTTACTATAGTGTCCGATGTGATTATAACGCCTGCCATGCCTTGAAAATGCCATCCCAAGAAGGAATAACCTTCTCTAGTTGGTATCGGTAAATTACCATATCTTTCACCATAGATCAAAGATATTATGGATGATGTTACCTTCTCCCCATTTACAATCATATTACCTCCATTTACATTAAACGTAACAGAAGGTTTCATAACATCCCATCTAGCATATAATGTTTGGTCTTTTTTTAACCTGACTGTATTATAATATGTCACCATTTCTTCCCCATTTGGAGAAGTAAACCAGCCGATAAACGTATAGCCTGTTCTATACGGTGTCGGTAATGATCCATAATTATTACCATAGTTCACCTTGACAGAAGATACTGTTGATCCGCCATTGGAGTCAAAATCTATAGTGAATTGATTACCCTTCCAGCGTGCATAAAGGACTTGATCCAGCGTTATATATACATTACTAGATGGTTTTATTAAACTTCCACTCGCATCGTACCATCCCTCAAAAGTATAATTATCAAATATTGGGGTCGGCAGTTCTCCATAAGTAGTTCCATAGGTGACTGTAATATTATTTACATCTATTTCTCCTCCATTTCCTTTAAAATGGATTATGTATTGGTTTGGTTTCCAATGAGCATATATGGTATCGCTTGAAGCTACATTATGAATAGTTGACGGGGTTACTTGTACACCATCTCCATTAGCAGATGTAAACCAGCCCATAAAGGTATAACCATATCTATTCGGAGTAGGCAAAGATCCATATTTTTCTCCGTATAAAATCGATTTATAACTTTTGTTAGTACTTCCATCATTGTTATCTAATACAATGCTATATCTAGATGGCGTCCAATGGGCGTATAAAGTATGATCATCAATAAAATTAACTCTCGTGGTACTTTCTATTTTAGTTCCATCACTATCAGAGAGATACCATCCCTCAAAAATGTAACCATCCTTATTTGGTGCTGGGAGTAAACCATAAATACCACCATAGGTAACATCCCTAGATGCTGTTGATACAGTACCACCATTTGGATTAAATATAACTTGTGATGGATTGCCTGACCACCTGGCATATAACATTGTTGATGTTGTTGTATTAACTATACTTTCAGAAGAAATAAGCGATCCACCTGAAGGTGATGTGTACCATCCCTTAAAATAATGATCTTTTCGTTCTGGTAGCGGTAATTCTCCGTATGGATCTCCATAATTTACTTTCTTTAAATCTTCATTTATAGAACCTCCATTCCCATTAAAATAAATATTATATTGAATTGGTTTCCAATGAGCATATATTTTATGGCTTGTTTTAAGCTTAACTTCTGTATTTTCAGTGATTTCTTCTCCCGCTTCCTCATTCGTATACCAGCCTATAAATGTATATCCATTTTTGTAAGGAGAAGGCAATGTTCCATAACTATCACCATAAGTTACTTGTTTAGAAGTTGTTGAAATACTTCCTCCGCATGGTACTAAACTTACTGCAAAAGTTTTTGATGACCACTGTGCATATAATGAGTGATTTGATATGGCACTAACCAATGTATCCTCATCAATCTTTGTCCCTCCGTTTGAAGAAGTATACCAACCTAAAAAGAAGAAATTTTCTCTGGTCGGTAAAGGTAGTTTACCATATGGATCACCATGAACAACAATCTTATTTGCTTGGTCAACTATTCCTCCATTAGGATTAAAACCTACCTGAATATCAATTCCCTTCCAATGTGCGAATAGTGTTCTGGGGTCATCTTCTTTTGCAATTGTATCAGCAGTAACTTTTGAGCCTTCCACCAAATCGGTAAACCATCCAAGGAACGTGTAACCTTTTCTTGTCGGGGTAGGTAATTTATTATATTTCTGGTCATAATAGATAAAATAAGTATTATTACTTAATGTTCCTCCATTTGCATCTAATTTTAAATTAAATCCTACTGATGGTTTTACTATAATGTAAAAACTTGCTGTAACTTCGTTCTCACCTTTGATGGCTTTCAGATTTATTTCATAAACTCCCGGTAATTCCGGTGTAAAACTCCATAATCTTTCTTTAATTTCTCCAAGATTAGATTCCAATTGAAATTCTGTTCCACCAAATATTTCATCTATATTTAATACAACCGTCTCGCCTTCTTGAATGGTGACTTCATCAGGTTGTTTGATTAAATAGATTCCTCCATCTTCACCGATTATAGTGATTCCTATTTCTTTGTAATCAAGCATCTGCCATCTGCTTACTGCATAAATGATAAACTGATAGTTTCCACTGCCTTCTTCGGGTTCCATATCTAGAACAAAATGATCTCCCTCAGGTATAAAATCATATTGTTTATCATTAAAGATAGCAAATACTTTATAATCGTTTACATTGCTATCCGTTAATTTTACCTCAATGGTGGATTTCTTGTTAATTAACGCCTCTTCTTTTCCATTAAATAAAACCCTTTCGATGACAGGTTGATGCTGTTCTGTTAAACATTCTTCCTCCGGCCGTGAATACAAAGTCAATTCTTTTACTGCCCTCGCGCCAGTCTCTGTTTCAGCAACAATCAATATTGAGTTATTACCTAAGTTTAAATTCATATAATCGGTAGCAAAATAAATATTATTATCTCCGGTTCCATATATGGGAATTTCAGTTCCATTTAAATAAACCTGAACTCTGGAAGAATTAATAGCTGTCCCTTCAATGATTGCATTTCCTGGATATGTATAATACTCGTAATCATCTTCCAGCAAAATATCCGGTACTGTTGAATCTACAATTATTGAGCCTTCTTTTTTCCAACCATTATTTCCTTGTTCGTCAGCAACAAAGAGTTCTACTTTATAATGATCATCTGCCAAATCATTAAATGTATATGTAAAATTTCCTTCTACATCAATAGTATCCTGTATTATATCTTGTATTTCAATTCCAGTATTTTCGCCGATTAGCTTTATACATACAGCACTTCCTGTTACTGCTGATATAGCACTTCCTGTTACTACAGATATGGCACTTCCTGTTACTACCGGTATAGTACTTATTGATCCTATAGATGCTCTTAATTCTACTGATGAACCATCCTGAATTTTTAACAATTCATCTTCATTTAGTATTATAGGAGCAGATGGTTTTGTATATATGCCAATAGCATAGTCTGCAGTGGTTCCCCTGTTTCTTATTGTAAATGTCCATGTACCGGGAACAGGATTAAAAAGCATCATTCCACTACTTCCAAGATTTAATACGGCTCGGGTTTTAGACTCATCTTCTGTAAGATATTGTTCAGGCTCTTTTGAATTTGAATATTCATTCCCTTGTGGGTCTATAAGTGTTATTTTAAAATCTCCTAAGGTATCATCCGTAAAAACAGCATAATCTTCTCCACCGGATATTGTAATTTCACCGGATGGGGATACTAGCCCACTACCTAGGTTGCCATATTTATAATCTTTATACAGGAGTGAATAGGTATCAGCTAGCTTTTCAATGTTGTCTAAAACATTTACTTGTGAAGATTCAAATTCATTTAAATTATTTAGTCTATGAAAGTTGTTATATGAAAGGGTAGATACCACAGGACTCTCTTCCTGAAATATTAAGTCAACATACTTTATTTCATAAGGTTTTCGATACGCCATATTAACAAAACTTTTGTTAACATCATCGCTATCCAAGGACGCCCTATAAAAATCATTTGCAGGAAATGCCTTAGATACAGAACTAGCTTTATCTGTACAGTTTTTTGCATAATCAAAAACTTTAATTGCTAGTTTGTTTGTGCCATTCTTTAACATGTTGATAGGTATGGAATAATTAAAAGTATCGGCAGGCATTAAATATGTACCAGCAGACTTACCATTTATATAAAATTCTATTTTTGAAACCTTAACGTTATCGAAAAGATCCATTCTTATACTATTGTTTGTACTATTAACAATAAAAAACCCATTTTCTGCATCATCTTTTAGTTTAATTTGGGGATCCTCATCATCAAATTGCATTCCATTTTTATTGTAAATTGTCCAAAAATTAAGAGCTTGAATACTGTTTTTGGTTACATAGCTTTCCACATATTTATCATAAAAGTCCATTATAGAGCAGTCATATATAAAAGCAGTATTGAATGGGTCCGTAATATGAAAATCCATAAAACCAGCATTCATGACTACATCTATAGTGCTATGTAATACATCTTTGGGATCATCTTCTACTTTGTCCCAATATTCAGTATTATTTAAAGAATTATCAATAATATCCCACATGGTAGCTGAAACATATAATTCATTTTTATAATAGTCTTTAAATACACCGGTTGGACTTTCAATATTATTATGAATTGTTTGACAAGTAATATTTCCATCAACGTAATCTGGAGAATTAAGAACCATTTGCCCAAAAAAAGTAGATAATCCTTCTGAGTATGCTAATTGTTTTTCTACTTCATTTTTACTGCTGTGGTTTCCCCCCATAAATGTTCCTGTTTTACGTAATGTTCCATATACCCAATGTCCATATTCATGGCATATAACACTTTCATCACATTCATCCTTATCTTGACCAGCCAAATACATACCAATCCTTGGGTTAACATTGGAAGAAGTACCTATTCCATACGTCCAATACACTTTTATTTTACCAATGTCTTCTCCTATTACATCCTTAACAAAATTTCTTGCATTATTAATAACACGAGCTATATTTATTGCCCCTTTAGCAGTATCATTACCAGTAATATTTATATTCATATTTACTGTAGATTTTTTCATATCAATTGGTATCTTCTTGCTTATAAATTTATAACTTTTACTACTCTTAAAAAATTTATCTTTGGTAACAAGACATGCATCATTTTCCGATCTAATTTCTGTCCATATATTTTTAATGCTGTCCGTTATCTCAATCATAGTATTAAATGACCCGTTAGCATCTGTTTGTAATTCCACTTGAGATTTCTTACCATCCGCATTCTCATAAACAAGAGTAAATGGATAATTATTTAGTTTTTTAAAAGTTTTTTTAGCATTTTTACTACCATTTTCATCAATGTAATAGTTAATATTACCATTTATAGTTATCTTTTTTGTATTTGGTGCTGCATTTACCATAATATCAGGTAAAATATTACTGATAATTATAAAAACAATTAATATAAATGAAAAATATCTCTTCTTTTGTTTCATACCCATCCTCATTTCTACTTTTTATTTGTAGTAACCTTTGCGAAACCAATCTGAACTCCTTATAGATATAATGAACGCCCTAAGAGTTTCCATAACTTTATCTCCCTTTTTTATTCTATCTGTTGCAAGGGATATATGAATTTTCCCTTTATAATACTCATAATCATCTGTTTTTCGTCTATAGCCATTTTTTTTCATAATGCTATCTACAAATGTCATATTATTACCAACACAAATTCCGAATAAGGAAAACTCAGGGTCATCTATACTTAGATAAGTTAACTTATAGGAATTAGATAAATCCGGATAACCATTAAACATAATGTAATCTTCTCGTGAATCTACATACTTAACTTCATTATATCCTAGTTCTTTTTCCCAACCTTCTTCATCGAACTCTTCTATTGGTGAAATAAATTTGTAGGGTAAGTTACTGTTGTTATTTAATTCCCGTATTTCCCTTGGTGTAATAAGATAGGGTGATACTATCTTGAAAAGTAGCATTAGAAATAAAATTATACCTATATTAATTTTTGTTCTTGTTCTAATTTTTCTTTTTTTTATTATATTCATCTTGTTAATACCTTCTTCTAATTTTTATTTGTAGTAGCCTTTGTGAAACCAATCTGAACTCCTTATAGATATAACAAATCCCGTAAGAGTTTCCTCAACTCTTTTTTCCTCTCCAAGCCACATGTCCATTCTATCTACACCAAAGGATATATCAATTTTTCCTTTATAATAACTGTAAGAACGCTGTGATTTGTCTCTTTTATAACCCTTTTCTTTCATAATGCTATCTACAAGTGTCATATTATCACCAACACGAATTCCGAATAAGGAAAACTCAGGGTTATCTGTACTTAGATAAGTTAATTTATAGGAATTAGATAAGTCCGGAAAACCCTCAAATATTATGTAATCTCCTTGTAAATCTACATACATAACTCCATACTCTATTGCTTCTATTTTCCAACCATCATCATCAAACTCTTCTAATGGCGAAATAAGTTTGTAGGGAAAGTTAATATTTTTATTTAACTCTTTTATTTCCCTTGGTGTTATAAGATAGGGCGATACTATCTTGAATAATAGAAATAAAATTACACCTATTATAACTTTTGTTCTTGTTCTAATTTTTCCTTTTTTTATTTTATTCATCTTGTTACCATGCCCCTTCCAAAGTCCGCGACTTGTGCCTAGCACAAATCTTCGGTTGTTTATTCAATAGTTGTAAGAACGTCCATCCCCTATTCTTAAAGCCTGTTCTTTTTCCAAAATCTTTGCTTAACTTAATATTTCTAATTTTAATAATTTCCCTTTACTTTAAAATTACAATGTATTTTTTTTCATAAAGTTATTTTTATGTATTTTTATTATGACATAAAAATTGTATTTATGCAGAAAGATGTTGAAATTAGTATATGTTATTGTAGAAAATAAATTTGTAGGTAAAGTTACTGTTGTTATTTAATTTTTGTATTTCTCTTGGTGAATAAGATAAGACTATCTTGCTAAACAGAAATAAAATTACACTTATATAATTTAGTTCTTGTTCTAATTTTCTTTTTTATTTTATTTACTTGTTTGCCATGCCCCTTCCAAAATCCAGCAACTTTGTGTGCAACACAAATCCCGGTTACTTATTGTAACATATCCTCCCTTGCCTCAATAGTGGTATGAAAGGTTATCTCCTTTCATAAAATTTCTTCAATATTTTACTTAATTTAATACTTCTAATTTGAATATATTTCCTTTATTTTATTATATTTTTTATTAAATAATAGTTATTTATTACTATATATTACTTTCTATTTGTCATTAAATTCCGTATTATATCAATAATATTTAACTTATATATTCTCGTTTTATTTTAATATATACGAATTTTATTGATTGACAGAATTCTTATATTTTGCTATACTCATAACAATTTTATTATAATTTATAGTATACCTATATGAATAACTCTAAATTATTGTTTTTAACAAAAGGAGGACACAAAATTAATGGACATAACAACCCTCTGTATACATGGTGCTAAGAATAATACTCATAATACCGGCGCTGTCAGCGTTCCGATCTATCAATCTGCAACCTTTGCTCATTTAGGTGTGGGAAAAAGTACAGGTTATGATTATTCCCGTGTACAAAATCCAACAAGAGAATACTTAGAGCACACCATTGCTGCATTGGAGAATGGTATTGATGCCATGGCATTTCCGACGGGCATGGCAGCCGTTACCGCACTTATGGAATTATTTTCGATTGGTGATCACATTATTATTTCTGATGATTTATATGGTGGAACCCTTCGCCTTTTTGAAAGCATTAGTAAAAAGAATGGTTTAAAGTTCACTGCAATAGATACCTCTGACATAGAAGAAGTAGAAAAACATATAACCTCCGAAACGAAAGCAATTTATATAGAAACGCCAACCAATCCAACTATGGTAGTAACGGATATTGCCGCTGTGGCTGCTTTAGCAAAATCAAATAACCTTATCTTAATGGTAGATAATACCTTCCTGACTCCTTATTACCAGCAGCCCCTTAATTTAGGTGCGGATATTGTACTCCATAGCGGTACTAAGTATTTATGTGGTCATAACGATACTTTAGCTGGATTCTTAGTAACGAATAGTAAAGAACTTTCTGAAAAACTTCGATATATCTATAAGACAACCGGTTCCTGCCTGTCTCCATTTGATAGTTGGTTATTAATCAGAGGAATTAAAACTTTAGCCATACGTATGGATAAACAACAGGAAAATGCAATGAAGATTGCCGGCTGGCTTACCACACAAGAAAAGGTGAAAAGAGTTTATTATATTGGTCTTCCGACCCATAAAGATTATGAAGTATCTAAAAAGCAGGGAAAAGGATTTGGCTCTATGATTTCTTTTGAGGTGGATACCGAAGAAACTGCCAGAAATTTATTAGAACGCCTGAACCTTATTTTATTTGCAGAAAGCTTGGGCGGTGTGGAATCTTTAATTACCTATCCCATGTATCAGACCCATGCTGATATTCCTTTAGAAGATCGCTTGGCAAGAGGTATTAATGAAAAATTATTAAGATTATCTGTCGGACTGGAAAATGCTGATGACTTAATTTCAGATTTAGCTCAGGCATTATCAAAGGAGGAAAGTTATGCAATTTGATTTTAACAAACCCATTAACCGTAAGAATACCAACTCAATAAAATATGACTTTGCAGTAGAATTTGGAAAACCTGCTGATGTTTTACCTCTCTGGGTGGCTGATATGGATTTTCCGACAGTACCGGAAGTTACAGAAGCTCTGGTCAAGGCAGGTAACCACGGTATCTTCGGTTATACAGAAGTAAAAGAGGATTATTTTAATACTTTAAAAAAATGGTTTTCCTCACACTACCATTGGAATATTGAAAGAAAATGGCTTGTAAAGACTCCAGGTGTTGTATTTGCTATTGCTATGGCAATTCGTGCATTTACCAAAGAGGGGGATGCTGTGTTAATTCAAAGACCGGTTTATTATCCCTTTTCCGAATCCATTACCTCCAATAACCGTATATTAATCAATAGCCCACTGGTTTATGAAAATGGCTCTTATTACATAGATTATGATGATTTTGAAAAGAAAATTATAGACCATAAAGTAAAACTGTTTATTCTGTGTAATCCTCATAACCCTGTAGGACGGGTGTGGAAAAAGGAAGAATTAATAAAGCTGGGAGACATCTGTGTAAAACATAATATTCTTGTGGTGTCTGATGAAATACATGCTGATTTTATTTATCCCGGTCATGTTCATACCGTCTTTGCAAGCATAAAGCCGGAATTTTTAGATAGAACCATTACTTGTACTGCTCCAAGTAAAACTTTTAATTTGGCAGGACTTCAGGCCTCCAATATCTTTGTAGGAAATCCTGTGTTAAAAGTTGCATTTAAAGGTGAAGTCAAAAAAACCGGATACAGTCAGTTAAACAACATGGGACTCATAGCTTGTCAGGCAGCTTATGAATACGGTGAAGAATGGCTTTCCGGGTTAAAGCAGTATCTGTTAGAGAATTTAAATTATGCAAAAGAATATCTTAAAAATAATATTCCACAATTAGAACTTGTGGAACCGGAAGGTACTTATCTGTTATGGGTTGATTTTAATTCCTTACGGCTTTCTGAGGAAGAACTGGAAGACTTAATTGTACAGAAAGCTCATCTTTGGTTAGATGCCGGTACCATGTTTGGTCCTGAAGGAAGGGGATTCCAAAGAATTAATATTGCCTGCCAACGTGAGACTTTAGCGAAAGCCTTAGAACAATTAAAAGAAGCCATTCACAGTTTATAATTTGATTTCTACGGAAATGTCTGCTCCTGGATTTAGAAGCCCGAAGCACAGTAATTTTCAAGGTTCTGAATGGGCCTAATTTAACCTCATCAGGGAAGTCCCGCTTCTGTAAGCGAGTGGACTTCCCTGTTTCAGTAGGAGTTCAAGTTACTGTTGAAATGCCACGTAGTGGCAATGTGGTTATGAGCAAGCCGCGTAAACGGATATTCCACTTGCCAATGGCAAGTGGAAATATCCGTTTTGATGCTAATGGTTTACATGCAGCCATTCATATAGGGTTTCAACTGGAGCTCCTGTAGCAAATTTCTCCTGATACTCATAATAAGTTTTATCCAGCCATGCTGTTCCTGCAATATCAAGATGTATCCATGGGGTATTTTCGGCAAAATGTCGTATAAATAATCCGGCAGTAATGGTTCCGCAGACATCTTCACCCAAATTTTTTATATCCGCCATGGGTGTCTCTAACATTTTTTCGTGTTCTTTATCAAAAGGCAGTCTCCAGAATTTCTCGCCACTTACCTGAGAAGCCTGAACAAATTCATTCCACAATGTTTCATTGTCACATAAAACACCGGTATAAGTAAAGCCCAGTGCTCCAACTACCGAACCCGTCAAGGTTGCAATATCCAGGACTCTTGTAGCCTTTTCCTCTTTTACTGCAACTGTCATACCATCTGCTAAGATCAGTCTGCCTTCTGCATCGGTATTCTTGATTTCAATGGTGGTGCCTGAATAGGAAGTAATTACATCCCCAGGCAGGTATGAACTATCTGAAATCCGGTTTTCACAGATTGGAACAACACAGGTAACATTGACTTTTGCTTCGGTCATAGCTAATGCATAAATGGTGCCCACTACTGCCGCTGCTCCTCCCATATCCCCTTTGATACCAACTAAAGATTTACTTGATTTCAAGCAATATCCTCCCGTATCAGAAGTAATACCTTTACCAACCAGTCCTGTGATTTCTTCCGTATCCGGATCACCTTTATATCGTAAAATCAATAAGTATGGCGGGAATTTGCTGGAACTCCCTACTGCCATAAAAGCGCCCATTTTATTTAACTCTTCACCAGAGCGTACTTCTACTTCCACCGAAGTTTCTTTAAGAAATTCACAGATACTATCCGCAAAATTCTCTGGACGCAGCATATTTCCTGGCATATTGACCATATCTCTTGCAAATAGAACGGATTTTCCAAGACAAAGTCCCTCTTTTATCTGTCTCTTTATACTTTCCGATGCTATACCCTGAATTTTTGAAAATTGAACATGGTATTCTTTATTATCATTTTTTGACTTATAACTTTTAATGCCCTGGCTTGCTAACTGTAAACCAATCACATAAAGTTTTAATGCTTCTGAATTTCCTCCCTGTAAGATGGTACTGATATCAGCCTGAAAATCATGGATTTTTCTTTTTCCGAACTCCCGGCAGGCTTTTGCTGCCAGTTCTTTGATAATGTTCGCATCTTTCAGATTTTCTTCTCCCGTTCCGATATAGAGGATTCCTGTTTTATCATCTCTCCAAAGGAACTGCTCTTCCAGATATTCTCCCTGATAAAATTCAAAGCCGGAACTACATTCCTTTTTTACATTTTCTTTTGTAACATAGCGAACTATGTATTTCATATTCTGTTCTGATACAATCTGCAAGACACCTTTCCCTCCTTTTTCTATGTATCTTCCATAAATTTATTTTTCTTTTAAAGTGATTTCCACAACAGTATCCTTCTCATCTGGTAATGGATAGCAGTTGGATGCGCGAGAATTAAAGAAAAAGTATGCATTTTCTGAGTATTCCTTTAAATTCCAATAGAATGTTTCCTTTACTTCTGAGCCATCTTTAATCAACCGCATAGATTTCACCTTGCCAGCCATATTGGGCAGGCAGATTGCACCTACTTGCTCTTCCATTACATGGGCATAGAGCTTATTTCCATTTTGGGTAAATCTTCCCCATTCTGGCTTCGGATAATCGGAAAATGTACATCCGTAAATGCTCTTTCCATTTTCTTTCATCCATTTACCTACTTCTTTTAAAATAGCGACGGATTCTTCCGGGAATTCCCCTTTTATGGTTGGTCCAATATTAACAATTAAATTGCCACCTTTGCTTACACATTCTACTAAGGTTTTAACAATCAATTTTGATGATTTATAATGTTTATCATGTGCACTATAGCCCCAGTTATTATTCAGGGTAATGCAAGCTTCCCAGGGAATTGGATTACCGGCTTCATCGCAGATGCAGGCTGGGGGTATCATCTGTTCCGGAGATGCAAAATCACCAGAATAGGGTGTTGGATTCAAAGTTCTTATAGAACCTGCATTCTCTGCACTTCCTTCTAATCGATTATCAATGATGATATGTGGCTGGATTTCACGTACCATCTGAATTAATTCTGCTGCTTTCCACTTTTCACATTTCATATCGCCATAAGAGAAATCGAACCACATCAGGTCCAGCTTTCCATAATTCGTTAATAATTCACGAACCTGTCCATGCATAAATTCCAGATAACGGTCAAAATTGCGCTGGTCATTTTTGCATTCTTCATGATTACGCATTGGATGAATATTGTCCCCATAATGAGGAAAATCCTCATGGCGCCAGTCAATAATTGAAAAATACAGGCCTACTTTGATTCCTTCTGCACGGAAAGCCTCTACGTATTCTCTTACTAAATCCCTTTTGCATGGTGCATTGGTTGACTTAAACTCTGTATACTTGGTATCAAATAAACAAAAGCCATCATGATGTTTGGCGGTTAAAACAGCATATTTCATACCTGCTTCTTTTGCCATTCTGGCCCATTCTTTTGGGTTATAATTTTCTGCATAAAATTCATCTATAAATGGTTCGTATTCTTCTTTTGGCATTTCTTCTACACTGCGAACCCACTCGCCACGGGCTGGAATTGCATACAATCCCCAGTGTATAAACATTCCAAATCGTGCATCACGATACCATTTTGTTCTTTCTGTTCTGGCTTTTACTACTGCGTTTTCCATTTTCATAACCATTCTCCTTTCAAAGTCTGGAGACTTTGTGCGTAGCACAAATCTCCGGTTGAAAGAATGAAATTCTTTCAACCTTCCTATTCCGCGTTTAATACACGCATCAGCATATCTGCTGTTCCAACATTATATCCGCTTGTTGCATATGTTCCTACAAAATCATTTTTTACAACTATAATTAATGGCAGCTTATCTGGATCTACATACATTCGTCTTGCCAGCGTCTGCGCATTGGTTTCTGATGGATCATAAAGAATTTCCGTGTTTTCCAGTACTTTATTCGTTCTGGCAAAAGTAACATCCTTCAAATCTTCTTCTCTCTTTAAGACAAAATAAATCTTTGTTCCCAACTTATTGATTTGATCTGATACCTCATATAATTCATTTAAGATATGTTCCGTTGGTTCCCGATTCACCTCCAGCCATAGAAACAGAACTTTTGAAGAACCTGCAAGTTCTCTTGCCGATACCTCCTGCTTGTTCCATAGCAATTCAAAATCCGGAAGTTTAATTTCTTCCAGCATTTGTGAAAGCTTGGCATGCTTCATGGATAATTCAATACTTATATCTGGATGGTTTTTTAATTCAAGACATTGATCTTTTGCCTCAAAGCAATGATCTTTTACTTCATGGCATTGATCTTTTGCCTCAAAGCAATGGTCTTTTACTTCAAAGCAATATTCCTTAGCAAAAATATTTCCGTTAGGCAGTCTATTAGACGTAATTACACGATAAATTCCCTCTTCCAGCTCCAATTGGCCTAGTTTTTCAGTGGTAATATCATCATATAATTGCAGCGTTTGAAAACCATTTTCTCTCCATTTTCCAATGCTCCAATTTTGCCCATACTTCCACCTGGTATTGTTATCGCCTTTGAACGTAACGGAAGTTCTTGCCTTTATTTTCTTACTCTCCAAGGGAACAAATTCATTATCGGCATAATATTCCATAGTCCCATCTATTGGATTCATCCGTGCCGGTATGCCTAAATAACGCAGTATACGGATACATAGGATTTCTTTTGATAACCTGCTTCCAATCCCGGACCTTAAGCAAGCTGATGCAGAAGTAATGAGCTGTCCATATTCTTTTTCAGGTATGGAGATAATCTGTTCATTAATAAATTCCCATACTGCTTTCGGATCTGCCTGCCAGATTTCTTTCTTATCCTGCAGATAATGATTCAAAAATTCTGCATCGTCTGTTAAGGGTTCAAATTGTATCCGTGGGCAAAGAATATAAGGAATAAACATTTCTTCCGGATATAAGTTTTCATAACCATCCATAGATTTTAGATGATTTAGGAGCATATCCGCTTTTACATCAAGATAGTCCTTATCGTTTAAACTCAGCAAAAGCCGAATACCCAGAATTTGATTGTATTCCTGTTCTTTTATCCGTTCAAGAAAGTCTTTTATTTCTGAAAAATTACCAAAAGCCTTTTTCAGTAATAACAGCACTTCTTCTTCATAACCGCCATAATCAGCAGCTAATTCTTTGGCTTCTTCTATTTTATAGAATTGGGAAACTTTATGAAGCCGCTTTTGGGTAGCTTCATTTAGTTTTTGCTCATTTCTGCGTTTTTCTTCTTTTGTCAAAACAATAGGCGAAGGCACATCGTCTTTGGGAGCAATGAACTCCATTTCTTTCCACCCATTCAATTTTGTATGGATTGGTTTTAATGTTAATATACATTCTTCCTCTTCCTTGGTATTCATTAGGTAATCTGCATATAGATTCCCACTCTGGGCAAATATATGGATACTTCCCAGTCCAGTCACAATCCTGGTCTCTCCCGATTGATCCGTTGTTGTAGTGGCAATATTCCCAAATTCCGAATAATTCAGCACATCAAAGTAAACTGTTACGCCGGCACATGGCTGCTTATTCTCATTTTCTACTTTTATGGTAATTTCTTTTTCTCTTGCATATAGAGGCAGATGGTTTAGGATAGTGGAAATTCCCTTTTTCCCTACGATTTCATCCTGAGGCCTGGTTAGTCCAAACCATCTGGAATGAATCATCATTGCCCTGGATGCCGCATTGGTAAACCAACCTTTATCCAGAACTTCCTCCGGTTCACAAGCTCCCAGATAGTGCCATGCTCCATCACACCAGACCTCCACCCATGCATGATTATCATCGCAATGTGACCACAGTGGCACATATACCTGCCTTGCCGGAATTCCCAAACTCCGGAAAACAGAAACTGCAAATGTAGATTCTTCTCCACATCTGCCAAATCCACTGCGATATGCGGTAATTGCGGATATGGTCCGACTGTCACTTGCCTGATAAGTCACTTCCTGTGCACACCAATAATTTATTATCTTAGCAGCTTCTGTCATATTACAATTTACAATTTCTTTACAAAGCAATTCATAGAAAAACTTTCTGCATGCCACCAAATCTTCATTATTTACCCGATGATGTAAAACATAATTCAAGAAAAGTTCGAAAGGAACTTTTTTTGCAAATGGTCCATGATAATATAAAAACACACCATGTTTGGCATATTCTAATATAAGAGAAAATGGATAATCTACGGCATCACTAACAGGCATAGTAGCATAAAGCCATTTAATTGCATCTGCTACATCCCTGTCACATTCTTTCATATACCTATAAACTTCATTTGCCGAATCTCCAAGATAAAGCATTTGCTGCTGAAATGGTTGTTCCATTTTCATTCTGATTTCTTCCGAAAACATAACTTATCCTCTTTTTCCGTAATTTATTTTATGCTGTCCAAAGCCTGTCTTGCTGCACAGATTTTATTTTCATCTGTTTGATATATCTCATATTCGCTAAGGGACGGCAAACCCATATTCACATTTGGATTACGATATTGCATTTTACTTGGTAATACACTCTTGCCTGACATATGATAGCTTATACAACCGGTAATCGGATACAATTTTTTAATCACTTCTGCATTGACACCGCCGCCAGCTATAATATCAATTCTTCCGGCTGCCTGCTGTATTAATTTCTGCAGCATAGAAGCCCCCTTCATACAGTCATTTTCCTGGCCTGAAGTAAGAATGCTATTCATGTTCAGTGCTATTGCAGCCTCCAGGGTATCCATAGGATCTTTACACATATCAAATGCCCGATGTAACGTCACTGACATTCCCGCTGCCTCTTTCATAAACATACTCATGGCCGGATAATTAAGTGTTCCATCCGGATTCAACGCTCCAATTACAACTCCATCTGCTCCCAGCTCTGAGAAAAGGCAGATATCCCTGCGAATCATATCAATTTCATAATCGGAATAGCAAAAATCTCCAAACCTTGGTCTGATTAACACATGAATTTTTATATCTGTATGCTTCCTCACCTCTTCAAATAAAGATTGACCTGGGGTGGTACCGCCAATTACAAGATTTCCGCAGAGCTCTAATCTGTCTGCTTTTCCTTTTTGAGCATAAAGTGCTGATTCAACCGAATCAATGCAACATTCTAATATTCTTTTATTCATCCTTATTAACCTTTCTGCTCCAATCAACACCTTTTTTCATCCTTATTAATCTTTCATTGCTCCAATTATAACGCCTTTATTCATTCTTATTAACCTTTCACTTCTCCAATCAACACATTTTTCATCCTTATCAATCTTTCACTTCTCCAATTATAACTCTCTTATTCATTCTTATTAACCTTTCACTTCTCAATCATAACACCTTTTTTCATCCTTATTAACCTTTCACTGCTCCAATCATAACACCTTTTACAAAATATTTCTGTACAAAGGGATAAATAATAAGCACTGGTACAGATGCTACCACGATTGTGGAATATTTAAGCAATTGCATCAGCCCCTGCATCTCCGACGCTACCTTCGCGTCACTGATCATAGTATAATCTATCTTGTTTTGTATCAGAATTTCACGCATAACAATGGTTAATGGTTGTAAGGAAGTTTTCTTTAAATACAGCATTGCATCAAAGTAACTATTCCATTTTGCAACTCCATAATACAGAACCAGTACTGCGATGATTGGTTTGCATAATGGAACTACTACTTTCTTTAAGTACTTCCACGGTGTACAGCCATCTAACTGAGCTGCTTCATATAATTCATCGGGAATAGAATTTTGTATATAAGTACGGCAGATAATCATATTATACGTAGACATTGCACTTGGAATAATCATTGCCAGCGGAGAGTTTATCAGTCCCAATTTATTTACCAAAATATAAGTAGGTACTAATCCACCACTAAAATACATGGTGAATACAAAGATTGCTGCAAGTTTATTTCTCGCTGTAAACTCTTTTCTGGACAGTGGATATGCACATAAAATAGTCATGACAATATTCACAAGGGTACCAATAGCCATATATAAAATGGAGTTTATAAATCCTGTAACAATTTTATGATTTTTAAACACTGCTGCATAACCTCTAAGTGTTGGTGATACCGGCCATAATACAACTTTTCCACTAATAACAGCTTGGGGATCTGAAAAAGATGCACTGACTATGTAGATCAGAGGATAAGCAACAATGACAAATAGCATAGACAGAAGTACATAAACAATAATGATAAAGATTTTATCTTTCATGCTTTGATTTTTAAATTTCTTATTCACGTTTCTCCTCCTTTACCACAAACTAGTATCCGTTACCTTTTTGCTAATCTTATTCACTGCCACCAATAAAGTAAAACTTACTACGGACTGAAACAGACCTGCTGCAGTTGAAAATCCAAAATCTGCATTTACAACTCCTACTTTATAGACGAAAGTAGAAATTACCTCTGATACCTCTGCATTCAAACTGTTCTGCATCAAATACACCTTATCTAATCCGATATTTACAATATTACCGCAGCTAAAAATCAACATAATAATAATAGTAGGTAAGATACCTGGTAAATCTACATGCCAGATTTTCTGCATACGATTTGCGCCATCCATCATTGCTGCCTCTTTTAGTTCCGGGCTTACGCCGGCAAGGGCTGCAATATAGATAATGGAAGAGTATCCCATAGTTTGCCACAATCCGCTCCATACATACAGATGCCTGAAGGATCCCACATTTCCAAAGAAGTTAATTGGATTCAGGCCAATTTTTTGCAAAATAAGATTGAAGATACCAGTACGCAGATCCATCATCTGCATCATCATTCCCACCATAACAACGATAGAAATAAAGTATGGTGCATAAGTGACCATCTGTACGGTTTTCTTAAACTTCACACTTCTGATTTCATTTAACATAATCGCCAGAATAATTGGAAATGGGAAATTTACAACCAGAGAATATACACCCAGTATCAGTGTGTTTTTAATAACTTTAATACTGGAGGTAGACGATAAAAATTGTTTGAAATATTTTAATCCAACCCAGTCACTCCCTAAAAATCCTCTCTTAATGCTATAATCCTTAAACGCCATTATAATTCCGCCCATTGGAATATAAGCAAAAACAATCGCATATAACAAGGGAATACTAATAATGAGCCAAAATTGCCAGTTGGATCTTCCCAAAGCTCGTTTACGTTTTTTCGTCTTATTTTTCAAGTCTTTTCTCCTTTCAGATTAAGCTGCTGCACGAAGGCAGCAGCTCATCTCTTATTCCTAATTTTTCATCATTCTGTCATAAGCTGTCTGATAAGTATCTAATAATGTTTGTAATCCAGCTTTATCTAAAGCGTTTATAAAGCTATCCCACTCCGTATTTATATCTTTTGCTCCTGTAATAAATGCAACGGAAGATTCAATAATGATTTTTTCAACTTCTACCGCAACAGTAGATACATTGGTCGATTCTTCATCTGTCATTTTTAACTCTGGAATCATATCTAAATCGGAATTTGCCTCATTTTGTGCATATGGTTCATAATCATTCTTACTTGATTCAAATAAAAGTTTTTCCAGTCCATCTGGTGCATAAGGATCAATGTTTGGAGTAACTGCCTGGCCCAATCTGTAATCAGCCGGAGCAACACGGATACCAATATCCTGCCAGTCATGATTCTGTGTTTCGGCAGAGTATGCATTTAATACTTTGTATAATGCTGGTTTCCCATTTAATCCAACTTCACCTTCTGGATTTAACACCCAGTCAACTCCCTCATCTGCACCATACTGGGAACTAAGGTCGCCAGTTGCTGAGTAGAAGAAGTCTACCCAACGTAATGCTGCTTCTGGGTTTTTACATTTATCTGTGATACAGAAGCTTCCGCTTCCAATTGATGCATATTTAAAGTAAGAAGAAAGTCTTGTACCCTCCGGTCCTTCTAATGGTGCCAGTGTTGCATACTGTTTGTAAAGGTCTGGATTCCCTGCGGAATCAATATAATCTGAAATTGTTCCTTCCGGGAAACATAATACTGGAGCATCATCCTGATTAATAATTGTCTTTAGCTGTTCCCCTGTCTGCGTAAAGTTACCGTCATAGATTGCACCAAGTTTGTATAAAGAATTACAATAGGCAAGGAAATCTTTGTACCTGTTATCTGTTGCTGCAGATACGATCTTTCCGTCTCTATTTACTGCAGTCATATCATACACATTTAAAGTGTAAGATTTACTTGGGCAAAGTAAGAAGGAACCCATCAGCCAATCCTGGAAAGTGGAAAACCAGCCTGCACCGGGAGCAGTGCCACCAATTGCGATTCCATTGGGTTTGTATTCAAGGAATTTCTTACATACCTCATAGAATTCCTCTGTTGTCTCTGGCATTTTGCATCCCATATCCTCTAAATACTTAGTATTAATCCACATTTTCCTGCCATAGGAACAATGATAGCAATCGTTGGTAGATAATAAAGAGTAGATATTTCCATCCGATTCACGGCTTAAATCTAACTGATTTTTGAACATGTTGTAATAGTTTGGTGTATTTTCTTCGTTAATTAAATCGTCTAATTTAATTAAGATTCCTTCTTTCACACCATACTTTGCTAAGTTAGGACTTACGCCCAAAATGATATCCGGGTAATCCCCTGACTGTAAGGACATATTTAATTTATCTTCCCAGTCATCCCTGGTCCCTGTTTCAAATTCAATATGTATACCGGTCTTCTCTTCCAAATATTTAGTGAAATCATTAGTCTCAAGGTCCTCAACATTTGGCATTGTCATGGTAAAACATGTTAAAGTTAATTTTTCTCCATCTGCTACGATTGGATATGTTCCTGGCTCTGTTAAAGCTACCTTCTTATTTGTTGAAGATACACTGTCATTACTTTTTCCACATGCTGTCAATCCTAATACCATTACAGCACTTAGTGTTAATGCAATCAATTGTTTCAATTTTCTTTTCATAGCCCTCTCCTTTTTTTATTAATAAATGTAAATAATGCTTTTTTGAACAGGTTCCTGCAGTAACCAATTCTGTGTTGAACACTTTTAATAATTGCTACACATTTTTTATACCATTTTTATACGTTTTGTACAACGTACAATTTTTTCAAGCCATACATTTTTTGTTGTTTCACTGTATTTATGTGCAATTTCCAATTATTTTTAGTCATTTTGCCATAAAAATAGACATACGTTTTTTTACGCATGTCTATTTTCCTTTACTTTATTTTGATGTAAGTACTCGGTGTCATACCGGTACATCGTTTAAATGCTCGTCTAAATGAATAGTCACTTCCATACCCAACCTGAACAGCTACTTCTTTTACCGCTATTCCTTCTTCTAATAGCTCACCTGCTTTTTGTATTCGTAAGTTTTCCAGGTAATCACTAAAGGTAACTCCAAAGTATAATTTAAATTCTTTATAAAGCCGCTGTTCAGATGTATTCATATTTTCAGCCAGCATCGCCAGATTAAAGTTTACATTTGGATACTGCTCTCCGATTAATCTTTCCAGTTCCAGCTTTATTTCTACATGTTGTTTATCCTTTATTTCTTCCGCTACTTTCACCTGATGCCGTTTCGCTGTACGTAAAAGTGCAAATATTTCATCCGGCCATTCTGTCTTCTGTACCTTTACAATGAGTTGATTGCTAAAATCATCCTTTTCTTTTTTTAAACAACGGACCAATATACACTGAAGCATCTTTATCATATGGGTCAACCAGTATTGATGCTGCACCTGTTCTGTATTTAATTCACGAATCTGGAGTAAAATAGACTCTAAATCATTCTCCGAACCATGAAGAAGGGTCTGCTCTAATTGGTACTCATTTTCCAAAGACATTATTTCTCCCTGGATTTCTTCTACTGCTACTTCTCTAATCAACGGTACATGGATTTGGAAAAAGCTTGCGCTTTTACAGATTCCCAAGGCTTCTTCATAGGCTGCTGACAACTCCATTATATTATCAACCCGCTGACTGATTCCTATGAAGCTTCCGCCAACACTGTTATTGTACAAATTCGATTTACCCAGCTCTTCTTTGATACTAAATATATTCCGGTTCTGATTATCCGCCAATATCATTGCATAGGTATAATGCTCAATGGGATAGATCCAATGTGGTATCGTCAGTTCCGATGCAAAAAAGTCCTGTACTTTCTCTTGTAATTCCTGGTTTGAGATAAGGAAATCACCGGATAGCTGTGTCTCAACTCTCACAACCACAACGTAAAATCCTGAAAACTGCTTAAATCTTTCAGCTTCATCTCCCACCTCGTCCTCGAATTCCTGAATGTTTCTGTATTTACCCAGTAGTATTTTTCTGATACATTCTTTATGTACAATTTCCTGCTGTTTATCCAAAGTAACCTGAAGATTTTCTACCTGCTCCAAAAATTTCCCTAAGCTCGTCCAAAATCCTTGATTCTTATTCTCTGCTTTACTCCTACTTGGTACTTTATTCTTAACGGCCAGATTTTCTGAACATCGGAGATATTGATTTACCATCTTTTTGTTGTGGTACCAATAATAGATACAAATAAGTACCCCAGCTAAAATAGACATAATATATAAAAACACCATAAAGTATTTGGCAAATCCGATTTTATTCGTCAAATCCGATTTCGGGGTAACTACAACAAAAGACCAGGAATAAAATTTGGATTCTACCCGGTAAGTAACTGCGTTTTTATGGTTCTGGCCTACTTGGGTATCATCTATCCCTGAAGCTTCTTGGTTTTCACTTGTCCTATATCCATTCTTTAGAAAACTCTGAATAATCTTACCATCTTCATCAATTAAAAACACACTGCTATTATTGTCATTACTAATTTTTTTCAGAAAATTAGTAACTACTTTATTATTCAATGAAATTACAACTGCTCCATTATAAACTCCTTTATTAATTGAAGATAGGGATTGTACAATTCTAAGCTGCGGCTGATCTGTATCCTCTTTTGCTTCCACGCACTCCATTTGAATATAGTGATATTTTTCGCAAAATTCCTTTTCCAATTCTTCCCACGAGTTCCCCTGAAAAGAGGATATTGTTGAAATTCCCCGTTCTGTCTTTGGAATAACTCTGGGAATGCTCATAATATAATCTTTATTTACATACCATACACAAATATCTTCAACCATTGAGTTAGTCAATGCATATACGGAAAATTCATCTGCGACTTTATACATACTATAATAACTAATATTTTTTTGTTCTTCATTGGTTGACAGCTCTATTATTTTAGTGTTTTTGCTTAAATAAATCGCAATATTTCGTATTCCTTCGATTTCTCTGTCAAAATCGCTTACCGTATCTGTAAGGTTTCGATAGGTTTTTTCTTTTTGCACGTCTAGCAAAGCTTCCCGCGCCGTAAAGTAAATAATCGTAGTGAAAATTGTTGGAAACAAAAGGATCATCAAATAATACAACAGAAGTTTTATTGCCATTTTATTTGGATTCATTTTATCAGTACTTATTTTACTATGATTCTTTATTTTCATTCTATTTTCACACTTGCTCCTCTCCATGAAAAATCGTTGTCTTTCTACAAAATTTATAGTATTATATGATTATATCTTGGTCAAAACGGATATTCCACTTGCATACAGGCAAGTTTTGCATACAGGTAAGTTTATCCGCATACGCTACGGCTCTAACCTCATTGCCACTACGCGGCATTTCAGCAGGCCTTTGAACTCCTACTGAAACAGGCAAGTCCGCTTTCCTGATAAGGTTAAATAATAAGGAATAAGGAGTTATCATATGTTCTTTAATCATAAGTCAGCATCCCCACTCCCTAGTATTCGGCTCTTTTATAATAACACATGCATTTACGAAGGTTTACTGAAAGATATTCCCATAAAGGACTCCGTTATTATAGAAAAAAGCATTCGTTTCTTTAATGACCCGGAACCCTGCGACATTCACCGCACCGCAGTACGGCTGCGTATCACTGAAGAATTATTCATTAAATTAAAAGAAACTGAACAAAGTGAATGCTGCCAACTTCTTCTGGCTTTATGTCCTTTTGAAAATATTGATCAGGTTATTATCTCAGACTAGCCAACAAATAAATAAAAAACGTGAAAAATAAAATTGCATTAAACAGTTTTATAAAATCCATACGACGGAGCATAAACTCCGAAACAGCATTGGTTGTTCTGGTCTTATAAATAACCAGTAACACTACTATGGTTGGCAGCATCATTGCTCCTACATATACCAAAAACATACTTAATATCTGTAGCATACTCTTGGAATGTGTCCGAAGCATATATAATATAGATGCCATATAAATTTGACCGGTGCAAAAAAATTCTCCGAAAGAAATTACAATTCCAAGCCCAAAAGCTAGTAATGGCACGAATTTTTCAGATACATTCCCCATTTTCTTAATCATATGATGGTTAAAGGTTCGCAATGTAACCGGAAGCTGCATATGAATTTTGCCATACTGTTTTCGTCTTACATTTCTAAAGTCCACAAAATTCAGGACTGCAAGTATCAAAACTATCCCTGCAACTACCATTGTAAAAATCCTGGTAATACTTTTCAATTCGTCCGAAAAAACAGCAGATACTGCAAAATAGGTACCTACCCCAATACCAAAATAAGTAATTAACTTTGCAACGATATATAAAATACCATTTCTCAGCACTCCCGATTGTGCAGTTAATAAAATAGATAATAGCATCAGAAGCATGGATATACCGCAAGGATTAAACCCTGCAAGCAGCCCGGATCCAAATAAGGTCAAATAATTTATCTTACTAACAGTTTCGTTTCCTGCCTTTTGATTTACGGATTCCAGAAATGTTCCATAGGTCGCCTTTGAAAATGCGTCTTCCAGGCTTAAAGCTGTAATTATTTCTTCTTGTCCGGTTAGAACCTGATTTCCTATAAAAACGGTTGGTACATGTTGTCTTCTATCCTCCACCCCATAACAGGCATACAGGGTTTGCAATATCTCAACCGCATTTTCTGCGCCTATATTATATTCTTCTATGGTAACAGAAGAATCAATTTCTCCCAAATATTCCTTAACCTTTTCGCATTCCTCACAAGAATAGGTTGTAAAAAGCAATAAATATTTATCACTATTTTTAATATTCTTGTCTCTGGAATTTTGAGTTAATTGTTCCAGAACCGAAGTGTCTGTACTACTTTCTAACTGGCTTTTCTGCTGGGATGTAGAATTATGTTTTTCTTCATTATCATATTCAGCTGTTGATTGTTCTTGTTCTTCCTTAAAATCATTTTTCAAATACTGCTCAATCTCTTCATATCCCGTAATCCACTGCCCATTTACAGCTAGAATCGGAAACTCGTTCTCGGTGGTTTCTCTCTGATAGTCCTTGCAATATTTTTCATAAACTTCTTTGCCTGCTTGCTGAAATACATTATAAACAAGAATTTCATAATTCATTTGTTCCTTTTCCTCAACGGAAAAGCACCGGTTAAAGAGCCGGTAAATATCTTCATCTTCTTTACAGGAGGCACAGGAATTGTTATAGAAAAAAGTAAACGATACATTTGCAGCAGAAACAGTTTTTGGATTCTCACCTAATAAGATTGCTATTACAAAGCATACGATTATAAATACTATTCTTCTTTTTCTCATATATTAAATATATCACAGGTTATCAACTCCGTAAAGAAGAGGTATGTAATCAATTTCACTCTTTCCCAGGCTCTGACCCATGTGATGTTCACCTCCTGTCTCCTGCTTTCTCTCCTACTAATTCATATAGTGCTCATCTATTTGCTAATTAATCCTGAAATTCTCCACTGGAAAGAATTGAGGTTTTTACAAGCCGCCTTCCTTCCGCTAAAGAAGTTATTTCATGACTATGTATCATTTGTGCCATAAGATTACCTATGGCTGTGGCTTCCCCAGGCCCTGCTAACACCTTACAGCCGGTATACTTTCCTGTAAGCATGTTTAAGTAGTCCGCATTCGAGCCTCCTCCAATAATATGGATCGTATCGTAGTGCTTTCCTGTTAATGCTTCTATTTCTCTTAGGGTATCCCCATAACATTTGGCAAGACTGTTGTAAATAACTGCTGCAATCTCGCCCAGGGTTTCAGGTACCTGCTGGTTGGTACCCTTGCAAAAAGCCTTTACAGCTTCTACCATGCTGTCGGGAGACATAAAAGAACTATCATTACAGTCCACTAAAGAAACGATATCTTCTTTCTCAGCCATACTGCATATTTCTTCATAGGAGTACTGGTCTCCTATTTCTTTTTTTACAGACTGAATCATCCACAATCCCATAATATTTTTCAAGTACCTATAGCGGTCATCATAGCCACCTTCATTGGAAAATCCTGCTCTATTACTTTCTATGGAATTGTTTGGCTCGGTTAATTCAATTCCCATAAGGGACCAGGTTCCGGAGCTAATATAAAGCGTATCCTCCTTTGTACTTGGTACAGCCATAACAGCTGATGCTGTATCATGGGAAGCTGCCATAACTACCCGGCAGTCATATCCAATCATGTCTTGTACCTTTGGTGTTAAATTACCAACAAAAGCTCCCGGCTTCTCTATTGTCTTAAAAATACGGCGGGGATATCCAAGGCGGTCTATTAAATCATAATCCCAATCCTTTGTTTCAACCTGAACTAATTGGCTGGTTGTTGCTATGGTATATTCTTGTTTCATTATGCCGGTAAGCAGGAAATTATAGTAATTCGGGGTCATTAGCATGGCTTCTGCCTCTTCCAGATACTTGGGATTAGTCTCTTTCACTGCCATCAATTGATATATTGTATTATACATTTGTTTTGGAATACCAGTTCTTCTATATAATTCATCCATTGAAATGTACTTATTCACCACTACATCCATGTCATTCGTTCTTTTATCCCGGTATCCCACTGCCTCTCCAAGAATATGACCGCCACCATCAACCAGTACAAAATCCACACCCCAGGTATCAATACCAACGCTTATAGGTATTTTCCCCAATTCTCTGCAGCGTTTCATACCAGTTAAAATATGCTGAAAAATCTGCCTTGTATCCCAACAAAGCCTTCCATTCATTTTTTGCATACTGTTATTAAAACGATATATCTCCTCTAAATGCATCTGACCTTCTTTGATACTTCCCAATATATGCCTGCCACTGGAAGCTCCAATGTCAATTGCCAGATAATACTTTTCCATTGTAACTCCTCCTGTCCAGTTAAAGCGGATATTCCCACTTGCCGAAGGCAGGTTTTTACCGTAGACAAGTTTTTCCATAGATAAGTTTTTGCTATAGACAAATTTTGCTGTGAGTAAGTTTTCTCCATCGCAAGTTTTACTCACAGACAATTTTGCCTACAACAGATCTATCCGCTTATGTTATTTGCTCATATCCTCACTGCTACTACGTAGCATTTCAGCAGGCGCTTCTCCTACTGAAACAGGCAAGTCCTTAGCGTCGTTACAGAAGCAGGTACTTCCCTGATAAGGTTAAATAGTGACTGCGCCTTTTTGTAAAATTATATTTACATATAGGACAGATTCACCTTTTGTAATAATTGCATAAAATTTTGCAGCTTCTTCATTTTTCCCACTTGTCGTGGAAAAGTTTATTCACTGCCCTTTGGATATTTTTTATAACCAGGATGTTTTCCCGTTACCTTATAACTTTTACGCATTGAAATTAATCTATCAATATTTTCTCTGGATATTTCTTGCGCACCACCTAATAAATGGGCATTCAGACTGATTTTTGCGAATAACTCCAAGGTTTCCATTCTATAGTATGCAGTTATTAAGTCTGCACCAACCGCAAGGGCTCCATGATTTTGAAGTAAAACTACATCATGGCTTCCAAGGTAAGGAGCAATCGCTTCCGGTACTTCATAGGTAGATGGCGTTCCAAAAGGAGTAACCGGTATGGAACCTAAGGCAATTACTGTCTCTATCATGGAGTATTCATCCAATGCCTTATTGGCCACTGCATACCCTGTTGCAACCGGAGGATGAGCGTGTACAACGGCTCCTACATCTTCTCTTTCCGCATAGCAGCGCATATGCATCTTAATCTCTGAGGAGGGTCTGTATTGGCTTTCCTCTAAAAGATTTCCTTCCTTATCAATGTGAACAAGTTTATCAGAAGTTATAAAGCTTTTGCTTATTCCGGTAGGTGTTGCTAAGAAACTGCCATCCTCTAATTTAACGGTTACATTTCCATCATTTGCTGCAACCCATCCAAGCTGCCAAAGTTTAGAACAAACATCGCAAATTTGTTCTTTGATTTCATTCATATTCATATAATCACTCTCCTATTTGTATAGCGGACCATAAGCTGTACACGCTCTATAATCCTGACCTTCTTTATCCATTCCAAAAGCATTCCAGGAAGCTGGACGGAAAATCCTATCTTCCGGTACATTATGCATACTTACCGGAATTCGAAGCATGGAACACAAAGTAATTAAATCTGCTCCAATATGTCCGTAAGAAATTGCTCCGTGATTAGCTCCCCAGTTATTCATCACATCATAGGCACTCTTAAATGCACCTTCACCAGTTGTTCTTGGAGCAAACCAGGTACTTGGCCAGGTATAATCTGTTCTCTTCCAAAGTATGTCAGAAACATTCTCTGGCAGTTTTACAGTATAGCCTTCTGCAATCTGAAGTGCAGGTCCTAATCCATGAATTAGGTTCAGGCGAATCATAGTTACCGGCATTTCTGCTTTTGTTTCAAATCTGGAGGAATAGCCGCCTCCTCTAAAGTATCCGTTATCTGCAGCATTCCAGGTAGTAGCCTCTAAAATAGCCTTTTGATCTACCTCAGTAATCTCATACCAGGGCTTAATCACTGCATTTCCATCTTCATCTTTTACTTCTCCACATGCATCTAAACATGCAGCACCGGAATTAATTAAATGAATAAAACCGCCGGCAGCTTTGGCAACACCCTCTAGTTCATATCCCGCAGCCTTTTTTACTGCCTCCGGGCTCCAATAGGTACGAACATCTGCAAATATTTGAGCACGGTTTGTTAACAGTTTCATAAATAACATTCCAATGCCGTTTAATACATCATTTTCTGTTGCTAAAATATAAGGTTCTCTTGCTCCGTTCCAGTCAAAGGAAGTATTTAAAAGAGCCTCAGCGAAGTCACAGTTTGGATAAAAATCAGTCCACTGTCTTTGACCTTGGAAGCCTGCTGCGATTGCATTATGTCCGGACATTTCTTCCTCAAAGCCTTTTGGCAAATTCGGATTTCCATTGATTAAATCCTTAATAATACACATCATTTTAACAACAAATTCCCAATCCTTCTCTTTTTGCTCCGGGCTTTTTTGAGCTTCCAGAGGGTTTTTATCAAAACCTTCCTTGCAATTTGCTTTTGTCCATTCCAGTGCCTTTTTATATTCTTCTTTATCGTAGATGCCTTCTGACATTCTTCTGATAATTTCTACTTCATCTACAGATTCTACCCTCATTCCAAGATATTTTTCAATAAAATCAGGATCGATGATGGAACCGCCTATTCCCATACAAATAGAGCCTATTTGAAGATAAGATTTTCCTCTCATAGTTGCTGCTGCAACTGCAGCTCTGCCAAAACGTAATAATTTTTCCCTTATGTCATCTGGAATAGAAGTATCCTGTGCATCTTGTACATCATGTCCATAGATACCAAAAGCAGGAAGACCTTTTTGTGCGTGGGTTGCTAAAACAGATGCCAGGTATACCGCTCCCGGCCTTTCTGTTCCGTTAAAGCCCCACACACCTTTTATTGTCATAGGATCCATATCCATAGTTTCCGCACCATAACACCAGCAGGGAGTTACGGTAAGTGTAATATCAACGCCTGCTTTCCTAAATTTATCTGCACAAGCTGCAGCTTCTGCCACACGGCCAATGGTTGTATCTGCAATTACAACCTTTACCGGTTCTCCATTGGTATATCTTAAATTCTCTTCAAACAATTTAGAAACAGACTTTGCCATATTCATTGTCTGTTCTTCTAATGTTCCACGTACATTAATATACCCTCTTCTTCCGTCAATAGTAGGACGAATGCCTATTACAGGGTAATCACCAATTAATCTGTTATTTGCCATATTGAATCCTCCTTATTCTTATAGATGATTTCTCATCCATAAAATTTAAGCTTTATGCATTGAGTTTAAGCTCTATACTTATTATTATAAAATGTACTTTATATAAATCTTGTGTTATAATGGACTAAAAATATAACAATATTCACTTTTATTGTTAAGGAGATATTTTATGAAGTATTTTGATTACAGAGAACATCGTCAGCAGGGAACAATAGATTTTCCAATGGCTATTTATCATATTGAACCTAGTCACCCAAGGTATCAGATGCCCTATCATTGGCATCCGGAATATGAAATTATTCGGATTTTAGAAGGTAACTTTCATCTAACCATAGGAAGTCAGGCATATATCCTGACAAAAGGAGATATCCTTTTCTTACATGACGGCATTTTACATGGAGGTATTCCTGACCATTGTATTTATGAATGCCTTGTTTTCAATATGAATCTATTTTTGAAAGGAAACTCTATCGGTATTAAGCAAACCAAAAAAATACTACAGCACGAAATTATATTCTTACAGCACCTGCCTCGTGAATCTAAAGCTATACATGACACAGTTTCAAATTTATTTCTCGCTATGACAGAGAAGAAACCAGGATACGAATTCCTGATTAAGGGGTATCTCTATCAGTTTCTTGGCTTTTTGTTGCAAGAACATTTATATAGCGAAAACATTAATGTAGCACATACCTCTTTACAGCATGTGCTACATTTTAAAAAAGTACTTAGCTATATTGAAGATCATTACACAGAACATATAACCCTTGAAGATTTAGCCAAAATTGCAGGTATGAATCCCAAGTATTTTTGCCGCTTCTTTCGGGAGATGTCCTTTCGTACTCCTATCGATTATGTTAATTATTATAGAATAGAAAGAGCCTGTGAACAATTATCCACTACCAATACGACAATTATTGAAGTAGCTCTTAATTGTGGCTATAACGATATCAGCTATTTTATTAAAACATTTAAAAAATATAAGGGTGTAACTCCAAAGCAATATTTAAAAAGTGAATTTTCCACTACATTTCCATAATATGTGCCTCTTGATGTGTAGATACAAATTTCTATTTGGGCATTATCGCAGGCTGGCCTGCGATATACATGGGGAATAAATAATTTTTAAGGGTCTGCCACCTGATGTTTGAACATAGGTAGCAAACCCCTATTGATAGCTATATGGTTTACTATTCTTTTAAAAGAATACTTTTGCTATTTTTTATAGCCACATTTTTTACATGTACTGCCGAATAAAGGATAAGAGTGCTTAACGTCTGTCCATGAACCATAGATTTTAAAACCGGTTTTCTTACATTGCACACAACGTGCATTCTGTAAAGTTCTAGTCTTATAGCAATATGTAGAATCTGACTTATTGTAGCTCGAAGTTGTAGAGGTCTTAGATCCGTACGCCTCTAATTGATTATGAGAGCAGGTGTCGGCGGCCCTTAATAAAGAGTTTCTTAAAGGCGCAGTATAAAATGATTGATCTTCGTTTATCTTGATAACCACATCATTACCAGTTTCAGTATGTATGACATCACCAACTGAAATATGTTCATGATTATGCTGAGGCGGTGCAGCAAAGGCAGTTGTGTTTATTGCCATAACCATTAATGCTGCGAAAGATAATGATAATATTTTTTTAAACATAAAAGTCCTCACTTTCAATAATTAATTGATGTTGTTTAGCACAAAAAGTGAAACCATAATAAATTATAACTTACCAAAACATTGGAATCCCCCCTTGCATTATTAAAATATCAATGCTATTAATTAAATACCTATACATTATTATAAATACTGTATTAATAATTATAATACAATTAAATCTAAACATATATTTTTTAATTTGTCAAGCAAATGTGTAAAATAATAGAAATTTATGTGTAAAATAACAAAAATTAATAAAAAAGAGAAATGAGGGATGCTCAGATATTTTTCTGATTTTTTGATTGAATTAAAATGAAAAAGCACTCTTTGGCTTCATTCCATTGAGACCAAAGAGTGCTTACCTATTTTAAGTCTTAAATTGTTCTTTTAACACAACTCCCATTCACCAATCCATTTCTGCCTTGAGTAATTATATTGGCGCCTATATACTTTCCCATTTTCAGATTTATACCGCCAGCCAATAGCATGAGCATTTGGATATGCGTCTCTCAGTTCACTATTTTCCTGAACATTTATAGTGATCGGTGAAAGTTGTTGTTTACTGGTTTGAGCTGACACATCAATAGGGAAAGCTGACAAAGTCACTATCAAGATAGCTAATGATAAAATTATTCTTTTACTTTTGACTTTCATAAAAAAGTGCCTCCTTCGCATTTTTGTATATACGTAAATCAGAATAAGAATCTTTTACCTCTGAAACCGTACCAAAATACTCATGATTTAAAAAAATATCATATCCACCATTCGGATTTACTAACAAATAGGCACTTTCAGTAGTTAATTCTACTGTTTGCTGCTGATCCATCCGAGCTATTGAATATGGTTCTATTACAACAAACGATATTAACGTTAAAATAAGCATAAGGGCTATAAATAGTATTGAGCTTTTAGCTCCGAATTTTTGATCAAAATTATTGTCTAAGACAATATAAAATCTTTGTGAAAGGACAGAAGCAGTTCTGCTGTCAAAAGCTAGCGAAAAGCTGTTAATCCGTGAGGGTGCACTTCCTTTTGCAATTGTCAAAAGGCATTCCAAATAATTGATTCTTTCAGCTTTGCTCATATGCTTTGTAACCGCTGTATCTACCCGAATTTCAAGAATCTTATCAATTTGCTGCTTTAAAATATATACCAAAGGATTCCACCAATAAATAATACTGGTTAGCTCAACAAACAGCTTTATCCATAAATCATAATGGTGATAGTGTGTAACCTCATGTCTAATTATGTAGTATAATTCTTTATCAGATAAATCAATTTGAGGTAATATAATCTTTGGCTTAAATACCCCAAAAAGCAATGGTACAGAAACGGAGCTTGTCCTAATTACAGTAAAATCAGTAGATTTTCCATATAGAAGCTCCACTTCTTTAATCAAATCCTTTATGGCTTCTTCATCAATATGCGGCTCTTTTTCAAGTGATTTTTTGAATTTAATGTAAGTAGATACTGTTTTAAATCCAAATAAAGCAATTCCACAAATCCAAATCAATAAAAATATGTGGTACACATAAATACTATGGGATTCAATAACCGGAATATAAAAGAACTGATATATATTAGGCAGTAAATATTTTTCAAATATTGTGTATTGGAAAGAAAACTCAAATGGGATAAGTAACCGCAAAAGCAGTAACAGAATCCCCATCAGCAATACACTTATGCTGATTTGTAATATTCTTTTATGACTATTTAAAAGAAACCATACTGCTATGATTGATAAATTACAAATAAGCAGTATTGTAATCAAGGAAGAGCTTGATACAACCATACTATTTTTCCTCTTGGTTTAGGGATTTTTTTCTTTCTTTAAGTAAGATTTCTAGTTGTTCAATAACTTCTTTTTCATTTTTTTCATGTTTTAGCAATGTGGTAACTAAATTAGGAATTGTAACTTTATCACCGTCTTTTTGAAATTGACTGAGTAACTGCTGGGTCATCAACTCGTTTTTGGATAAAACCGGCAAGTAGCTTCGAGTCAAAACAGTTCCGCTATATACGATATCAGATACTTTTATAATTTTTTTGTCTAATAATTTTCTAATAACCGCCTGTACGGTATTGATGTTTAGTGACTCATTAATCTTTGTTATCTCTGATGCAACTAATGGTTTGTTACTTTGCCAAAGTATTTCCATTACATCCATTTCCTTTTGCGTCAGAGAAAACTCATTTTTTCGTTTAGACATTATATTTGCCCCTTAAATGTTTTGTAATTTATTATATCATAATGTTACATTATTATATTTACTTTGTCAATAATTAAGCCTTTATCTACAATACTTTGTCTTTCAAATCAAGAATTGTACTGAGACAAATTTTATATCCGTTACAATATATATAGGAAATAATACCTATAGAAATATATGGTAAATAATATAAAATGGATTAGTGTCAAATTATTAACAATAAGGGAGAGAAATGATGAAGAAAAGTGTTTTATCTGTATTATCTATAATTTTATTATGCAGTATGCTATTAGCTGGCTGCAGCAGTAAGCAAAAAACAGCTATTGATAATACTTCATGGGCTTTGGCAAGTGCAGAATCTTTAGGTATAAAAATAAATGCTGAAGACATTGGAATAGCTGATTTTGTTATCGAATTTAAAACAAATGGTAAAGTTACTGTTACTGCCAATAGCGAAACTTCAGAAGGTACCTTCAAAGTAGATGGGGATGAAGTAACCATTGACGAGGGTGGCGAAACCATGGTCTTCACTAAAGACGGTGATGTATTGTCAATAGATCAGGATGGCGCAATATTAAATTTTGAAAAAAAGTAATTTAAGAATAAAGGCATAAATCCAACGTATACTCAATGCTTTTATATAATGGATTAAGCCCGATAATATTAAAGGTTTCTGAGGTGGAAACATATAAAGTACGACCTGTAACCTTGTATTGAAATTAAAAAAAGGGCTCCGTTTCTTATTTCGTGTAAACTCGTTTTACAGAATACTCCATTTTGAGCTTAATGATAATACACAAAATCCATGAAACGCTGTCAAGGCAAGGGGTTCAGCCTTGACTGTGGTTCATGGATTTTATAAAATAATTAAGGCTCAAAAGTTCCAAAACACTGAATTTGAAGCGGTCTCAAAAAAAGCCGTTGCATAACGAAAGTTGAAACTTCAGTTATGTAATGGCTTTTAAATATTTACTTCATCTTTTTTGCACTTTGAGCCGCTATCCTCCCAAAGGTAACTGTATCCGGCATAGATAATGAACCCAGTCTGTTTTCTCCGTGGATACCACCAGTCACCTCTCCGGCAGCATACAGACCTTTGATTGGCTTCCCATCCGTTCCTAACACCCGGGCGTATTTATCAATTTCAACACCTCCCATTGTATGGTGAACGGAGACAATACAGGAGAACATGTAATACGTGTCGTCTCCTATTTTCTCAAGATTTTTAGTCCGCCCAAAATCCTCATCCGTTCCTTTTTCAGCAAAAGAATTAAACCTTTGGATTGTTTTTTGTACTTCTTCTAATGGCAGATCAAAATAATCACAGCACTCCCTAAGACTTCCCCTCACTAATACCCCCTGCTCATAACACTTGGCAATTTCACCTTCATATAAAAGTTCTAAGTTCATATCCTGTACTACCTGACTATCGATTAGTTCATAAGCTTTTGCATCCGGTTGTTTCAGCATTTCATTCGAGAGTTTGTCACGGGTATTTTTTTCATCTACAAAACGTTTTCCATTTTTATTTATAAGAAGTGCATTGGAATTTAGTCTGGCATAATCCATAAAGTAATAGTTTCCAGTGGCTGGATTATTAATTGGATACAGCTGTATATCTCCAAGTCCTATTAAATTAGCTCCTGCCTTTTCCGCCATTATTAGACCATCTCCCACAATAGCCGGTGAATTGGTTGTAGGAATACTTTCATCAAGGCCATTCCAGCGGGTATCATACTTCATTCTCATTTCCACATTCGCACCAAAACCGCCGGTTGCCAAAATAACACCCTTTTTGGCAATATACTCTATTGTCTTCCCGCTGCGCTTTGCTCTTACTCCGACAACCTTACCTTCCTCATTACAAATGAATTCTTCTGCCCTTGTGTTATAGTGAATATCTGTACCTAACTCAACCGCCTTATCAATTAAGGTATCCACGTACTTCGGGCCATCCCCCACAGGCCATAAGGTTCTGGAAACTGTGTGGCCGCCATACCAGGATTGATAATCCTTATATTCCACACCAACGAAGTCACGGAGCCAATATGCATTTGGCAGAGCATTCTGTACTACTATGTTTATTAATTCTTTGTTTCCTTTTTTATTACCCCCTTCATATATATCTTTAAAAAAGAGTTCTTCACTATCCTCAATTCCCAGAGAGGTCTGTACCCAGTTACCAGGTGCTGCATATTCTCCTCCTGACATTCTCGTATTGCCACCACCAAAAGACATTTTTTCTAACAGGACAACACGATCGTCTCCCTGGGAACGTGCCTCAATGGCAGCGGACAATCCGGCTCCTCCCCCACCTATAATAAGAATATCGCAATCTACTTTACTGGATTCTCCATCTGTTTTACGGTTTAATTCATTGGAAGAGGCCAGATCTTTTGGAGTAATTCCCGCAGCTGTAATTGCATTTTCAACTGCTTTCAGAAAACGCTTACTGGTTTTTGTAGCACCTGAAATTCCATCAACCTCTATACTATTTTTTGCTACAATATCATCAATCAATTGAGTCATGGCTTTCTCAAATCCCGGCGTTTCATTGTGCTTAAGTATTTCAATATGAGAGATTTGATTCTCCTGCAGCATTACCTCAACTAATATGTACTCCTCCTCTTCTTTTGCTTCTCCCCTAAAAGTTCCGGATACAACTCCTTCCCCTTCCCCATTGGTTTTTGTATTATCCTGAACTTTACATGCGGTAAGAAAGCAACCGATTATTATAAGAAATAAACTTACAAATACTGCTCTTTTCACTTACTCTACCTTTCCCTTTCCATATTCTCCCGATACTCCGTTGGAGTAAAACCTGTTTTCTTTTTGAATACACGGCTAAAGTAGTATTGATCTGCATAGCCGGATAAGTTAGAAATCTCCCCTATGGTCTTATCCTCCTTTAATAATCGAATGGAATAGTTTATTCTTAACATGGTTAAATATTCAACAAAACTCATTCCGGTAAGTTCCTTCATCAATTTAAATAAGGCAGTACGGCTTAAATTAAACTCCTTCTCCAATATCTCCGAAGATAATTCCTTCTGGGTATAGTGTGTATTAATAAACTCTATTACGGTTGACCTGGGCTTTGGCTTTTGTTCTGTAAACCTTGAAATGATATTTTGTTGTTCAATCCGGTTATTGTACTTTGCAATTGCCTGCTGGATAACTGTCTTAAACTCATCATCTTCAACCGGCTTTAGCATATAAAAATCTACATTGTGTTTAATCGCCTGTCTTGCATATTCAAATTCATCGTATCCTGACACTATAATAATCACACAGATTTGATTCATTTCCCGAATTCTTCGGATGCATTCCAATCCATCAATACGTGGTAAATTAATATCCATCAGCAATATATCAGGAGTGTACGTATGAAAATGTTCCAGGGCTTCTACCCCATCTTTAGCCTTTGCTACTACCTTTATGGATAATCCCATAGTTTCAATCTGCCTTGACATACCATTACGTATCATTTCTTCATCATCCACAACTATTGCTCTATACATTCTATATCCTCCGTAACCCTAAACTTTACTGTAACTGTAGTTCCAACAAAAGGTTCACTTGAAACAGTCAGACTGGCTTCTTCTCCATAAGTAGCTTTCAATCTGGTAAGTGTATTCACCATTCCAAAATGTTTGGAGGAATCCAGACTCTGTAACCTTTTATTCAGCTCCTCCAGGCACTTAGGAGACATTCCTATTCCATCATCCTTAATTGCAAATTCAATAAAATCACCTGTCCGCTTTCCTGTAATAAGGATATGCCCCTTTCCCTCTTTGGGCTTAATCCCATGATAAATAGCATTTTCAACCATGGGCTGAATAATTATTTTTAACGTGCTATAGAATTTGATCTCTTCCTCTAATTCAATCTCATAGGATAGTTTTTCTTTATAACGAAGGGATTGAATGTCCAGATAAGCTTTTGTATGTTTGAATTCCTCCGCTATACTTATCATTTCCTTACCATTGCTTAAGAATATTCGAAAGAAGGTGGATAAGGAAGTAATCATACTGGCAACCTCCTCCGCTCCCTGTTCTTTTGCCATCCATTTTAGATTATCCAAGGTATTATAAAGAAAATGTGGTTTAATTTGGGCCTGCATTACTGCTGCCTCAGCTTTTCGCTTTTCTTCCTGTTCCTTATAAATACGGCTAACCAAATCCGATATCCGCTGGATCATTTTATTGTAAGTTAAGCCAAGTTCATATATTTCATCTTTACTTACCTTTGAGTCATAATAAGCATCTAAGTTCCCCTCTTCCACCTGATTCATGCACGTTTGAAGTCTTTTAATGGGCTTCATCACTAAATAAGTCAGGAATAATCCAAGAAGTGCAGTAACAATCAGCAACAGAAAAAAGAGAAATAAACTTCCTGCAATCAGCTCGTCCGTTTGCTTCGATAATTCACTATTTCTCACCAGATTACAGGTAATCCAGTCGTTATAATGAGGCACCGGAGTAAAGAACAACGTACACGCTTCTCCATTTGCATCCACAATAGGTATCATGCCTGAGCTTGTTCTTGATTTGGTATTAACAGATTTAAGAGTTTCCATATCCAGATAATTCTTATAGAAATATTCCTTATTGGTGGAAATGATGTCATGATTTCGATTCATCACCCATGTCTTCCCGCCATAGATCTGGGTGGTATTCACGATTCCTTTTAAACCCACCGTAGGAACCGCTGAACAAATAAGTGCCTCTTTTTCGTTACCATAACCCAGAACAGGATAATAGAATAAAATGACCTCCCGGTGATTCTGATTCATAGTCGGCAGGCCAATCACAAATTCCGTATCCGAGGAATAAGCAAGGCGGTAGTCATTATAATCCATCAGATCTTCAGTAGCCTCACTATTAATCCAGCAAAAGCCATTCTTACCAATGTAGGTAAATGTCTCCATTACTTCACCATTCTTCATATATAAGTTGGTAAAGCGATTGATCAATGGAGTGATTTCTCTGACATCCATGGAGGAAAAAGCAGGGATTGCTGAAATAATGCGATATTCTAAAGCTTTTTTATTTACCCAGGCATCTACTTCATTTGCCTTAGATTCCATAATTTGGCTTACTGTAAATTCAGTATCCTTCATATTCTGAGGCTTTATAATATAGTTAATAAATAAACAAAGTGAGCAAAAAATAATCGCTAAACTGCCACTAAAGAATAGTAATATTTTTGTTTTAATTTTTAAATTTAGTTTCAACCCTGTTTTCCCACCATTCAACTCGTTGTTTGTTCGTTTATCTTAATTATACCTATTACCAAATTGATTTACAACATTTTTATACATGATTCGACACCCTGTTGCTTCTAAAAAGTACAAAACCTCGAAACATTTGTCCATTTTCATCCCATTTGACATTGTTATAATTATAACAATGAATGTTAGGAAGATTAATGGGAATTATTGAGATACATAATTCTCATCCTAATTTATGCAGTACCACATCTGCAAACAGATGCGGTATGCAATGGGACCAACAGTTTGTGCTTTAGCACAAATCCCTGTCATATTAAATAGGTGCTAAGCACCGGAATCGAGGTTATTATGAAAAAAATTGTACTTCTTTTATTGTCAATGTCATTACTTTTATGCGCATGCGGAGTAAAGTCAAATGACTCAGCTGGCTCAAATGCAGCCCCAGAACAAAATGGAATATACAAAGCCGGAACTTATGAAGGTTCAGCAGAAGGTTTTGGCGGTACACTTACTGTTTCTGTAACACTATCTGCAGATAAGATAGAAAAAGTAGACGTAAAGTCTCATCAGGAAACAGAGGGAATCGGTACAAAAGCAATCGATGCACTTCCCGGAGAAATTGTGTCAAAGAATTCTGCCGATGTGGATATCGTATCTGGTGCAACCATGTCATCGAAAGCAATTATTGCAGCAGTAAAAGATGCCATGAAAGAATTCTTAGAGGAAGAACCTTCTACTGCACTTGCAGATGGCGTATATCCCGGTGAAGCAACCGGATATCAGGGTCCTTTAAAAGTAGAAGTTACCATTGCTGATGAAAAAATTACAGATATCAATGTACTTGAAAACGTTGAAACAGTTGGTATTGGTTCCAAAGCACTGGAAGCTATTCCAAAAAGTATTATTGAAAATCAATCTGTAGCTGTTGATGCACTTTCCGGTGCAACTGCCTCCAGTAAAGCAGTCTTAGCTGCTGTAACAAATGCTTTAGAAACTGCCGGTGCAGATATGTCAAAATACAATATCAAACCTGTTGTACAAAAGGGTGAGGATAAGGTTGTGGAAGCAGATGTTGTAATTATTGGTGCCGGTGGTGCCGGTCTTACGGCTGCTATTGAAGCCAAGACTCAAGGTGCCTCCAGTGTAGTAGTAATTGAAAAGATGGATATTACCGGCGGTAACACAAGAATGTCAGGTGGTGAATTTGCCGCACCTGGTAACTGGGTTCAGTTAGAACAAGGGATCAAAAATGATAGTGTAGAAAAATTCTATAATGATGTTATGAAGGGTGGATACAACCTTGGTAACCCTGATTTAGTTCGAATTATTGCAGAAAAAGCTCTTCCAACTGCAGAATGGTTAAAGGATTATGTAGGAATCAAATTCCGTGATGAACAAAGCTGGTATGGCGGACACGAAGTAGCAAGAACTTTATGGCCTGTTGGTGATGGCCCTGCTTATGTAGATACTCTTGAGGGAAAAGCCCGTGAATTAGGTGTGGAAATTTATTTACAGACTGAAGCAACTGAATTGATCCAGGATGCTTCTAAAAAAGTAACCGGTGTAAAAGCACTTCATAAAGATGGTGCAAATTATACATTTAATGCAAATAATGGTGTAATTATTGCTACCGGCGGTTTTGGTAGAAATATAGAAATGCGTGAAAAATATAATACCATGTGGCCAACACTGGATGCTTCTATCCCATCTACCAACAGTCCTGCAATCACCGGTGATGGTATTCGTATGGCCATGGAAATCGGTGCCAATACAGTAGGAATGGAAAATATTCAGCTCTACCCTGTAAACAATCCTGCAACAGGCAATTATTATTACATTGATTACGCACGTCTTAACTCAACTGCCTTACTTGTCAATAAAGAAGGTAAACGTTTTGTAAACGAAAAAGGTACCCGTGATGTAATCTCTGATGCTACATTAAAACAAACTGATAGCATGGTTTATGAAATCATTGATGCTAATGTAGTAAAGGAACAGGAATTATATGAAACTTATGCTGCAGAAATTGAACAATGTCAGAAAAACGGTGTATTAGCAATCGGAACATTAGAAGAAGTGTGTGCTCATTTCGGTGTCCCTGCTAAAGCAGTAAAAGAAACTATCGAACACTATAACAGCCTGGTTGACGCCGGCGAAGACAAAGATTTTGGACGTACCGACAACTTTAACAAGATTGGTGAAGGACCTTACTTCATGTTCTCAAGCGTTGTATCTGTTCACCATACAATGGGCGGCGTACAAATTGATACCGATGCCCGTGTCATTGATAAAGACGGAAATCCAATTGCAGGTCTTTACGCAGCTGGTGAAGTAACTGGTGGGATTCATGGCGGTAACCGTTTAGGCTCTGTAGCGGTTCCTGATACAGCCATTTTTGGAAGAATCGCTGCTAACAGCTGTTTAGTAGGTAAATAAAAATTTATCTTTGCAGGACGCTTTGCCTGGGGATGTGTAGAACTCAAAAAGTGTTGATTGGGTTTTCGTAATGACTTAATTTATTTTTAG